>JBKPAC010000175.1:0-13347 GCA_046726175.1 Acidobacteriota bacterium
CAAATTCATTTACATTCTCTATGACTGTGATCCTTTTCACTTGGCGAGTGGCAAAGCTGAAAAAATCAATCGCATACGCGCCCTTCACTGCCGTGTTGATGAAGTAGATACCATCATCCACTACCGCCCACGCGCCCCACCCGCCAGCCCGCGGGATGCCTAGAATTAGCGTCTCTGCGCCGCCATCAACGGGCACTCGCCAAACACCTGGCGGACCTTTGCTGTAGTAAAGGAACTTGCCGTCAACGGACTCAAAACTAGTGAAGCCGCCGCGTCTCGTCACTTGCAGTGCCTGTCCTCCTTCGGCTGGTACCTTCCACAGTTGTTGATCGCCGCTGCGGTTCGAACAAAAATAAATCCATTTTCCATCTCTCGACCACGTTGGCAGACCTTCGTCAAAGGTTTCAGACGTAACACGGCGTGGCGGCCCGCCTTCGACACTGACTGTGTAGATGTGGCCCATGTTCGACGAATGCACGTCAAAGACAATCTGTTTACCATCGGGTGACCAGCGTGGCGAGCCGGCATGCGGGCCGCCGAAATTAGTTAGCTGTGTCGGGTTTGTCCCGTCGTGATCACACACCCAAATCTCATGAGTGCCCGAACGATCGGATTCAAACGCAATACTTTGGCCGTCGGGTGAAAACTGCGGTGAGTAATTGGATCGCGTAGAAGCGATTAATCTGATAGCGCCACTCGATGGGTGCGTTGAACTTGGTGCTTCGATCTGATAAACGGGCGTCCCTCCATGGATCTGAGTAAATGCCAGACGGTTCGCCGCAATTGTTGGGTAAAACACATCGACTCCGCCTACTGAAAGACGCTCGGGAGTTCCTCCGAACATCGAGATCTTCCATAAGCTTGGGCTGCCTCCGCTTTCGGACGAAAAGATGATCGTTTGACTGTCTGCGTTCCAAGCTAAGCCGCCGATCACTCCTTGGTCATAGCGTCGCAATCGGCTATCGGTGGTGAGTTGCTTAGCTTCGCCACCTGCAGCACGCATTACATAAACATCCGCCGTTATGTCACTCGTTGCCCGGATGAAGGCGAGGCTTTGACCGTCTGGCGAGAACGTCGGACAGAAATCGCCCGAAATGTTCGCGGGCGGCGAAGTCAAACGGTGCTTTTCACCGGTATCCAGAGAGAACAAGAATACTGCTGCGCTCTCTTGCCCGGGATCTTTATCCGATGCTGCTATGAACTTACCATCGGGCGACCAGGAAATCTTTTGTGTTGGCGCTGACAGCGTGAACAGCTTGCGTTCAGCGCCGTTGCCCAGACTGGGAACCGTATAGATGGTGAACCGACCTTCGTCCGGATCATCGAAGGTGATGCGGACGAAGGCGATTTTCTGGCCATCGGGTGACCATGCTGGAAGAATGTCAATCGCTGGGTCAGACGTGATTCGTAGCGGTCTTTCGCCGTTGAGCGATTTAACGTAGATGTCAGGGTTGTCATGTTTCTCGCCGTCCCAGACGAACGCCAACTGGTTTCCGTCAGGAGAGAAGTCGGCGTGGTCTTCTCGCCCAACGAAGCTGGTGAAGGGGACGACTTTCATCGCCGCGACAGCTGTGGAACTTCTTTCTGGTGGGTGCTGTAAGAATTTCCGAAGCACCGACGGTGTCCAGAACGTAAACATGAGGACTGCAACGAATATCACGCCAAGAAGAGCGAATGTGACAAGCCTTTTGGATGGTTTGCTTGCTCCAGTTAAATGACCTGTAAAGCTTGCGTGCACTTGGCTTGTCTGCGGAACGTTGTGTAATTCGCCTTCGCCTTTAGTGTCTATCCGATTGAGCTTAATCGTTTGTGCGCGTTCGAACTGGTCTGTGGCAGAGGGAGTTGTGCCTTTGAGCTCCAACTCTTGTGCAAGATTCTTCAGATCGAGGCAAAGATCTTTGATTGTGCTATAACGCTCTTCCCGATTCTTGCGCAGTGCCTTCGTGACGATGCGGTCCAATTCTGCAGCAACTTGGGGCAGGAGGTTCAGCAATGGCGCTGGTTCGCGCTCGAGCACTGAGACGACAACATCAGTATTTGTCGCGCCGTCAAAAGGCACACGTCCTGCCATCATCTCGTAGATCACAACACCTAGACTCCAGATGTCCGTGCGTGGGTCTACCGCGTACCCGCGTGCTTGCTCCGGGGACATGTAGCGCGCGGTACCCATGACCATGCCTGTCTCCGTATAAGCGAGAGGTTGCGTCGGCATCGTTGAATCAGCGTCACGTCGCTGCTCGGTAAGTTTGGCAAGTCCGAAATCCAAAACCTTAACAATGCCGTCTGGACGGAGCGTGATATTCTCCGGTTTGATGTCACGGTGGACAATTCCCGCTTGATGTGCGGCTGTCAGGGCGGACGCGACCTGCCCGGCGATGTCTAGAACTTCTGAGAGCAGCAGCTGGCTTTGGATCATGCGCTGGCGGAGCGTCATGCCCTCGATGTACTCCATGACTATATAAGGACGACCGTCCTCCATCTCTCCGACTTCGTGGATAGTGCAGAGATTCGGATGATTCAGTACTGAGGCGGCACGTGCCTCACGCTCGAATCTCTGAATCCGATCGGTCTCAGTTGTGATCGAACTGCGCAGAAGTTTGATTGCCACGTTGCGACCGAGCCGCGTATCTTCGGCTAGGTAAACTTCGCCCATGCCACCTGTGCCGATTGCGCGGATGACCTTGTAGTGCCCGATACTCTCTCCTTGGATCAGCTTCTCACGATTACTGTAAGCCAGCGACATCGCTGCGACATCAAAGGCGGGCACGGCCAGGAACTCGCCCGTCTGCTCGTGCGCCGAGATAAGTTGCGCGACCTGACTGCGCGTTTCGTCGTCGCTACCGCAGGCTGAGTGGATGAATGACTCGCGCTCGGCAGGCGGCCGCTCAAGCGCCCCATAAAAGATTTCCTTAATGTGCTGCCAGCGTTCTGGTGTCATAACCGCAGCGTAGCGACATCCTGTCTAACTGAATTGGTTCTTAGCTATACATGCGCAGGACTTCTGTCATTGCCCCTCAACTGCAACTGCGTAGATGCCGTTACCTCAGCTCATTGCGGAGCCATGCCCGCGCCATCTTCCACTCACGCTCGACCGTAGCGTGCCCGATTCCCATTGTCTCGGCTGCCTCTTGAATCGAAAGCCCACCGAAGAAACGCAGCTCCACTATGCGCGCCTGCTGCTCGTCGAACGTCGCTAGCCGTTCAAGGGCTTCATGGACCGCGAGGATGTCGACGTCGGGAGTATCCGCGACCTCGTCGTAGTGGTCCAACGTCACAGTCACGCGCCCGCCCCCGCGCTTCTCAGCTTTGTGCTTGCGAGCATGCTCTATTAATACCTGTCGCATCAGCCGGGCTGCGATGCCGTAGAAGTGCTTGCGTCCCTCCCAACGGCCGTGTTTCTGGCCAATGAGTCTTAAGTACGCCTCGTTGACGAGCGCGGTCGCCTGCAGCGTGTGGTCGGGGCGCTCGCGGCGCAGGTACGCGTCGGCCACGTTACGAAGTTCGTTATAGACCAGCGGTGTCAGTTCCTCGAGCGCAGATTGATCGCCGCCAGACCAACGTTCCAGGAGCTGTGTCACTTGACCCGGCTGATCAGAAGTGGACGACATGGTGTGATCTCAGGAAGAAGTGGGAATTTTATCACTCCCCCGAACAGTCTGAGGGAGTTTTCCGGCGGCGCGTGCATGTCTTGGTGAAAGCGTACTTAACCTAAAAACCTTGAGCCAGTAAAAGGAGATCAAACATGAGACGTAGCTCAGTAGTCTTCTTTAGCATCGCTGCCACTCTGACGCTTGTGCTCCTCTGGGCACTGGCAGTGGAAGGAGAAAACGACCGCGGCCTTGTACCAAGTGTTCAAGCCAGAGTCGCGGCTGTCGCGCCGCAAATCGAGGGCACTTGGCTGCTCACCGTCACGACGCCACCTGAGGCAGGGCGCCCGCCGTTCAAAGTCCTCGCCTCATTCGCCAGAAGTGGAGTGTTCAGTGCCTCAGCCGAAAGCGACCAGACAACGCCTCCGCAAAATGGTGCATGGGAGATGGTTGGTCCGAATGAGTACGCCTCGACAACAGTGTCGTTCGGCCCAAATCCAAATAATCTCTTCACCATAAAAATAAAAACACTCTACAGGCTCGTCAGCGAGAACGAGGTGGAGGGCGTTGGTGAAGCCGCGATCTGTGACGCTTCAGGAAATAACTGTCAGCGTTTCCCTGGATGTTCGACAATCCGCGGGACGCGCCTCAAGGTTGAGCCTCCCTCGTGCTAAGGCGAGCGGTGACCGAGGGTCAAGTTTCAGAGTCAGAGTTTGTCAATCAGGAGAAATCAATCTGTGTTCACAAGTGACAGCTAAAAGTTTTGGAAAGAGCAAGAGGTAATAAAAAGAGAAACACATGGGGAACTTTGATTGTTCGCTAGCGGTGGCTACTGTAACATCAGCGCGCCTCCACGGTTCCCGGTTGTTCAAAAAGAGGGTTGTCTCAATGAATGCCGACAGAGAATTCGAAACACAGAGAGTTTTAGTGGTCTCATTCCCGATAAAAGATCGAACGGCTTTCCATTTCTCTCGCGAATAGGAAGCTATTTAAGAGCATCAAATTGACGGGGAGGATAACTACTGTGAAATTATTTGTGATCCTGGGGGTGTTCAGTCTTGGGCTAGTCACCTTCACCATCAATCAGAAAGAACCTACGCATGCCCAGGAACGAAATACTAAACCAGTGTCGACTGGTGGCCAGAAAGAAGAAACTACAACCCCCATGATGGTCTCATTCTCGGAGCTGAAGTGGACGGCCTTGCCGGAAAGACCAGGGATGCAATTCGCCATTCTCTCTGGCGACCCAAAGACGGGAGCCTACACGCAGATGCGCAAGGTTCCTGCGGGAACTGACAATGGGCTGCACTCGCACAGCAGCGAGATTAAGAACGTGATCATCAGCGGTGTTTGGTACACAGGAACGGACGCGGCGACAGCGAAAGATTTTGGACCAGGATCGGTCGTACTGATGCCCGGCAACTGGGTACATGTGAGCGGTTGCCGGACCGGAAGCGATTGCGTTTTCTATCAGGAGGGCAAGGGGAAGTTCGACTTCAAACCGGCGGAAACGAAGCCTTCTGAGATGAAGCCGTAATACTCTCTTTAACGTTCGGTACGCAGATTTCTGTTGGCGCCTAAGCATATCGCAGCCGCGTCTCGCGGGTTGTGGGTTTAGAAGATTGGAGCAAGTTTACAACAGGGATTTGCAGTTTGATTCGAGACCAACCATCTTCCAGTTCAACTCACATTCCAATTAGAAAAAACAAGCTGCACAAATCACTTGAACCTGAACCATTGCAGGATTATTATTCGACGTACCACGGAGACTTTCTACACGTGCGGATCCCCTGTGCAAGTGACATCCGTACGAACCCACAAAACGCAAAAAAGACGGAGAGAAAAGAAATGACCTTTCCAGTCTTAATCCAAGAATTCGTCGGTCCGAATGGCAGAGGGCATGCCATGATCCTAATGCGGGAGGATGGTGCATTCGAAGGACTTATCCTTCGGACGGGAAGAGCGGCACAGTTGGAACACGCATGTTGGGAACACAGAATCGAAGATTATGAGGTTTGTGCCGTTTCAGAGACACTATCGCCGGTCGAGGAAATGATTAGCGAGGAATTGGGCCTTTGATTTCCATCAAATCGTTGGAATGACCACAGCCCTTCCTATCGCTGCCTGCCGGAGCATGCCGGGAGCTATGTGATTACATGAACTCCTCAACGAGTTCAGTGAATGTCTCTTTGTTTAGTCCAATCTTTTGCTGCACCAGCGGTCCATTACTGAGTGCCACTTCCTGTTCCTCATAAGTAGGTTGTCGGTTTTGGTAGAACACACCAATCGGGATTCGATCACCCCACTCGAAGGATTTCTCTAATGCAATTTCAACATTGTTAGCCGAGTAGCCTGGCTCGCTCTCAAGCTTGTAGTTGCGTTTCCGGAAGTAATCATACGTATTGATCTTGTTGTAAGTAACGCAGGGACTAAAAACATCAACCAGCGAAAACCCTTTATGTGCGATCGCCCCGGCAAACAGATCAGCCAGGTGTTTGTTTTCGCCTGAGAAGCCGCGCGCCACATAGGTTGCGCCGGAGACAAGGGCTAAGGCGATTGGGTTAATCGGCAATTCGAAATTGCCCAACGGGGTTGACTTAGTGCGCACATCTTTCATTGTTGTGGGCGACGCTTGACCAGTCGTCAATCCGTAGATCTGATTGTTCATTACAATGTAAGTTAAATCCAGATTGCGCCGCATCGCGTGAATGAAATGTCCCAGGCCGATTCCATAGCCATCGCCATCTCCGCCGGTAATTACTACGTTCAAGTCGTGATTGGCGAGCTTGATTCCGGTAGCGACAGCTACGGCGCGCCCGTGCAAGCTATGCACGCCGTACGCATGGATGAAGCCGGGAAGGTTGGATGAACAGCCAATGCCGGAGACCACCATTAGGTCCTTGGGTTTAATGCCGAGCCTTCCAGCAGCGATTTCCAACGCTCGAAGGACTCCGAAATCACCGCACCCGGGACACCAGTCTGGTTCAACCTCACTAGCATAAGTTTCAATTGGCAATTCAATTACTGTAGCCATGTCCTAATCTCCTATTGAGTCTGAAGTCCTGAGTCTGGAGTCCGGTCTGTTGCTTGTGACTCTAGACTCTTAACTCTATAGTCCGCAGCTGCGAGCCTTTATCCGGCCTCTGCTGTCAAAGCTTTAGCAGCTTGCCATGCGTAAGTCGAGCCACTAGCAACACCGATATACAAATCACCGCGCCTTTCGCCGCCGTCACGACCTACAATCTCAACTTTCCACACTGGCTCGCCGTATTCGCTCTCCGCAATCTTCTCAATCTTGCCGGGTCGGAACTTATCTGCCATGTGTACACGAACGTAGTGATAGCCCATCTCTCGTGCCTCTTCCAGCGTTACATCAGTCGAACGCGGCTCGCCTTGAAGTATCGCGCGCACCTGTTCAACGATGTGATGTGGTTCAAATGGTTCACCATCATACTTTAGGATCAAATCATTTACTCCGAAGCCGGTTTCTGCACGGAGATGACGAGCGAACTGCCCGGTAAAGTTGCACTCGACACAGATCGTGCGTTTCATACCTCGAAGGATTTCGCCTATCTCCTTGGCGTGAAAGGGATGAAGATACTTAACCTGGAGATGATTGGCGCGGATGCCCTGCTCACCGAGCAAGGCAACGGCTTCATCAATGACGCCCTTCGTCGAACCCCAGCCGATCAGAGTGACCTCAGCATCGCGGAGACCCTCAAGTTTAGGTGGAGTTAGCTCCCGCAAGACCTTATCGACCTTACGCATGCGCTTTTCCTGGATCTTGCGTCGGACCGGTGGGGTTGTGAAAACATCACTGATCACAACGCCTTCCTCATCGTGCTCGTCCGTGGCTGCTACATACATCGCTCCCTCCGTGCCAGGCAACGCACGTGGCGAGACTCCTGAACGAGTAAATGCGTATCGCTTGAACTGTCCTTTTTCATCAGACCAGTCGGAAACGATTTCACCACGTTCGATCGGCACCTCATGGCGTAAAGCATCAGCCTCAATTGTCTCCGGATGCTCTGAGAGCAGCAGATCGGAAATAATGGTGACCGGAAGCTGGTACTTCTCCGCGAGGTTGTGTGCCTCGACGGCCGTGTAGTAACAGTCGGTAGTGTCGGTTGGCGCAATGATCACGCGAGGATAATCACCCTGAGAGGCGCCAAAGACCTGGTTGAGATCAGCTTGCTCTGTTTTGGTAGGGATGCCAGTAGATGGACCGCCTCGCTGGACCTCAATAATCACTACGGGCGCTTCGATCATTCCTGCCTGTCCAATTGCCTCCGTCATCAAAGCAAAACCGCCGCCTGAGGTGCCGCACATCGCACGCACTCCGGCGTGCCCTGCGCCGACAGCCACGTTAACAACGGCTAACTCATCCTCGCATTGCTTAACTACTACACCACACTTGGCCCCATGCGCTGCCATCCAATGCAGAATGGACGAAGCTGGCGTCATTGGATATGCTGAGTAAAACTTGCAGCCGGCTGTTACCGCTCCTAACGCAAAAGCCTCGTTACCGGTGATGAATGGTCTTCGGATGTGCGTGTAATCCCATTCGTAACCAAGTGGAACAGAAATATCTTTCGCGTAGTCGTACCCGGCTCGCGCGACTCGTACGTTCTGGTCCACGACCGCTTCGCCCTTGTGTTTGAACGTATCTGCCAACACATTCGCGGCCATTTCAAATTCCAGTCCTAGCAAATAGAGAAGAGCACCCAGCGCTACGGTGTTCTGCATGATGGGCTGAAGGCGCCCAAAAGATTTGGTTATCTCTTTAATGGGCAAGGGGACCGGCAAAACCTGGCCATTTATGAGCGTTGAATCGCAGGTAAGTTTGTCGGAGTTGTAGATGATGGCGCCACCGGCTTCGACCTCGCGAGCGTGACGTTCTATTGCATCTTGATTTAGTGCGATAAGCACGTTCAGATGATCGCCATGCGATGAGACCTTTTTCTCGGCTATGCGCACACGCAACCAGATATGGCCACCCCGAATCACCGATTGGTAGCTGTTGTAGGCAGATACGTAGAGCCCAAGACGACTACAAGTTTTCGCTATCGTGTCGCCGGACTTGTCTAATCCGTCGCCAGCAGCTCCACCGATACCAACAACAACGTCTCTCTTGTTTTCCATTGGCAGGCCTCCTGCGAATCGACGTCCTCCCTGCCGTCAGGGTTAGAGGGATTCGAGAATATTAGTTAGAGGTTTGTTGAAAACTCACAGATGAAGTCCTTCCTTGGTCGTTACATCCGCTCTGGAAATTCAGCGACGAGAACTGAGTAGACGACCGCGCTGAAGAACCCTCAACGGACGGTAGTGGAATGGAAGAGAGCTTGGTTCGTTTGTGGTGTTTAATATATCAACGTTGGGTGGCTAGCTCAATAGGGCAACCGGTGGTTTCGTTGACGCCGACTTCTGAAGAGCTTCAAAGAAATTGGACACAAGCGAAAAGCGGCCGGCGCTTATAACGCAGCCTCGATTGGTAGCGCGGGAGGGTCGAACCCGCGACCTTGGGGTTTTGATCCTACACTTAGATTCCCAATAGCTTTCCGAGCGGAGTATACTTCGCCAGCTCCAAGTAACAGATCCTAAGCTGCTCACTCGCTTACATCCTGTCATCAGCTAAGGAGGTGAAGCGATCCCCCCGAATAACCAATCAAAGGTTTCTTAGCTCGCGGCACCCTTCGTCTCTTACCGCTTAAAAGGAGGATGAGACATGTTCTCACGAAAACTCTTCGCAGCGACGTTATTACCTTCAGTTGTCCTTTCCTCAATCGTTGTCGTATTCGCACAACTTGGTACTGCAGGTATTAGCGGACTCGTAACGGATACCAATGGAGCCGCTGTACCTAACTCGCGGGTCATTGTGAAAAACAAAGCTACGGGCCAAACGCGAGAAACAACTGCCAGCGCCGAAGGTATCTACACGTTTCAGAACCTGCCACCTGCTACCTACGAGATTCGCGTGGAGGCGACAAATTTTGCTCCGGCTGTTGTAGAGAACGTGGCGTTGAATGTCGGTGAGGTGCCCGCGATCAACGTTACGCTAAAACCCGCCGGCGCGCAGGAGACAGTTATAGTCACGCCTTCCGACGTGCTCAGCGTGGACACGAACACCTCGCAGATCTCCGGTGTTATCAACGAGCGTACACTCACCAACCTGCCGCTCAATGGCCGCAATTTTCTGGATCTCGCATTTCTGATTCCAGGCAACGCCCCAGCGCCAAACTACGACCCAACCAAAACAACGACTATTGAAGTCTCTTCGGCAGGGCAACTCGGTCGTGGCGGAAATATTGCAGTTGATGGTGCTGATAACAATGATGACGTTGTGGGTGGAACGTTACAGAATTTTCCACAGGATGGTATTGGCGAGTTTCAGATTGCCACCAATAGATTCACAGCGGAAGTTGGCCGCTCAGCCTCATCTGCAATCAATATCGTTACTAAATCCGGTTCAAATGAATTTCATGGGTCAGGTGCGTTCTTCTTTCGCAACAGCCGACTGTCATCCGTGTTGCCAACCCTCGACCGCAGTCTGGTAGCCGCTCAAGGCAGGCCTCCGTTTGATCGCGAACAATACGCAGCGTCTATCGGCGGCCCGATTAAAGGTGACCGCGCGTGGTTCTTCGCTGCGTTTGAATACCGCAACCAGGACGGAGTGGTGATCACTGGAGTGCGCGATTTAACTGCCCGCCGCGTGGTGACCAGTTTCTCGCAAGCTCCGCTCAATGATCTGCTCTTTACTGGGCGCGGGGATTGGCAAGTCGGCAAAAATGATCGAATGGCGTTCCGTTATTCAGAGCAACGTGAAGACGATGTCGATCGGGGCAGTCTTCGTAGGCCCATCGGTACGGCTGACAACCGGCAACACTCGTTCAACCGTTACCACGCATTTGTCTACAACTGGACACATACTTTCTCCCCGCGGGTGCTCAACGATTTCGTGTTTCACGAAAACAATTTTCTCAACCGTATTCCTTCGTTTGTGGAGAACAGAAATGAGATACGGTTTCCTTCGGTGCAGGACGGTGGCAACTTCCGCATTCCACAGCAGACACCCCAGAATCGCGCGCAGTTTCGCGACAATCTCAGTTGGACAACAGGCGCCCACGCGCTGAAGTTTGGTGGTGAGTTCCAGCGTATCGACGCGGGCGCGGTCTTTGATCTCTTTGGGTCCGGAACAATCGAAACGACGGAGGATTTTGCTACGCGCGACCGCAACGGTGATGGTCAAGTTAACGACAACGATATCGTAATTGCCGATACGATTCGCTCCACTGCACCAGTGCGCCCGCCGACTGTCGATGATCTAGACAACTATTACTTTGCATTCTATGGACAAGATGATTGGAAAGTGAGGCCGAACTTCACGCTCAATCTCGGCCTGCGGTGGGAGGTCGATACCGATGTAAAGAATCTGAAGCACTTCAATGAGATCAATCCCATCCTGCTCCCCTTTGTAGGCACTTCGCGCAGCCGTGAATACAACAATTTCGCGCCGCGTGTCGGCTTCAACTGGGATCCGTGGAGTAATGGACGTACGTCAATTCGTGGTGGCTACGGCATCTACTATGACCGGATCGTGCTCGAGGTCCCGCTGCTGGAGCGATTATTGGATGGCCGCAAGCTCGCGATCCAGGTACGTCTCGGCTCTGTACTCGATGCAGCAGGCAACTTCGTGCCCGGAACTCCCACGCTGGCGAACCCATTCACCGGTACAGCGCTGACCGGCGTTGGGATTGGCATAAACATTCTGGACCACAATCTCAGCACACCTTACGTGCAGCAATTCAATCTCGGGTTTCAGCGTGAACTCACACGCGATCTGATTTTGTCAGCCGATTACATTCACGCATTTGGGTCAAAGTTCATCATCGGACGATTCATTGGCCCGGTGTTTAATCCCGCGATTGGCGGAAACGATGATGTTGTCAATATCGAATCCTCGGTCAAGACCTGGTATGACGGTCTGCTATTGAACGTGCAGAAGCGTTTCTCGAATCGTTACAGCTTCAATGCATCCTACACACTTCAAAAGTCCTTCAATTTCTCGAACGACGATCAGATCCCGTTCCAGGTCCCACCTCTTAATCCAAACAATCTGCGACTCGACAAAGGGCCGCCGCCGAACGAAGAGCGTCATCGGTTCACTTTCCATGCCGTAATCGATATGCCCTATCGATTCCAGCTGTCGCCAATCTACACACTCGCTTCAGATGTGCCGTTTGATATTCAGCTGCCGCCCGATATTGGTGGCACTCGCATCCCGGTACTGCAGCGCAACGCCGGAGGGCGGACATTCCGCACAGGGTCGGAGTTGAACGCCTTCATCAACCAGTTCAACACCGGACGTCCGGTGGCCAGCCGCCTCCCACTAGTTCTAGATGATCTACACCTCGGCGATTCGTTCCAATCGTTGGACCTCCGGCTGACTAAAACATTCAGGTTCAGTGAGAATTTCAATATTCAGGGTATTGCAGAGGTGTTCAACTTATTCAATATCACAAACATTCGTGGCGTGAATAACGTGAACTTTTCCGGGTTCCAAAATACGTTGCTGCGGGACAGCGCTAACCCAGCGGACCCGGGCTTTTTACGTTCTTCAACGTTTGGATCAGCTATACAGACTGCAGGAGGGGTTTTCGGAACGGGCGGGCCGCGCGCCTTCCAGTTTGCCGTCCGGGTCAATTTCTAAGTGTAAGGAAACTTTCGGAGCGGCATCCAACTGAACAGGATTAGCCGTGGCTGCCGCCGGACATTCGAAAGGCCGATTCACACTCGTCATGGCACGCAGAATGAATCGGCCCAACGTGCGGGGTGGGGTCGTAGTTGGTCGGCGACGATTGACGGACGCGATGAACAAACTGAGGTTTACAGCCATTCAAGCACAATTATGCTCTTACTTCGCAGCCTTTTCTTTACATTCCTGCTGCCGGGAACGGTCACGGTCCTAATTCCCTATTGGATTATTTCGTCCGGAGACGAAGGGATTTTCTTGGACCGTAACGCGCTTCGATATTTCGGCATTCCTTTAATAATGATTGGCGCTGCCGGATTGCTTTGGTGCATTTGGCAATTCTTTTCGGAGGGACGAGGAACATTAGCGCCAGTTGACCCGCCTAAACATCTAGTTGTACGAGGTCTCTATAAATATGTGCGGAACCCGATGTACGTTTCGGTTGTGACCATACTAATCGGTGAGGCCATATTGTTCATGTCGAAAGCGATTATCATTGAGGCTGGAATTTTCATGGTTTTGGTGTACTTGTTCGTCGTGTTTTACGAGGAGCCGGCCCTCCGACAACGGTTTGGCGAGTCATATGAAAGATACTCGCAAACAGTCGGCAGGTGGATTCCGCGATCGAGGGCCAACTAAACGTCGTTGGGCCGCATGCGGGTGTGAAGCAAGACGGTAGGACGTAGGAATGAAATCTACCGCCACAGTACTATTTTCAAATAATCAAAATAAGTTCACCATAAAAGACGCGAGGAACATTTCGATGACATTGCGAATCGCTTTCTTGAGAACAAACATTTTGTCGGCTGTAGCTGCTTCTATGTTGTGTCTGATCGTCTACACGGTTGTTCATGCTCAAACTGCGCAGTCGACGGACAAGCCGTACGTAGTTGAGTATTACTACAAGGCTAAGTGGGGTTATGCGGATGAATTCATCCGCTTGTTCAAGAAGAATCACTATCCTTTTCTGAAGAAGCTCGCAGAGTCTGGGAAAATCATTCAGGTGACGGC
>JBKPAC010000176.1:0-17238 GCA_046726175.1 Acidobacteriota bacterium
ATATACGTCTCGGGTGAGAACAGCCCGAGCCACGGATCAGTTTTTGGCGTCAGAAAAAGTTCCGCATAAACCTTGTCATTGAACTTGTCGACATCGTTCCGTGAGGGGTCTGCTACCAGCCACGCATGGAGCTTACTTCGCAGTAGGTATTCGTTCCTCACAGTGTCCAGGGCAATGCTCAGCTGTAGCTTTTGCAGCAAGCTCGCCAGCTTGTCTTCAGCTGACCTCCCCGACTTATCGTTCACCGCAAGCAGCTTTTGAGTTTGCTTTCGGATCAGCTGGATACTTTGATCATCGAGTTGAGCGTCGCTGATGTGTTGTAGGGCGATCCGGGTCCACGTAGCTTCATCAGTTACTGCACCTAAGGATTCGGCGCCGCGAGTCATTGCTCGTAGAATGTTGACCTCCGTCGCAGCCTTGGTGATGGCTAACGGCGCGATGTCGATCGCACGGATGGTCCGATCCGGATTAGTGCTGACTACCCAACCTTCTGGGGTTTTGCCACCGACCTTTTGCACATCGCTCAGCCACTCGGACGTCGTCGAGTTAATCGCAAGACGGTGATAATCATTCAGCATTCTTACACGTGCCGGATACTGGATTCCTTTTACTTGATCGTAAAGCTGCTGGATCTTGCTAAGCGACCGTAGAAACGCTTTTGGTCCATAAAGACCCGGTAGAGCATCGATCGGTCGTCCTTCAGAGTCGAGCACATAGTGAATGCTGTTGCCGGTGATCGTGCCCTGCAGTTTCCTTCCGTCACCGAAGTCAATGGTGATGCGAGGTGCAGGCCGCACTGACTGCCAATGCAGAACGAAATGCTCTCGAAGGATTTTTGATACTTCCTTGTTGGAATAGAGTACTGAGCGAAAGAACCTGCTGTTCGCGCAACTGAATTCCTCATTCAGCCTCCCGAGTAATCGAAGTGACAGAATCGGTTTGCCACTCTCTCGCGAAGCATTTTTGGCCGCACTTAGATCCGTATACCAGTACAGACCGGAGAGGTAGCTGTCGCGTTGCTGACTGACTTCATCCAGCGCAGCGTGAAGTCGTTCCCACTTCTCAGACTGTGAAGAGCCGGCGATCTGTTTTTGTATTTCCTCGCGGTAGAGTTGAAGCAGCACATTCAGTCCGTCTGGACCTGCAGCTCGCAATTCCGCTACTGCTGCGTCAGCTTCGCGCCGGTCATCAGAAAGCACGTTGCGAGCGAGTACTTCCGGATTCGTGTTAGCAAGGAGATTGGGACAAAGAATCAGCAGAACGGTGAGGGCCATCAATCCTGATAAGATCGATTTCATTGAAAACCTCCGTGGGAATCGGGAATCAGTTCGAGTTCAACCGGCAGACTATCGAGGTTGGAACTCTTGAACATCCCCGGGGTTGAAGTGGGGAGTGTGTGAGCGGTTGGAATCTGAAGGAGGACTTCCGGGTTGTCCGGTCAAATTGCGCCACTTCACGTATTTTGGAGTGCGATGGCAAGCGAAGCGCGACACCGCTTTGAATTCTTCCGGCCAATTTCACCAAAAGCGGTGTCGCGCTTCGCTTGCCACCGCACTCCAAAACAGTACCCAATGTCACTTGCGCATTTAACATTCGGCTATGCGGTTCTCGAGAACCAATCCCTCGTGAAAGTTCTCGAGTTTGGCAAAGTACTCGGCGTCGCGGTCGAGCGCGTCCTGCGGGACCAGGCCAACGATCTCGGTGCCCGCGATCTCGACACCAAGTCTCTTCGCTTCATCCGCTACCGCTTTATAGGCCTTCGTCATACCCGTCTCACCGTAGTTAACCAGATTCATGGAAACCTGGACCATGCCTCGGGTGAGAAGTTCAAAGCCAAGTGCTTTCAGAAAGGGCAATCCGCCAGTCCGTGCTCTGATCCTGCGGGCGATCGCCCTGGCTACTCGAACATCGCTCGTCCGTAAGTTCACGTTAAATGCGATCAGAAACGGCCGGGCGCCTACGGCGATCGCGCCTGCGGTGGGATGTACCACTGGTAGACCAACATCTGGATGACGATCCGGAACTGATCCGATTTGATCTCTGAGTAGTTCAAGGGCTCCGCGGCGCACATCTTCGAGATTCATGCGATTGGGTTTTAGCGCCGCTCGCTCGTAGAAGAAGACAGGGATTTCCAGCTCGCGAGCGATGCGCTCGCCTGCCTGATGAGCCAGCTCAACACACACGTCCAGAGTAACGCCGCGAACAGGAACGAATGGCAGTACATCGGTCGCGCCTAATCGAGGGTGAACGCCGCTGTGAGTTCGCATGTCGATCAATTCTGTTGCGACGGATACCCCCTTGAATGCGGCTTCGACAATTCGATCCGGAGCAGCTACGAACGTGATCACAGAGCGATTGTGGTCGGGATCGATGTGAGTGTTCAGAATGCAGGCGGTCTCTACTGAGCCGATTGCTTGAGCAATTTTTTCAACCGTTTCCGGCTTTCGACCTTCACTGAAGTTCGGTACACACTCGACGATGCGATCCATGATTTTCATAGGACTAATAGGACCTATGGCACCTGTACGACTTATAGGATATAGGACTATAGGACATAAGGACCTATTATTTTCCGCTGATTTCTCTTATTCTCGTTTTGTGTCTATCGATCGTTTCGTAAACCAGCGAAAGAATTCGTGGCAGCGATTAGAAGATCTCCTGATTCTTCTTGATCGATCCAGTCTGCGTCGACTGCATCGCGAAGAAGTCCGCGAGTTGGGTCATATTTATCGCCGTACAGCGTCGGACCTCGCAATCGCCAGAGCTGAATCTCGCGATCCGCGCCTGATCAATTATCTCAACAGTTTGGTGATCCGGGCTCATGGACGAATCTATCGGGCTGATGCTCAGGGCGGACGAAGGATCCGCAAATTCTTCACCGAAGAGTTTCCCAGGACGTTTCGTCGCACGTGGCGCTATACCGCGACGTCGTTCACAGTCTTCTTCGTGTTTGCGCTCATAGGATACATAGGGACCAAGTACGATCCGGAGTTTTCAGAGATTGTCGGTGTTCCTCCGGCGTTTCGAGAGCTGTTGATCGAGACGAAGACACATTGGTGGGAACGCATTAACCAGCAAAACCAGGTCGAAGCCAGTTCAATTCTCACCAACAACATTCGAGTCACTATCTACACGTTTGCGTTTGGAGCGTTGTTGGGCGTGGGCACGCTTTTCTATCTGGCGTTCAACGGCGTGTTAAATGCTTCCATTCTGGCATTGGTTTACCGGGCCGGCTACGGTAACGACCTTCTAACTTTCATGGTGGGCCACGGTGTTGTAGAGCTTTCGTGCATATTCATTGCCGGAGGGGCGGGACTGTTGATTGGCAGCGCTATGTTGATGCCCGGCGATCTTTCCCGGGCCGACGCACTGAAGACCCGTGGCATGGAGGCGGTGCGATTAATGTTGGGTGTTGCGGTGCTGCTGGTGCTCGCAGGAATAATTGAGGGCTTTATCTCGCCGGCGCCAATCACCAAGTACGTGAAATTCGCAATTGGCGGAATTACGGGCGTGGCGCTGTATTCGTATTTACTGTTGGCCGGTCGCCAATAGGATTTATGCGATCGGGGAACTATCATCACAGCAATCCTCTCTCCTTAACCCGTATGTAGGTTTGAAGAAGTGCAGGAGCCAGTGTGGCCGAGGTGACGTCCAGAGCCAGGCCGCCCTGGGATTCGACCAGCCGGAGAGCTGCTTCCCGCTGTCGAATAATTTCCTCTGCCACTGACTGCGTGAATAGGTCGCGTGTAGTACCTGGAACACCCTTCACTACGGCTTTCAGATCGCGATCAGCCATCGTCACCACAAGAGGTAAGTGTCTCGGTCGCAAAAGGCGGAGTGACGTCAGCAGTTCTTTCGAGCCTTCTTCGTCTACAAGATCGGTGATGAGTACTACCAGTGACCGCCGTTTACTGTTTGCGGCAATGAATTCAAAAGCCCTCGCGTAAGAAGGCTCGATCATTTCCGGCTCAATTGCGTGAAGCGCTTCGAGTGCGGCGTCTATATGATCTCGTCCACGGCTCGGCGGAAGGTAGGTTTTTATTTTTCTCCCGAATACAACCAGTCCGGCATTATCACCGGCTCGTGCCGCCGCAGACATCAGAGCGAGTGTAGCGTGCACAGCTGAGTCGAGTTTCGTTTCCTGTTCTATTCGCGCAGTCATCAACCGGCCGGCGTCCATTGCAATGAGTATCGTCTGATCTCGCTCAATCTGATATTGGCGCGTGGTCAACTTCGCACGCCGCGCTGTAGCGGTCCACGAAATGTGACGCAGTTCGTCGCCGCGAACATAGTCGCGCATGGATTCAAATTCTCGTCCTTCGCCACGCCATGAAGTCTTGCGATGAGACGAGACGAGCGAACGTGCACCAAGTGCTTTCAGCTCTGCTTCCCGAGCACGTCGCATGTTTGGATAGACTTTTACTACTGCCGAACTATCAACTTTGGTTTCACACCACACCAGACCTAAACGCGATTGAAAACGAACGGCAATCTGACCGAATTCAAAGCGGCCGCGGTTCGGGGGAGTCAGACCATAGATCAGTTTTGCTGATGTTTGGGCTTCGAGCGCAATTGCTGCCTCTCGCGCGCCGGAAAGTTTCATCTGCGGCGGGTACTCGTCTTTTACGATGAGCCGAACGGGTCTTGGAGTGCCATTGTGGATCTGGATTTCCACTTCCGTTTCAGCACCGACGGAGAAGCGACTACCGAAGTTGCGACTGATGTGTAGTTCGGGGGGCAAACGACTGCGTCGCGCATCGATGATGGCGGCAATCAAGAGCGAGGAGTCGTAGACGAGCGTGATCCACCGCAACGTAGGGCTGCCCCATGACAATGCCAACGGAAGGAACCCAACGATTACCAGTAAATAAAAGAGTCTGGAAAAGACAAACCGCACTGTGAGTGGAACCGTAACAAAGGTAAGCCTCGGATTAACGCGGATCAGAATCTAAACTGTAGCAAGCCTTAATCAGATCCGTGTTTATCCGCGGCTAATCTTTTTCCGAGGATCAATTTGTTACCCGAAAATCTATACTGCGCGTAAGAGTTTGATTCTTCTTATCTGCCAAAGTGTCAGTAACAACCAAGGTCAGCACATAACGGCCGGCCGGAACTCGCGCGAGGATTATCTGCCCCAACTTGACGACGGGCGAGGTGCTGTTGCTCTCAACCGCTTGTTCAGGTTCCTTAAATAAGACCTTACCCTTCTGGCTGATGATCATTTGCGACCGTAATTCAGGTTTGCCGTTCCGCAGCTTCGCATTGTATATCGCAGCAGCAAAACGCAGCTCCTGCTTACGTGTCAGTTTACGCAGCGCGGTGAGCGGTACTGGTTTAGCATCGGAACCCGGTTCTACAGCGTAGAGGAATATGCTGCCCATGACGAGCTTGCCATCACGTAGATCAGGAATCTCGAGATACTTCGAAAAGGTCCCCAAACTCCCTGAACCGGTTTCGCGGATAACAGTGCGTAGCTGGTAGTAACCGGGAGGCAGCTCAAGGTTCGCAGTGTAAGGCAACCCATCCGCCAGTACAGTCTTGTACTGTTCGCCTGTGAGGTTCAGATTGATTGTTTCGCTAAACCCGCCAGTAAGTTTTCCCATCTGATCAAAAACGAAGCCTACAGCGTCCAACGATGTCTGGAATTTGTCGGCATTCTGGTTGAAGTGAAGGTTCCGGGCATCAATGACCAGGTTAACGTCGACTGAAGACCCTGCGTCCTGAAACTTGAATGCGAGGTTTGGAGTGACGTCGATGTCAGTCCGCATCAGCGGCGAACGAGCAGCAGCGGCAATCTCTTCCTCTTTTGTGCGAGGAGTGTTTGAGCGTCGATCCTCTCGAGCCAGGTATCGCAAATGACTGAATACCTTAGTCCCACCGCGCCTTACTTTCACTTCCAGCTTATGAAATTTGTTATCGAACGGCTCTGAAGGTGTGTACGCGAGTCTGTAATATCCATTGCTGCGAACAAGGATCTTATCGAGGCCCTCGTCGAAGTTGTTTGTATTTACGACGGACACACCACCGGTGTACGAAGCCATCGTGCCCAGTCCAAGGTGTTCCGCGCCGCCAGCCAACAATGGGCCAAACACGGCCTGATCGCGCGCACTGCCACGACCAAAGCTCGGATCGCCGCCACCACCAAGAGCACTGCGGCCAGGAGTTTGATTGAATCCAACGACGCCGGGAGTAGCTCTCAGCCCTCTTGGATCGACTGTGTTTATGACCACGCCTGCTCGCATCGCCTCGTCAGTCAGTTGATTTAACACACCGGTGATGTTGGTGAACGTCACGTTATTGTTTGTAGTCTCGAATATAGGAATTCCGGCGGAAATGATTACGACGTTCTTGTGACCCCGAATCTCTCGTAAGCGGCTGATGACATAACTTGCGGTCGTCAGGGCAGAGAGTCCGCGGAAATACCTGTTCACCTCGTCGTTAGGACTAAAAATTTCCGGAGCTTCAGGCTGAGAGTCTGTAGGCGAGCCGGGCTCTACTGGTGCAAGAGGGTTCTGCAGTTTTTCCGGATCGGGAAGGTTTGAAGCTGCAAACGGATGTACAACGGGTGAGATCGTGGCGATCGCTTTCCTAAGGAGTTGTGGATCCGACGTGAACTGCTCGAGCAGTCCCTTTCCCCCAACAACGCGGACGATAGCGGCAAGATCGCCCTGCTGCATTTTGTTGTTTACAAAGTTCAATAGCGTCTGACGTACCGTAGAGATGTCCTGAACCTCGAGAGTTAAATCATCGACGACAAAAGCAATGACCCTTTTCAGATCTTTCGCTGCCAGCCCCTTCGCTCCAGTAGATTCGACTTCACTCGTGACGGAGGTTGGTGTTCCCGCGGTTCGAGTTGGGGCTTCGGTGCTTACGAAATCCGCGAATCTAATCGTCTGTTTCTTTCCGTTGTCATAGAGTTCAAAGTCGTCGAGCGTCAAATCCTTTACGGATTGATCGTTCTTGTCGATCACGACGACGTCAGTCTGAACAAGTTGCGTCGTGATCCGAATGATCTCGTCAGGAACGACTTCCTGCTGAGGCTTCTGTGCTGTTTGAGAAATTGCAGGCCAGGCGCTAAGGGCCACACAAAGACTGGTGATGAGAGCTTTTTTCATGTCCCCTCCGGGCTTAAAGCATAATTCTGACGTTCAGGACAGGATTACCAGAATTTACAACATTGCCTAGGTAAATTTCACTTTCAGGCTTATTAGTAGTTAATCCTGTCCCTGACACAAATTGGGGGAGAGCTGTGAGGCTCTCCCCCTTTCAAGTTCTAACCAAAGGTGAGTGCGAGGGTTAGAAGATAATGCGAACGCCCAATTGAATTACACGGCGAGCGAATTCAATGTCCTTGTTTTCGGCGAAACCCGCACCCGCATTTCCCGCATCTTCGACGAAGAAGTCCGGCAAGTATCCGGCTCCATTTACGCCATAACCAGGATTGGGATGGTTAAGAACGTTATACGCCTCACCGCGAATTTGGAACGTGAACCGCTCGCCAATCTTGGTGTTCTTGAAAACACTCATATTGAGCTGGTTCAGTTTTGGACCGCGCAGAGAGTTTCGAGCTGAGGTGCCGAATGGTGTACCGAAAATACTTGCCGCTCCCGGACCGTTGAAGATGAAGTGCACGTCATTTGGCGTGACTGGCACTTCGTCTCCCGTAGTGTTGAGAGCATTCAAGGAAAGGAAACCAGCTGGGTTGGTCAGTGCACTTCCGTACAACACGGCCGCATCGATTTGGCTGATGCCCACCTGTCGGGGATCGACGCTCGCGTTGCCGATGAACGGCCGATCGCCGGAGGTAAGGTAAGTATTCCCAAGGCCCAACGCACCGTTAAGAAACTGACCCGGGGTATAAGGCTCACCACTAGTCAGCACATAAACGCCATTGAACTGCCAGCCACCGAGCAACTTCCCAACGACGCCTTTCTGGTCTTTGCTTAGCGGCACGTCGTAGATGAAGTTCATTGTGAACGCATGCGGCCTATCGATCTGAGACAGCGCTCGCTCACAACCGTTAATGCAGAAAGGATTCTGCGCGTTCGCTGAAGCAATATCGAACGCGAAGATCTCGCTGGCGTTATCGATTGTCTTGCTCCAGGTGTAGGAAGCGTTCAGGTTCAGCGAGCTCTTCAGGAAACGACCACTGTAGCGTGATTGCATTCCGTGATAGAGCGACGAAGCAGTGTTTGCTCGAGTGGTAACGCTGGCCTGTCGCAGGATGCGACCATTGCACAGGCCCTCATTGTCGAAAGTTGCCGGGTCGTTAACGCAAACCTGAGGAGTTATGCCGGCTGGTATGAATTGTCTGAAGTTAGGAAGGTTAATACCTGTTCCGAACCAATTCGGCAGACCGTTGAACATTGGACCAACGACGAAATTGCCGTTGATGTTCTGGAACAGCCCGACACCATGCGTCCCGACATAGCGGACTTCGGCAACGTGGTTAGTTCCAAACTGGTGCTGAACTCCAAGCGACCACTGTTGTGAATACGGCGAGTGGAAGTCCGGGGCCACCAGGAATTGAGTTAGGAAAGTCGGATTCAATTGCCCCAACGGCAGTATTCCTGAGGACGAGGCTGCTGCCCTGATGTTATCGCCGGTTGGCGTACCGCCTGGAATCTGGAATACCGGATTGGTTGCCGGTAACGAACCGATCGGCAGAGACAAAGCCGCTGAGAACGGTGCGCCATTCTGCACGTTCTGCAGAATGTTGTAGAAGGCAGGCTCGTAAGCGATGGAGTATCCGCCTCTAAACACTGTGGCGTCCTCGCCGAACAGGCCTTTCCAGAAATGAGGTGTGTAGGCAAAACCCACGCGTGGGGCGAAGTTGTTCTTATCCGGAGGAACCCTTGGAACTGTTCGAATACTCAGTGGCAAGGAAGGATTAAAGAAAGCAGTCGAGGCATTGCTCTCTCTCGCTACGGTGATGTCGTTCAGGATGTTAATCGGCTGACCGGTGTATTCGTAACGGATGCCGAGATTCAAGGTCAGGTTTGGTCTGATCTTGAAGTCGTCCTGGACGAAGTAGTACTGGTCGTCCTCGGTGTAAGCGATCAACGGGTCGCCCGCAGTGATCGCCACGCCCGACGGAGCATTATTCAACACCCGTGTGACTGAGTTGAATCCGAACGACCCATTGAAGTTGGGAAGGAACGGAGAAACCTGGCTCAGGTGTTTATACTCGCCGCCAAAAATGAATGAGTGACGGCCACGGGTCCAGGTCACGTTATCAGCGATTTGGTAGACTTTACCAATGCGTCCCTGTGGCAGGTTAGTCGCCGGCCCAATGGTGTGAAGTGCAGTGCTGGTGCCCTTGGTGACTCCGGTTACTCCTCCTGTAAATGCCAACAGGGTAATCGTCGAGCCAATTGATGTGGGATCAGGAATCTGACCTACACCATTTCCGCTGCCGCCGCCGAATACAACCTGAATTTTTTGATAGGTCGCGCGAACCTCATTGACCATCGAGCTGCCAATCTGGCGCGTCCAGCTACCGCCAAAGTTATTGCTGCTGGCGATTACGTCACCCTGGAAACCATTAGCCGATGCTGCACCAACGAGCTGATTGATGAAGTTCTGGCTCTGCTTCAGATAACGCACTGTGACATTGTCTTTGTCCGTCGCCTTAACATCGAACCTCATGTTGTAGGCGGTCTCCTGGAACGGAGTTGAGAAAGTGCGTTGGAATTGAGCTGCCTGAAAGAGCTGTGGTGCACCGGCAGTTCCGAGGTTCACAACGTCAAATGGTCCGCCAGTCAAAAACGGCTGACCAGTGGCTGGATTGAGGAAGGCTGTGTACGATCCGCAGCCTGCGGGAGGAGTCGAGCCAACCGCGATCGCGCGAGGACATCCAGTTGGTGGCGCGAGGTTGAATGCCGACGGAACCGGCGCTCCAGTGATCGAGGAATTGAGTTGAGCACCCGGGATCGCGAAGGTACTAAAGTTTGCGATATCAGCGATCAGTGCGTTGCCAGGGAATGTCGGTACGAGTCGAGGTAGGTCGGATTGGACTATTCCCAACGATGTCGAGCGAAAAGTCGAGTTCGAAGGATTTCGCACACCCTGGTAACTGAAGAAAAAGAACATCCGATCTTTGCCGCTGATGTAGGTTGGACCGCCTTCCCCAAAGTGCGGCAGGTAGATCGGACCGCCGATTGTCCCACCGAATACATTGAACAGGCTCGGAGTGGGATCCAGTTGTCCACTGGCTCTTTCAATGTTGTTGAGGCTGTCAAAGTTCTTTCGATCTCTGTGGTACCAGGAGAGCGTGCCGTGAAAGTCATTTCCTCCCGGCTTCGTAACGTAATTGATAATCGCTCCCTGATTGCGTCCGTATTGAGCCGAGAAATTGTTGGTGATGACCTGGATTTCCTGGACCGCGTCCTGGTTATCGATAAAGTTTGCCGGACCGGCTACGCTGAGATCGTTATTGTCTGAGCCATCGATCTGAAAGTTGTTGGAACGGGCGCGATTGCCGTTGACTGATAAACCACTGCCGTTTGTGTTAACGCCGCCGCTGTTGTTGGCAATCACACCTGGCGCCAGAAGCGCGATGGTGTCGAGACCGCCTGCGGCTGAGTTTGATGGGAGGTCTTGTATCTTCCGTGTGTCAAAGGTCGCGGAGATCTGAGACTCTTCCCTGTTGAGCGTTAACTCCTCTCCCGAACTGGTTACAGTGACCACCTCGGTAGGCGATCCAACTGCCACGTCGATATTGAGATTTGTGGCTTGCCCAAGCGACACGGTAACGTCCGTGACGGCTTTCTTGCTAAAGCCCGCCGTCGGCTCAACGGTGACTGTGTATTGGCCGGGAATCAATTCCGGAATCGTGAACAAGCCTTCGCCGCTCGTTACTGTAGAGGACTCGACGCCGCTAGCCTGGTTCTTAGCGGTGACGGTGGCTCCTGCAACTACCTGACCATTTGGGTCTACAACAGTTCCACGAATATTTCCTTTTGTAGCTTGCCCAAAAGCTGCAAAGCTCGGAATGAATATCAAGCCTGAAATAGCTAATGCGAACGTGAGGATAGATCGAAGGGTTCCTCCACGCTGTACGATGTTCATGAGTGGGTCTCCTGTTTGTTCGTCAACCATTGGTGATTGGGGAGATTTTTTGGATTCACCATTGTCTTTTTCGGTCCTTGGCGGGACATGCGAGTCGGCTCCGCAACAACTATGCCGTCAGGATCAAAGCTTGTAAGCTTCTTCTATTACGGCCTTTGCAACGATTCCCAAAACCAGTTGGAGCCGGGATCTTTTAGATATTTGGATCGACGTTCAGATCTTTGGAAGAGAGGCCATACGGATTTTTGAAGATCCTCCGTAGTTTTCCGGATCGTGATTTCCGCGAGTTGGACCTAATTTAAGGACGACACATGAGCACTGGAAGGCAAAAACGGTCAGCGATAGTTGTCAATAGTTTGCTACTGAAGCACGCGGATGAGTCGCTTGACCTCAGCACTATTGAATGCGGTCGGTGATTCCTGAAGGTATGCCTCGAACATCTTGCGCGCCTCAGCATGTTCACCCTTTGTCATGTAAACATGTCCGAGATGAAAGAGTGCAAGCGCGAACTTTGGTCCACCGAGATCGTGTGCAACCGTAAGTTCCCGCTGTGCTTCGACAAGCTCTCCCGTTCCCTCGAGAGCGATACCCAGATACAGACGAGCCGCCGGTGCGTTACTTTCCAGGGCTACGGCTTTTCTAAGGGTGTCCACTGCAGCTCCGAACTTATGTTGTTGCACGAGCACAATTCCCAGATTCAACTGGGGATTAAACGCTTTTGGCTCGAGTGCGACGGCCTGACTGAGCTCCTCAGCTGCGTCATCCAGTTTTCCCTGCGATAGAAGCGCGACACCCAGATCGTTGCGAGCCATCAAGTACCTCGGATAGATCTCTAGCGCTTTTCGAAGGTGAGCTATTGCCTCATCAGTCTTTCCTTTCCCGCTGGCGTCGGTGGCGCGCTCAAATTCCTTTCGTGCTTTGTGGGGAATATCTGGATCGAGCTCCGTTCCAGAAACGCTGGGTGAGGTTTTCGATTTCGACTCCGTGCGCTTTTCTTTCAGCGGGATGCTCAAGACGGAAGGTCCGCCGGGATAGACTTCGACGTTCGCTGTAGTAACTTCATATCGAGTTGGGTCGGCTTCAACAATTATCTGGTAATTGCCAGCTGACAACCCTATGAATTGGAATTGTCCACGATCATCCGTGTAAACGCTGGACTTGGTTCCTCGAACGGATTGCAAAGAGATCTTAACTCGCTCGTTCAGGGAACCTCCGTTTGGCTGAAGGACGGCGCCACGAATGCTCCCGCCAGGTCCAAGCGAGGGTGAACTTCGAGGTTGACCCGGCGCGGCAACGCTGGTGAACACGAGAGCTGCCAACAACACGGCACAATCCACCAGGCGTTGAGATCTAATCAGCATAAGAGTGTACTTAGCAAAGTTTGTGCCCGCATTTGTCATGCGCATTGATCGCTGGGAGCGCGCGCGTCTCGCCCGCAAAACGCCGAGAATGATTGTGTGCGGATGTGTCTAGTGCGCGAAGCGGACGAGACGCCCCGCGCTCCCAGTGACGACGCTGACCAAAAATCTGGATAGTCTTTGCAAGATTCTGGAAAGAGCGCCTAGCTCGTACTTCAAACATTCATCTTGGGACTTCCGACGACTTGAGGATATCTGTAATCACAACGTCAGGAGTTGCGCCGTCAAGTTCAGCTTCAGCTCGAAGGGAGAGGCGATGCCGCAGCACCGGCCGTGCGATGTCGCGGACGTCATCCGGCGTAGAAAACTCACGTCCTCGAATTGCCGCCAGCGCTTTGCTGCAAAGAAACAGAGCAACCGAGGCTCGCGGGCTGGCTCCGTAATGAATAAATGGGTGCGTGCGGGTGCGGCGAACGATGTCGACTACGTAGCGCTGTACACCCGGCTCCATGTGCGAATTGCTTACCGCTATCCTGCAGCGCGAGATCGCGTCAGGCTCATCGAGCGGTTTAATGTCTACCTGATCCAGACGTCGAGAATTAAACCCAGCATCCCAATTCGCGACGATCTGTTGTTCGTGCCCCTCAGCAGGATAGTCAAGCAAGATCTTCAACAGAAATCGATCGAGCTGGGCTTCAGGCAATGGATATGTTCCCTCGTACTCAATCGGGTTCTCTGTTGCTAACACCGTGAACACCGGTGAGAGAAAGTGACCCTCGCCATCGATCGTGACCTGCCGCTCCTCCATGGCTTCGAGGAGTGCAGCCTGAGTCTTCGGCGGAGTGCGATTAATTTCGTCGGCCAAAAGGATGTCGGTGAATATGGGGCCGCGGCGCAAATTGAATGTAGCGGTTGCGACGTTGAAGACGTTTGTTCCGGTTATGTCTGACGGCATCAGGTCGGGTGTGAACTGAATGCGGTTAAAGCTTGCGTTGACGATACGAGCGAGAGTCTTGACGGTCAGTGTCTTAGCAGTGCCGGGAACGCCTTCGATCAGTGCATGACCCTCGGCGAGCAACGCTACAAGAATCTGCTCGATCGCATCGTCCTGACCAACGATGACTTTACTTAATTCATTGCGAATGTGGGTGACTGTAGAGGAGACGTAATCGAGCATCAGTTCCTGGGGAGTTACCAATGTCTTTGCGAACTCGGAAAAGTTTGTACTCGAAAAACCGGAAACATCCAAGCGCAGAACGAGTGCTAGCCAAAACCAATTAGATATGCTCTGCCGCCTGGCGCAGGTCACGTGAACGCATTTGCAAGCCCAGCGTTCGTTCCACTTCCCGCAATCGCTTAACTAAATCGATCGCCTGGCGCCAACTGATCTGTGCGCCATTTATCGTTTCTTCACATTGCCGCATCAGCGTCTCGAGTTGATGTGAATTCAGAGACGATCGCGATGCTACCCTCTTAGCGATCTCCGAGCGCGAGCTGTTGTAATCGACTCCGGCAAAGCGTGCGAGCACTCGTCTGGTGCGTGAGTAGATGTTTTCGATTGCGAGGTCATAGGCTCGTGACCTCTCCTGGAGTTCGGCCATGGAAGCGACAAACTCGAGTTTTGATCTACGGTCGATGGCCGGAAGTGGCAACGGTCGTGCAAAGCGTCGGCCGCGGCTCCACAACACCAGGAGCGCGAGCAGCGCCAGTTGACCAAAAATCGGCAGCACGGGAGTACCAGAGAAGTAGGCGACAATCGCATTCTCAGTAACGCCGCGCCCTTGGTGATACTCGTCAAATGCAATCAGGCCACCTGAAGCGACCAGATTCACAGCAAGCTGAAGATTATCGCGAAGTCGAATGCCGTTGTTCGCGACGATGTATGGATCGCTAAGCAGCACGATTCGTCCCAGGCCGTGACGGTAATCCACGACTAAGGCTCGATCGAAACTGCCAAAATGAACAACCGGCGCTTGCGATGGTATCTCAGGAGGTGGAACACCAGTTCCTTCCGCAGGTGGTTCCTCATCGCTCTCACGCCTGTTATCGTCATCCGTCACAATAACGGGACCGTTATCGGGCGTCGCCGATGTCAGTTTGATGAGCGAAGCCAATCTTGACGGCATCACCTCATCGACGTCATGCGTCAGAATCGTAGGTTGCACCGGTTTCAATGGCTCGATGTGTTCCGTCATCGCCTCGGCGTTCGCAGGGTCTACGCTGAAGCCAGCGGGATCGGGGAAGTAGATTTGCAATTTCAACGTTCCTGCGTTCGGTAGAAGGTTGGAGTCCGGTGTCCTGTCGATCAAAATCAGTTGACCGCCTTGTGAAACCCAAAACAACAAAGCGTCGGCCTCCTCTTTTTCAAACTGCAAGCTTGTTCTGCCGACAACCACAAATGTTCGTACCTGCTGGCCCGGTCCACTCAGCAATCGTCCGCTGGGCTCGCGCCAGCGCATCACATGATATCCAGACTCGCTCAAGAAATCATAAAAAGCGCGAGTTCCAGTTGGCCCCGAATGATAGCTGGACCGGTTCGGTGCTCCTTCGTAGTCGCGCTCGGGCTCCTCAGTGGCATAAGTCACGAGGTTCAACACGATGAGCAGCCCTACAACGAGCGCGATTGTCAGAATGATGAAAAATTTTTGTCGCATCGAACCTTTAGTGCGAAAGTGATTTACTCTTTCAACGCTTCAACATAGCGGGCGCGGAACTCGGCCCAGTCAGTTTCTCTCGCAACAGCGAAACCGTACCAATGCCGTTCAAAACTGTCGGTCAGGTTGATCATCCTGCCATGCAATAATCGGCGATCCCGCACCGAAGAAACGTAATCGCGATTCGTTTTGTGTTGGGCCAGACTGATGATCTTGCGTTCGCCGAGCTCGACGAGAAGGGCGATGTAGGCCTTGCGAATTGCGGCGCGGATATCACCCTGCCGAGCAAGGGCTTCAGCTTCCGACAATATGCTTGAGGCAGATTGTTCCGGCTCGAGCCGCTCTCCTAAAACGATTCGAGGCTCAGCCTTCGCAGTCTTCTTAACTCGACGATCTCGGCGCAACGTTGGGACGAATACCCGTAATGCATAGGCGATAACGAGGATAGCCAACCCGATTACAAAGTACTGTGAGATTTCAGTGATGCGTCTGGCGCTGCTGGGCTCGATCGCCTCCTGACGTCCGAATAACCGAGTGAGCCATCGCAGGAACCTTTGCCACAGCTGTGCTACCAAAGACGGTGACTGATCCTTAGTTTTATAGTCAGAGCGCGCCAGAATCTCCTCGAGTCTTGCTTTTTCATCTGCTTTGTTTTGATCGCCGAGTTGTACCTTGTCGAGCTCAAGCAGGCGCTGTTGCAGAGCTCTTAACTGCTCCTGTATGCGACTCAGAAGCTGCGGGCGTTCAGATTGCGGAGCCTTTTCGAATTCATGAAGTTCCTGATGCAGCCAATCGTTATCGGCGGTAAAGCTCCTCCCATTCCACTCGACGTTTAACTTTTGCGGTATCAGTGTCTGAACCGACTTGAGAGTTATGGCATTTCGAGCTTCCTGTTCCGTGGCCGTTTCATTTTCATCTTTTGCTCCGAGGGTATCGAGCGCTGCAATTACCTGTTCGACAGTTTTTCGGTAATCGGCAACAGGCATGGCGAGACTTTGCTGCGCCGAACTAACAGGCACGAGAACAGCGATCGTTAGAACAAAAATGCGGCGCTGGAGAAGATTCAAAATCATAACTGTTAACGTAGGCCCAGTACGCTGCCAGATAGTGGCGGTGGCAGGTTTGGAGCTTTGGGAGCGATATCTGAAATAGCTGGTCCAAACGGCGACTCAACATTCAGTCGTGGCATCTCGCCAAGTTGCCGTGCGGCCATCAGTTCGATGTCATATCCTTCGTGTCGCACGCGCTCGTCGACGTAAAGGAGCGACAGTCCTAGCATCCAAACCGGTGCAAGCATGATCGAGCTCAGAGGAAAGAGCACGTTGTAACCGATCGAATACCAGATGGGCCAGTCTGCAGCATTGAACGGATTTGGATCTACGCCGGTAACGAATCCGTACCAGGCCAGAGGGAGAATCAGGATCCACAGTACGGCATAAGTTGCGAAGGTTACGAACAACGTCATGGCCATCAGTCTGCGGACATTTCCTCGCGCAAGGGAGAAACTGCGACCAATTGATGCCACTACGCCACGTCCTTCAACCAGCATCACCTGCGGAATATAGACAACGCGACCGATCAAGAAGAAGAACAACCACAGTACGGGAACAACTGCGATGATCGCGCCGAAGAAAACGAGCACGCTCGTCAGCCATGCAGGTGCCAACGACGCGAGGCCAAATGCAGCAATGATGACTATGATCATCACGAAATAGAACCCCACAAACGCCACGCTCGCAGAGATCAATCCCCAGACTACGATCAATATCGTTGCGCCGAGCAGGCCCCAGAATCGTGAACGTACGGCTGAGTAGGTCGCGCGAACGGAAACGGGCTCGTTGCGCAGCAGATGGGCGACGAGATTTCGGGTAGCGCCCCCCATCACGATCAGATTAAACACGTGGCCGCCCATCACGAGGAACGCAGCTAACATCAGTGCGAGAACCCACAGAACGAGCGTCCCACTGTCGGACGAACGAAACGCCTCGCGATACGCGACGCTCCACAAAATGGATCCTATTGCCGACACGATTGCCGGAATAGCAGCGATTCGCATTAAGGTCCAAAGGTGGCGCCGGTACAGTCTTACGGCTCGATCGATCAAATCACCCGCGCCGAGAGGAGCGACAGGCAATTCAGTGGCGACGTTGCTGGAC
>JBKPAC010000177.1:0-15988 GCA_046726175.1 Acidobacteriota bacterium
TGGTTGACACTCAAGAGGTTCAGCATTTTGATCCAAGAGAGTTTATCGCTCAGGGTGATAAAGTCGTGGCTCTTGGTCATTACGCTTGGCTGGTTAAATCAACTGGTAGGGAGTTCGGGGGTGACTTTGCGCATGTGTTCACAGTACATAATGGTAAAGTCGTAAGATTCCACGAATACATGGATACCGCCGCCGCCGCCGCTGCTCACCGAAGAGATAAGTATGATGAAGCACATGCGCCGTGAAAGAAGTAAAAAAAGGCGGGCTCTTTTGAGAGGCGCCCGCTAATTCCATTCTTGCAATTTTCAACCGGCATCGCAGCCCCTAGTCGGGGCAGAGAGCCTCATCGCCGCCGGCAATCCCCGATACCAAGTCGAGCATATGTTGCTTGGCCTTCCACGCGCCGGTACGATCCGCGGCCTCAATACCATTTCTCCAGGCCTGTTGTGCCGCGGCAAGGTCACCAGCATTAGCCAGGACCGTGCCCAGCATCTGATAGGCCGCGGTATAATCCGGATTGAGACTCACGACCTGGCGCAAAGACTTCGCTGCTTCAGCCCAGTTCTTCAATTTGTATTGTTCATTGGCCAAGCCGTACCAGATCATGGCGTTTTCCGGCTGATCGGCGAGCATAGCGGTGAAGATTTCGACTTTCGTCTGGACCATCAGTTTGTGTACTCAATCTGCAAATCAATTGTTACGCCACTAGTTAATCACTTGGGTCATTTGTTTCCAAACAGATCCCTGGCCCACCATGCCGCTCTCTATCCGTTCAATGGCCTGTCGGATTTGCATCGCCACTTCAAATTCGCTGTCATCCTGGGCCTCTTTGAGTGCGGGCAGAACGCTTTCGTCGCCTAACTCATACAGAAATCGACTGGCACGCCAACGAACCAGTTTGTTTGGATCTTTTAATGTTTCAACGATTGGGCCAATCGCCTTCGGATCTCCCAAATCCGTTAATCCATCGCCTGCCGATCTGCGCACCCCAACTGCTTCGTCTTTCAGAGCCTCACAGAGTGGAGTCAGGACTTCAGAAGTTTTTATCAACCCGAGAAACACAACCGCCAAGCGTCGAATCGACATCTTTGGATCTTTGGTAGCTCTGATAATGAGTGACAAAGCTTGAGAATCTATCTCAGGTGTTGCATTTCTGCCTAGTTCTTTTAGCGCGGTGAACCGCTCTTCCCACTTGGGCGATTCAAAGGCCCGTATGAGTTCGCCCAGTTCCTCTCCCTTTGTCTCAACCTTTTTATGTAGGTCAGGGTTATAGGCCCTATCAACCAATTCCTTTAACTTCTTCTCATCATAGAGGGCCGAAATCTCGCTCACCACCGCCTCGCCGACCTCGCGCAGATCCCCGTAGCGCAGACCTTCGTCTTTCCACTTTCGCTCCATCAGCATGTTTTCCGATGCACCCATTGCTTGCTCAATTGCCTTACCGAATCTCTCGGGTAACGGCATGCGAGCCGTTTCACTACCAGAGGACACTTTGACTAACATTGGGAGATCCCGAAAATACTGCACCGCTACCGTTACCTCGCGCCATTTGTCGTCCGACGTTTCCTCTGGTTCTGGCTTTGCGTTGTTCAAACTGGCGTATGCGAGTACAGCGCGGGCCTGAGACAAGATTTCCTCCCATCCAGCAGTTGGTTTTCGCTGGATCGCCATAAAGTCTTCGACACGGAAGACACTGCTGACGCCTGGGATGGCTAGGATCTTTTCGATGTCGGCCGGACAATCTCCCCTATTCTCCTGTGTATATGTAATCGCGACCCCTTTGGCGAGCCTCTCATCCAAATTCAATTTCATGCTGTTTGGATTTGGTGTGGTTTCAATGGATAGTAACTTCACTTTTGCTCTCCCGACTCTACCTGCGCAGGTGTGTCAAATTTGTCGTCATTTTACCACTCAACTCACACTATGGGCCGTAACGCCACCTATATAATAAGGACAAAGCTATGCCTAATGAGGTCTGCTGCTTTTTCCGCAATCATAATCGTCGCAGCATTTGTGTTCGCTCGAGGCACAGACGGCATCACAGAAGCATCAACAACACGTAATCGTTCTACTCCTCTAACGCGTAGTTCAGGGTCAACGACCGCCATATCGTCTACTCCCATCTTGCACGTGCCGACCGGATGAAAGTAGGTCTGTGCGTTCTCTCGCACGTAAGCTGCGAGATCCTGCTGGCATTTCACTTCAGCACCTGGCGTAATTTCAGCGCCCGCAAGTGACGCAAACTGCGGTGCCGCCACGATTTGGCGGGCCAAACGAATTCCCTCGATCAAGACTCGAATGTCTTCGCCCTCTTCATCACTGCAATAGTTTGGTTGAATAATCGGCCGCTCCAGAGGATTGTTCGATCTCAGCGTAATCGCACCCCGGCTCTTCGGTTTCAAAACTGCAGCACCGATCGTAAAGCCATGTTGCGTTGGCTCACACAATCCCTGGTCCAACCACAATACAGCCATTAGAAGAAGTTGCAGATTAGAAGCGGGCAAATCAGAGCTCGTTCGGAGATTCGCAAGTACGTCAACGCCACTGCCACACAACATACCTCGACGCCGGAGCAGATAACGAGTCACATTGCTCAGTGATTTTGCCTTTAAGAGTGATACTGGCTTATCGGTCAGATATCGAACTGGCACCACCGGATGATCTTGAAGGTTCTGGCCCACACCTTCCAATGGCTGTACTACTTCGATGTTGTTATTCCGAAGCAGCTGTGCTGGACCAATCCCGGACTGCATCAGCAAGACAGGCGAATTGACTGTGCCTCCGGAAACGATGACTTCTCGATCGGCCCGAATCTCTATTTGGCGACCAGCGCGAAGACACGCTACTTTGGTCGCTTGACGTCCATTGAAAAGAATTCGCGTTACGTGAGTATCAGTCCAGATGTCGAGGTTCGGACGGTTTCGCGCAGGTTTCAGGTAAGCCGTTGCGGTGCTACACCTCCGACCGTCGTTCCGCGTGAACTGACAATATCCAACGCCTTCAAGATCGCTGGCATTGAAATCTGGATTGTTCGGGATACCTAAGCCAATGGCGCTTCGTAGAAATGCTTGTGCGAGCGGATTGGGATCCCGGACATCTGAGACACACAATGGACCATCTACACCATGGAATTCATTCTCGCCACGTTCGTTGTTTTCAGCCTTTCTGAAATAGGGAAGCACGTCATCGTAACTCCAGCCGGCGTTTCCGCTCGCAGCCCAGTCGTCGAAATCAATGCGGGCGCCACGCAGGTAAATCTGGGCGTTTGTCGATGAAGATCCGCCGAGGATCTTTCCACGTGGCCAGTAGATTTTGCGTCCGTGCAGTTGTGGCTGTGGGGCGGTTTCATAATCCCAATCAAATTCGGTCTTGAATAATGAGACCCAAGCGGCTGGAATTGAGACTTCGCGACGCGAATCTGGTGGGCCAGCTTCGATGAGTAATACCTTAACGGGGCCGTTAGCGGACAGCCGGTTCGCGAGAACGCATCCGGCCGAACCTGCGCCGACTATTATGTAATCGTAGCTGCTTGAGTTGGTCACTGTGGCATTGTAGGTCGCTAGATTCCCGAAAGGCCACGCGAATTTTTCCACTCCGAATGCCTCATGATTTCGCGGAGGCCTTGCGAGGCCTGCCGTATAATTCACGAAGTTCTTCTTTTGCCGCTTGAAGGCGCTTGAGTTTGGACTGCGAGAGTTGCTTGCCCGCGCGGTTTATGTAGAAGGTAAGCATCGACATGGCGGAGCGAAACGGGTCGCTCTTACGACGCCGGCTGCGATCAGCAGAGCGTTTCAATGATCGTGCGATACTGCGTGGATCATCCTTCGCAAAGACGCCCTCTTCCAAGTCCAACGCATTGCTCTTCTCTGTAACTCGCTGAGACCAGCGTCTACCTTTCCTCGTTGCCATCGAGCCTCCCTAAGAAGTCTTTCTGTCCACTCGATATTGCTTAGAAGATCAGCGTTTATCCGTGAAATTCGATTGCTCAAACCTCAGCTACACTGGGCGTCGCGTCTTGCTTGCGGAACACGTGCAGAGCAATAGGAATCGTGCTTGCCAAACCCGATAAGAATAACGACCATCCAAGGGTCTTACGTCGTTCTCGCGTGAACTTATCCGCAAGGAGCAGACCCACTCCGAACCCGATCGCGCCACGAGTTGCAGCAATTAGTGCGATTTCTGGTACTGATAATGACTTAAGTTTTGATTTTGTCACTTTCTCTCTCCTCATTTCACTCGTCTCAGGCTTTACGTGCCGGACTATATAAGAATCAACAGACGCGTACAATTAAAAATACAAGTACTGTGCCAGGCATCACCTAAGCGCCATTCGTTGCCTACGGCATCACTGAAGTACCACCTATTTGTTTATGTACCAATTGTTGCCGGAAGCTTTTTCTTTCGTTGGGTTTCGAGACAGAGCGTAAGAATCCGTGCAGGCAGTGCATCACCTTTGGGAAGCCAAGCAACTGGGATTAGGTGAAACAGATACGGAGAAAATGGAATTTCCGATGATGAGTCTCCGCGAGGCCATTGAAGCGTTTACGGAAGCAGCTTATGGCCAACGATTAACTTTCAAAACCGCCTAGAGAAGTGCCATCTAATCAGCCTTGATCCTGGTCCACAAATCGGTGAATTCAATCGTATCGAAGAACGCGATTACCTCTACGATTCTTCCTTCACGCAGGCGCATGTACCAGGTGTATGTGTTTCGGTACGGTTTTCCGTCGCGCGCCGTCGCCTCCGCGTCGAATAGCGCAATCACCATGTCACCATCGGTGTACAGACCTCGGACGGTGGGCACCAACCGGCGTGAAAGGCGAGCGTTGAATGGATTGATCACGACGTCAAGGAATTCCTGCCGGCTGGTATACGTCCTTGAGACAGGTGCGTTGCCGACGATCGTCCACTTGGCATCGGGCGTCAGCAAATCGAAAACGCCTCCTGTACCAGCGCCCCACGCATCGAAGCCGGCCTGAATAATCTTTCTATTCCTTGCCTCAACATCCTGATCCGAAGCCATTGCTTCCCCTCCAATCGACATAAGCAGAAGACAGATTGTAAGTCCGAGAGCGCCTTTGATTGCGTTGCGTACCGCGTTCTGGCCGGTCATACCTGCACCTCCCGAGTCTTCAGCTTGCGATTGCACTTCGTGCGCTCTTTTGCTGATCTGAACTGTCAGCAGCCGCGCCAAAGCTCACGACTGCTCGTCCCACGATGTCTCCAGCCCGGAGCATTTCCAGGTTCTCGTTAATGTCTTCGAAACGCACTCGCTTCAGTGTGTGCCTGATTTTTCCTGCCTGCGCCAGGGCAATCACTTCACTTAGATCGCTGTAGTTGCCCCAGAACGAACCGCGATAAGTGAATTCCCTCGCGACGAATGGAAACAGTGGTATGTTGATTTGCGTGCCGACGAGTCCGACTGAAACGAACGTGCCTGACGTAGCCAGCAGGCCAAATCCCATCCGAATGGACTCCTCTGCGCCAACGCAATCGATGGCCGCATCAATTTCTCCATTACCAGTAGCCTTCGTGAGTTCCGCTCGAATGTCAGCGAGTGACTTGCCCTTCGTGTTAATGACGTAATCGGCGCCGTACTCCTTCGCGATGGCAAGCTTTTCATCGCTCCTCGCAAATGCCACGACTGTAGCTCCGGATGAGAGTAGCTTTGCGTACTGAACGGCGTAGGTACCGAGGCCTCCGACACCGATAACTGCGAAAACTCTGTCGGGGCCGACAACACCAGCCTGCCGCAACTTCTTGATGCCTCTGTATGGAGTCAGCCCAGCATCAGTCAGCGGAGCCAGTTCTTCTGCCTTCAAGTTGTATTTCCGGTCTACGCGGATGAGGTACTTGTAGGGAACGGGAACGAACTCACTATAACCGCCAAAAGAGCTGAAACCAGGCCATTTCCCGTGCGCACAAATTTGCTCGTCGCCGACCCTGCATTGCCGACATATTCCATCGCCCCATCCCCCAACGACAACAACCTGATCACCAGTGGCAAGATTGGCATTCTTCGGTACTGCATCCCCGATCTGTTCGATCGAACCGGCAATTTCGTGTCCCGGGATCGCTGGAAAGGCCAGGGAAAGACCACTCTCTTTGAAATATCCATCAATAAGCTGCACGTCAGTGCGACACATGCCCGCCGCCTCAACTCTCACAAGCACCTCATCAGGAGCAAATTTGGGCGTGTCGACTTCTTCGAGCACAAGCGGCTGGTTATAGCCGTACATTCTAGCTGCGCGCATTTCTCTATCCTCCGTATTTGAAAGTTGCGGCACTATGCACGATTGCGCACGAAGAGCGCATCACAAGTTAGAATGTTTTTTCTCTACCCTGATCGGGTAATTGCGGTGATACCACTATCGAGGTAATGCAGAAATTACTTCGGTGAGATTTCCCGGCGCAAATAAAAGAGCAAATCTGTTGATGGTGGCTCGATTCCCAATTGGCGAATCATCCCGACAATCTGACCACGATGCATTGTTGAGTGATTGGCGATGTGCTGCATTTGATCGACCAACGGCATCGAGCTCGGATCCCCGCTCAGGAGAGTAAACGGCAGCTCGGCAGCGAGCCTTGACTCGTCCAGTTCGGAGACATATTTGAAACGCCGATCGATAACATTGGACCAGCGCTCGTTCAGCATCGCAAGATCAGCGCACGATTCGGTCGTCCACTGCGACCATGCCTCGGCTTTCGCCGGAGAGCGTCCGTTCCAGCGCTCCAGCCAAATCCAGTCTGCGCCTGCCATATGCAATAGCGTTCCAAATATCGACTTGTGACTAATGCCAAAATCGCGGTGTAGGCCTTCGTCGGGCAGTTTGCGTGCGGCGTCAATGGCCAGGTCGTTGGCCCATAGGGTGTACTCGAAAAGGCGTTTGATGTCTGAGAGGTTCATTACTTAACTCCTTTAGGGGTGATGGACTATCTTAATATGCCGAATGGAATAGATCGAAACTATCGTCGTCCCGAGTGCCGACGTTCCCGATAAACCGGGTAAGGTCGGCCGATCCTACGGTGTTTGTTTAGAATCTAATTCATGATTTGCGCGAGCTGTCAAAACGTACTTCCTGATGAGGCAGACTTCTGCAGCAGTTGCGGTGCGCCACGTCCTAACCACGATCCACATACTGCCGAAACACTGAAACAGACTGATACCACGAACGATCAACTCAGTCCGCGAACTGACAATCACGATCGTGATCCTCGAATAGGACTGACCCTCGATTCCAAATATCAACTGCTCGAACGACTCGGCGAGGGAGCTATGGGTAGCGTTTATCGTGCGCGACGCCTGCATATTGGTGACGACGTTGCAGTCAAACTAATGAGTCGGGATCTAATTAAGAACCAAAAAGCACTCGAACGTTTTCGGCGAGAAGCGCGTTCAGCGGCCATGATCCGGCACCCAAATGTGGTGAGTATTCACGACTTCAATGATGCCGATGAACAAAACGGTGAAGCCTACATTGTGATGGAGCTCATTAAAGGGGATTCACTTCGGAAAGTGCTTGGACGTGAAGGTCGATTGACTCCCGAACGTGCCGTTTCCCTGATGAGTGATGTGTGTTCCGGAGTTGGGTCGGCACATCGACAGGGCCTGCTCCATCGCGATTTGAAACCCGATAACGTGATCGTAATGGCGGCCTCGCCGGACGGTGATCGGGAAACAGCTAAAGTGGTGGATTTTGGTTTGGCAAAGGTGCGGGACTCGGATGTTTCGGCTCTCACGCAGACAGGAGCGCTGCTGGGCACTTTGTACTACATGTCGCCGGAACAGTGTCGTGGCGAGATTCTTGACGCACGAGCCGATGTTTACAGTCTTGGCGCAGTGCTTTATGAGATGTTGACGGGACGGCCACCTTTCGTCGCCAGCAATCCTGTCAGCTTAATCACAAAGCATCTGAGCGACTTGCCCCCGCCCTTTCCCGAACACCTTCTCATTCTACCGGCACTCGCGAAAGCGTGTTTCCGCGCCCTCGCCAAAAATCCAGAAGAAAGACAGGCTGACGCAATCAAGTTCCGCGACGAGCTGCAAGCAGCACTCGCCGGTGAGCATAAACCTGAAGTGACTACCCACTCAGGTGCACCCCCCGCATCGAACTTACGCATTCCAGAGTCTCACCGAAGTCGCACTGCACTGCATTGGATCATCGCGGTCCTTGCAGTTTTCGTAATTGCGACTGGTAGCATTGGATTCGGCATCGCGATGAAACTTGGGATGTTCAGTGCTCCACATAATGATAAAGCAAATCAAAACGTGCAGGAGCAAACCAAGGTAGTGCCCTTACCCACTCAGCCAACTGCCTCAGAATCGGATAGCACAACCAGTTTAGCGACGCCAACGGATCTTCGAGGCACCTGGACTGGTACGTATGGACCACTGGGCCAGCCTGCGACTCTCGTCGTGAAGAGTCATGAAGGAGAGCGTATAGAAGGTACATTGGAACAAGGTCCCGTCCTTGTGGCTTTCAAAGGTAACGTTGCGTTACGCACAATACATTTGAAACAAACGCGCGTAATAAGAGGCGACGGCTGGAGCTTAGGTGAAGATGCCGGAACAGTTTCAGAAGACGGAAAGAAAATGAGTGGCACGGGCAAGGATGCCGCCGGGCAACTACTAGGATTGACCTACGAATGGTCATTCACTCGAAAATAGCACTCAGTATGAAGGAGCTGGAGAAGTTTGAAATGTCGGTACTGCGCCAAAGTCGATCCGAATGAGAACAGTTCATGCGACAAGATATGTCACGCCATTGCGCGAAGGAGGATCGCTTCCGGCTATCGTCGAGGCAGATGATGACGGAATGTACGTCCTCAAATTTCGTGGAGCGGGGCAGGGAACCAAAGCACTCATTGCGGAGCTGATCGCCGGAGAGCTAGCAAGGACAACGGGCTTGTTGGTCCCTGAACTCGTCTTCGTTGCGCTCGACCCTGAGCTCGCTAGGACGGAGCCGGATCCCGAGATACAGGATCTCATTCGCGCAAGCGGCGGGCTGAATCTCGGTCTTGATTATCTTCCGGGCTCGGTGATGTTCGACCCGGTTGCAGAAAAATTGGATGCGGATGTCGCGTCGCGCATTGTGTGGTTCGATGGCTACGTCACGAATATCGATCGCACCGCGCGGAACGCAAATCTGCTACTGTGGCACCGCAAGCTTTGGTTAATCGACCACGGCGCGGCACTGTATTTTCATCATGCCTGGACCGAAATGGAAGGACGCAGCAAAGATCCGTTTCCTTTAATCAAGGAGCACATCCTGCTTCAATTCGCCACAGTGCTTGAAGCTGCTGATGCTGCGATGGTGTCGAAGATCACTGAGCAAGAGGTAAGAAGAATTGTTGACCTGGTCCCTGACGACTGGTTGCTTGGGAATTCTTCATTCAAAACCGTCGCGGAGAATCGGCAGGCGTACGTCGAATATTTGTTGAGGCGTCTCGACGAGCCTCGCAACTTTGTCGAGGAGGCTATTCGTGTCCAATCAGTTCGGGTATGACTACGCTGTAATACGCGTCGTACCGAAAGTCGATCGCGAGGAGTTCATAAACGCCGGCGTGATCGTATCGTGCCCCGATCTGTCTTTTCTCGAAGCACGAATAAAGTTAAATAAATCTCGACTGCTTGCGCTCGATCCTTCAGTTGATCTCGATATGGTTAGAACGCATTTAGCTACGATACCGACGATCTGTCGCGGTGGAGGTGAGGCAGGTTCTATTGGTCAACTTCCTCAGCGCGAACGTTTTTACTGGTTGGTGGCTCCGCGTAGCACGGTAATTCAGACATCGCCAGTACACACGGGCAGGTGTTCGGATCCGGCCCTCGCGCTGGACCATTTAGTAGCTACGATGGTGGATGGCTAAGAAACGATTACGCAATGAAGTCAGTACCGAAAAGCGGTAGCGTCGGGTCCATGATCACAATCCAGGAGCTGAGTAATAATTGTGGACCCGACGCTACCGCGTTTCGGTACTGACTTCATTGCGTAGATGGGTGTTACTTCTTGAATAGATTCGCGAAGGCTTGGCGAGCATCCTTCGGAGGTCCTGACGAAGTTTGGCGCTCGACGACGCTTCGGGCCGCAAACAGTTCGCACGTGTTGCGCGCGTGTTTGTCCATTATGCGCGCCGGGATCGTTTTGCGGCACTCGAAGCGAGCGCTGGGATCAAAATAGGTGCACTGACGACAGCTGTGAAGATCGGCGTTGCACTTCGGGCAAGAGGTATCGGTGGTGATCATTGTCGGAGCCTTTGCGCCACACGCAGCGCACTTGACCGTTTCGTCGAATGCCATCATGCGTGGCGAACGCGGGCCCTCACGATCGCGAGGCTTTGACTGCGGTTTCTGCCGCTGCGGCTCACGATCGCTTTCCATGTAGCCGCGTTGACGATACTTCCGGTCGCTCATCTTTTCCGCTCCGGCTTTTCCGCTTGAGGATGATTTATTGGTCGCGGCAAATCATACGTTAAATCCCCCGAATAAGACAGGCCCGCGATAACGATGACCCCGCGCGTTTAGTGACCGTCGCTGACCAAATGGCCACATATCGTCACTCAAATCACATTGTGTTGGCCTAAGTGGCCATAATTCATAAGTATGTGTGTGGCGGGAAAGTTGCTAAAACACCTCACCGCAGAGAACAGGACCAGGCGGGATTACAGTTTCATTGCTCAAGAAGAAAGGAAATCAAATGGTCAACAAAAAACTCGCTGGAAAAGTTGCAGTTGTGACTGGTGCGTCAAAGGGAATCGGCGCCGGCATTGCGAAGTACCTTGCCGTTGAAGGTGCGTCTGTAGTGGTTAACTACGCGTCCTCTAAAGACGGTGCTGATAAGGTCGTGAATGAAATTGTGAAAGAGGGCGGAAAAGCCATCGCGGTCCAGGGCGATGTTGCAAAGAAAAAAGAGATCGAAAACCTTTTTGCGGAAACAAAGAAAGCCTTTGGCCGGCTCGATATCCTTGTCAACAATGCCGGCGTGTACCAGTTCGCACCGCTCGAAGAGGCGACTGAGGATCAATTCCACCGGCAGTTCGGTACGAATGTCTTGGGTCTGATTCTCGCAACCCGCGAGGCGTTGAAGTATTTTGGTCCCGACGGTGGCAGCGTGATCAATATTGGCTCAACAGCAAGTTCCCTAACGCCTCCGACGACAGTCGTCTACACCGCAACCAAAGGAGCAGTCGATGCGGTCACGCGCGTTCTTGCGAAGGAGCTTGGACCAAGGAAGATCCGCGTCAACTCGATCAATCCTGGCGTAATCGAAACGGAGGGCTATCACACCTTGGGCATGCCGGGAAGCGACTTTGAGAAGCAAGCAGTTGCGCAAACGCCCCTGGGCCGAATCGGTCAGCCGGCCGACGTTGCACCGACCGTTGCTTTCCTTGCGTCGCCGGAGAGCGCTTGGGTAACGGGAGAAATTCTCCACGTGGCCGGCGGACTACGCTGATGGAATTCTGTTGGTAGGAAAAGTTGCAACTAAGGAAGGGCGGTTTACCCCGCTTGCGTGGGCCAGGTTTTTGATCTGGAGAGTCAAGCGGGGGTAAACCGCCCTTCCTCACTTGCAACTTTTCGCCGTTGCGGAATTCTTTCTTGATATCCAAAACCACTGTTTAAAAAGCTATTCGTATCGCAGAGCCACCAAGGGATCGACTCTCGCTGCTCTTCGCGCGGGCAACCAACAGGCAATCAGAGCAACCACGATCAGCAGCAAAGCGATTGCGACCAATGTCATGGGATCGGTTGGCTTGACGCCGTAGAGTTGTTCGCTCATCCGCTGCTGCCAGCTATCTGGTCCGAAATATTGACTCGCCAAGATACGAGCCAGGGCGTAACCGATGAGGGCTCCCAGAGCTAATCCAAACAGCACTAGTGTCATCCCTTGCCAGATCACCAATTTGAGGATGTTTGCCATCTGCGCACCAAACGCCATCCGCACGCCGATCTCTTTGGTGCGTTGGCTGACTGAATACGCGAGCACACCGAAGAGCCCAATCGCAGCGAGGAGAAGCGCCAGCACACCGAAGAAACTCAGAAGTCGCGCATATAACCTTTCCTGGCTCACGGTGGCGTCGGCTCGGGCTGATTGCGTGCCTATCTCAGTGACCGGTAGATTGCTGTCTAGTTCATGAACAACCTGACGCACCATGTTGGCCAATGCAGATGGATCGCCCGGAGAGCGTAGAGCGAAGCTCATCTCGCTGATTGTGTCGCTTTCCTGTTGCCAGGGCGTGTACATCAGTGGCTGAATCTCCTCCCGCTGGCTTCGATATTTCGTGTCCGCTACAACACCGACAACCTCCACCTCATGATTGTTATAGTTAAGAGTTAAACGCTTTCCCAATACATCCTGATCGGGAAAGAACGTACGAGCGAACATTTGATTGACAATAGCCACTTTGGGTGCCCGCTCATCATCCTCGGCTGTAAACTCGCGCCCGCGCAGAAAGGGAATCTCCATCGTAGCGAAGTAATTCTCGCGCACCATCTGCCGCATGGTGACGTGCTCTGGGGCGGTCTCCTTGGTCTCGCCGGGAAGGAGGAAGTCATGGAACCAATTGTCGTTCGCTATGAGTCCGACGCGGCCAAACGTCGCCGCTCCTACGCCCGGCAAGTGATCCAGGCGAGTGAAGAGTTGCTCATAGAAGCGTAACAGTTGCTCATCTTTGTAGCCCGATTGCGCGGGCTGTAGCTTGAAGACCAGCAGATTCTGCTCATTGAAGCCGAGGTTGACATGTTGCAGGTTATACAGCGTTCGGATGAACAACCCGGCGCCCACCAATAGAAGAGAAGAAAGGGCCACTTGCAATACGAGCAGCCCTTTGCTCAAGCGTGACACGCCGCTGATTGTGCGCCTGCTTTGTTTGAGTGCTGCTGTTAAATCCAGACTGGTGGCGCGCCATGCCGGCGCCATTCCGAACAGCACGCCAGTCAGTAGCGAAACAGCCAGAGTAAATATCAGGACACGCCAATTCAGACTGAGATCGACACCGTTGGGCAAAAGCCCGGTTTCCCTGTCAGTCAGCGTGAGCAACACACTCTTGCCCCAAAAAGCAAAGAGGATGCCGGCCATACCGCCCATGAACGCAAGCAGCAAACTTTCAGTTAGCAGTTGTCGCACTAAACGCCGACGCCCGGCTCCAACTGCGAGCCGCACGCTGATCTCCGGTGCGCGCGATGTGGCTCGCGCGAGCAGCAAGTTAGCCAGGTTGGCGCACGCGATCAGCAGCACAAGTGCCACTACGACAAAAAGTCCATAGATGGTAGGTGCAAACTCTCTGCGATGGTCCAGCATTCCGCGACTGCCTGATTCCGAGATCAAGTGCGGATAGTCTTTTGGATCGAGTGACGCAGGTTGGTTCGCTTTGCGGGGTGGCGGCATGACTTCCAACGCCGTTGTCTGAAACGCGGCGTCCAGGCTATCGCGCGCTTGTTCGTTAGTAGCGCCAGGCTTGAGCCGTCCCATTACATTGAGCCACCACACTCCTGGTTCCTTCGCTGTACCCATGCGACTCGCCTCACCCCGAAGCAATGGTTCGTGGGCCAACGGAACTGTGACGACCGGTTGATAGTCAACCTGCAAAGCCCCTTTGAATGCGCGTGGCGTGACGCCAATGATGGTGAAAGACTGCTTGTTGAGTTTGAGCTGCTGGCCAATGACAGTTAGGTCAGAGCCAAAGCGTTCCTGCCAGAACCGGTAATCGAGAACGACGACCGGCGCGCCGCCGGCCTTGTCATCTTCGTCATTGATCGCGCGGCCCAAAATTGGTTCCACTCCCAACCCGGCATAATAGCCGCCGGACACAGCCTGACCATTGATGATCTCCGGCTCATTGCCCACGATAGCGGTCATCTCACTGATTGGCCCAAAAGCGAATAAATCGCTGAGCGGACTTTCCGGCGCTGCCGCACGCGCTTGTCGCATTCTTTCAAAGAGTTCATAGCGAAAAAGAGAAAACGCCCTCATACCGGGTGGTCTGGGCACGCTTGATGTGCCACTCATCCCACTAATTCTGAATGCGCGTCCGGCTTGCCACTCAAAAAGCACTAATCGTTCCGGCTGCTCGACCGGCAACGTCTTTACCAAGGCCGCATCAACGACGCTGAATAGAGCGGTGTTTGCGCCAATGCCAAGAGCCAGAGACAGAATTGCCACGGCGGTAATGCCGGGACTGCGACGCATCATGCGCAACCCATAGCCCAGATCGCGAACAAAAGTCTCGACTGCGGGCAAACCTCGACGCTGCCGGTACATCTCCTTCACTTGGTCCACACCGCCAAATTTTCGAAGCGCTGCATAACGGGCCTCTTCCGCGCTCATCCCCTGACGTTGATGGTCTTCAATCTGCATCTCGAGATGCGAGCGGATCTCGTCTTCGAGCTCCTGCTCGAGGCTTCGTTTGAGAAATAGAGCTCGCAGCCGAAACAGAAAGATTCGGAATGTGTTCATGGGTTACTTCTCCGACGGTGCGAGGAAGCGAGTGACGATTGCAGAGGTCCGCTGCCATGCTTCTTCCTCTTCAATCAACTGCTTTCGTCCTTTGCGGGTAAGCGAATAGCATTTTGCGCGGCGATTATTTTCAGACACGCCCCATTCGGTACGGATCCAACCCACTTGTTCGAGTTTAAGCAAAGCCGGATAAATAGTTCCCTGGTTGAGTTCGAGAAGGTCGCCACTGACCTGCTCGATGCGGCGGGTGATTCCATAACCATGTAAGGGTCCCAGGGTCGCGAGCGTTTTAAGGATCAGTAAGTTGAGAGTTCCAGGCAGAACTTCATGTTTGGCCTCTCCCATTGGCTGTCTCCTGTTGATAATCAACAGGAGTATAGATTGTTACATGTAGGTAGTCAACAGGTCGTCGGATTTCCGATTGGCAATTTTCAATTTTCGATTTGCCGCCTGATGAATGAGCCAACTCCACAGAACCGGATCACGGTATGTTCGGCTCTGTCTTCAGTCAATCATCTTCGTGTGAATTCGTGGATCGGTATCCTCTCCTTTAATTTGCTCAACTTCCGTCAAATTCGTGTCATTTCGTGGATCGTTTCTCAACTTGGAAAGCGGTAATGTTCTCTGATTTGCGCTCAGTCAGTAGAAACCTTGTTTGAAATGTGCGAAAGCTGTGACGAAGATCAGCCTATGCTAGGCGCTAAAAATAGGAAGTGAGAAGCCATCATGAAGAAACGTAAGTTAGGGAATTCTGGATTGGAAGTTGCCCCCTTTGCTTTGGGTGGCAACGTCTTTGGCTGGACGGTTGACGAGCCCGCCGTATTTCCGTTGCTTGATGCGTTTGTCTCATCCGGCTTTAACCTCATCGATACTGCCGACGTTTATCCGAAATGGGTTCCCGGCAATCAAGGCGGAGAGTCCGAGGCAATCATCGGGAACTGGTTGAAGCGAAGCGGAAAACGCCAAGCGGTCATCGTAGCCACGAAAGTGGGAATGGAAATGGCGCCAGACAGAAAGGGATTGTCGAAAAGTCACATCCTGCGCTCGGCTGATGAGTCTCTTCGGCGACTGCAAACTGATCACATTGATCTTTACCAATCGCATCAGGATGATCCTCAGACACCTCTGGAGGAAACTCTGGAGGCTTACGATCAATTAATCAAGGAGGGAAAAGTCCGGGCAATTGGTGCATCTAACTACCACGCACAACGACTCGCCGAAGCTTTGGACACGAGCAAGAGACTGGGCCTTCCTAGGTACGAGAGTCTGCAGCCGCTTTATAATTTGTACGACCGAGCAGTTTACGAAGACGAGCTTGAGCCACTCTGCGTGAAAGAAGGTGTCGGTGTAATCCCGTATTACTCGTTGGCGGCAGGATTTCTTTCGGGCAAGTACCGTTCGGACGCTGATCTTGAAAAGAGTGCTCGCGGTGGGACGGTCAAGAAGTATTTGAATGAACGTGGCTTGCGAATACTCAAAGCTCTGGATCAGGTTGCAGAACAATATCATTCGACTCCGACGCGTATTGGGCTTGC
>JBKPAC010000178.1:0-25195 GCA_046726175.1 Acidobacteriota bacterium
GCCCTGGACCACTGTTTGATTAATGTCGACGATGCTGCAACCTGCCTCGGCCAGGATCTGTGACACGCCAGCCACGATTCCAGGGTGATCCATTCCAAAGACGGAAATCACCATCCGCTCCGAAGATCCTTCACGACTGGATTGATTACCAGATGTTTCGAACGACTTCGATGGCTGATGTTGAGTTAGCTCTTTAGTGTTCTGAATTTCCCGGTAAATGTCAGTAACAAGCTGCTCGACCATTTGCTCGTCAGCAGTAGACCCAAGCCGGTCGTAGACTGCACGAGTAATTCGATAGATGAGGTCTTCGTTCGCCATTTTGGAACTTTCGATTGTCGATTGACGATTTGTGATTTGCGACACCCTGCTGCGGAATCTCGTTGGCAATCACTAATCGGCAATCGACAATCGAAAATCCCTATCTCTTGCCGTTGTCGCGCGCCAGTTCGCGAGCTGCCTGAATCATCTCATCAGACGTGGTGTCGGTAATGTCTACCCTGTCCACAATGCCGACGACGGCGGCTTCGATGGCCATTTCCTGATTGCCGATAGCTGAGCGCGCGGCTTTTCCAAAGGCGCACATGACCATTTCACCAGTTCCAGCGCCGAGCCGATCCGCGACAACCACAATGTTCCGGGTGGGTTCTTTGTTGAGATCGTAAGGATGGACGATTAGAAACCTGACGCCTTCAAGGTCCGGCGTCTTCTTGGTGGACCAGACTGTGCCGACTACTTTGCCTAGGAACATTCTAAACCTTTGCGAACACTTCAGCCGGCTCACCGATATCTCTTGCCGCAGGTGTGATGATTGTTCTCCCGTTGATATAAATCTTTTCGCCTTTTTGCAGAGCGCGCCGCACGTCATCTTCACTCACAAAATCGACGGCCTTTCTTCCATTCACTGACGGCGAACCGCCTGTGCCGCTACCTGCAGAGCTTGCGCTCGCCGTTGCTCCATTTCCAGAACGAGACGGCTGAGCCTGACTATTCCCCGTGTACATGCTGCCGGCCTCGACTTCCGGAGCCGGAGGTAAAGGTGGTTGCACTTCCTCCGGTTTTCTTCCGGCGAGAAATCGATCGACGATTGCGGCGATCTCTTCTCGATTGATCTTTCCACCTGCAACGGCCGGTTGACGCGCTGGCGGTGCCGGTACGGGAGGTTGCACCGGAGTTGAGACTGGTTGTGTAGAAACCGCAGGCCTCACACTCTTTACAGGTCGCGTTTCAAAAGCAACTCGCTTGATGTCCATTAAGTGAAGTGGCGAGACGTTGTCAGAAGTGACGTTTCCGCCCCATGAGCCACAACCCAAAGTCATCGACGGTGGAAGGGCCGTTGAGAATCCGATCGCTCCATGAGTCGTAGGTGTGTTAACGGTGATTCGCGACGCGGGCATTTCACGCCCGAAGTTAATCGCAGCCTCGCGCGATCGCGTGTGAACGCCCGCGGTGTGGCCCATACCGCCGTAGCTCAAGACCTCGTGACTGCGTTCGGCGCCACGAGCGAGTCCATCAGCCACATAAAAAGCGAGAATCGGTGAGAGCTTTTCCATCGACAATGGATAATCTCTTCCAACTCCACCAACATCCGCGATCAGACATCGAGTTCCCGCTGGGACGCTGAGCCCCGCCATCTTTGCAATTACGTCAACTGACTTACCGACAATATTTGGATTCAATGTGCGTTGTGGCGTCGCTACGATCTTACCGAGTTGATCCGCCTCCGCAGCTGATAGGAAGTACGCACCCTGGGCTTTGAACTGATCGCGGACCGCCTTCTCGATAGGAGCATCGCAAACGATCGCCTGTTCAGAAGCGCAGATAGTTCCATTGTCAAAACACTTCCCAGTCAAAATATCCTGCACTGCCTTCGGAACATCTGCAGACCTTTCTATAAATACAGGAACATTTCCGGGACCAACGCCGAACGCCGGCTTACCCGAAGAGTACGCAGCACGAACGAGACCAATTCCTCCAGTCGCAAGAATGACCGCCGTCTGCTTATGCTTCATCAGGGCTTCAGTGCCTTCGATGGTAGCAGTACTCATACAGGCGATCGCATCAGCCGGTAGCCCAACCTTAATCCCTGCTTCCTTCATCACTTTGCAAGTCTCGCTGATGCAGCGAGCCGCCGAGGGGTGTGGTGACAGCACAATGGCATTTCGCGACTTAATGGCTATCAGAATCTTGAAAATCGCGGTTGAGGTAGGATTCGTTGAGGGAATGATGCCGGCAACAACACCTCGCGGGCTGGCAATTTCAACTACGTCTTTCGATTCCGACACAACACCAACCGTGCGAAGCCCACGAAAGTAGTTCCAAACATCCTCGGCTGCGAAACGGTTCTTTTCCTGTTTGTCTGCAGGGATACCGTAACCCGTTTCTTCAACTGCCAGAGCTCCGACACGTGCGGCTTCACGCAGAGCCGCCTTCGCCATCGTCTCGCAAATAAGATCAATCTTTGCCTGATCAAAATTAGCGATCAGTGCCTGGGCCTTGTGAGCTGCTTCTACAAAATCCCTTGCTTCCTGAACTGAGACCAGGTCTTTATCTGCTGACATAACCACCCCCTCAGGCCATTTCCGATTTCCGATTGCTGATTTTTCGATTGCCGAATGAACAAATCGACAATCGAAAATCGAAAATTACCTCATTACCTAGCCCTGTCTTTGTTTGCCTCGCGTGATCCTGACTGCAGTGAGCGGCTCTGATCTCCCTGTCCCAATTGACCGCGCGCTCCTCCCTGAATCGCTCGTTCGTCGGGACTCAAACCAGTGCGACCATCCACCGGAAGCACGCGCTCGACCTCAGCATGTGGACGTGGAATCACGTGTACGCTGATTAACTCGCCGACTCTGCGTGCCGCAGCAGCACCTGCATCGGTCGCTGCCTTGACTGCGCCGACATCGCCGCGAACAAAGATTGTTACGTACCCAGCCCCAATATATTCCTTGCCAAGGAGTTGGACATTAGCGGCCTTGACCATCGCGTCAGCAGCCTCAACGGCACCGACGAAGCCTTTCGTCTCGACCATTCCGAGAGCTTCTAAGGGCATCACCTTATCCTCACTTTTCGATTGTAGAAATTAAAGCGACTTAACGACTCGTGGGGTCAACGTATCACCGCACGAGCGAAGAATCAAGAGATGCCCAACTGGTGAAACACGAAAGTTTGACACGGTTTAGCAGCTAAAGCTATAGTGCGGCAAAAGTGGGACTTAGGCACTTGCGATCCGAAAATCAATCACGGTTTACTCTCAGCGGGAGTGCAAGTACGACCAGCCGCAGCCAAACGCTAGAGGGCGAGCGATTGGAAATGGCACAAAGCATTGGCGAACAGTTACGACTCGCGCGCGAGCAGAGAGGGATTCCTTTACGCGAAATCTCGGATCAGACACGTATTGCAATTCGTTATCTCGAAGCAATCGAATCGAACGATTACAAGCGGCTTCCTGGAGGCATATTTAATAAGAGCTTCATCCGTGCTTATGCCAAGTGTGTGGGTTACGATGAAAACCGTGCCGTCGAGGGCTATACCCGCTATATGCGCGAGCAAGGGGAATCCACCGATGATGTTTCCACAACACCGCTTCAGTCGAAGGTTTACACCGACGCGAAGGCAACGCGTTCGCCCGTTTTGACTGTGGTTTTGACAATCGTGATTCTCGCGCTATTGACCCTGGCGGCGCTTGCCGGCCTTCATTGGTATCAAAAGCGCACCGCTCGAAGCGACGAAAATTTTCAGCGGATCGCCAATGTGGCGAACGCTCCACGGCGCACCAGCCTTTCAACAGGTGTCCCGAGTATAGGTTTTGATTACGAAGTCGTACCGCAATAAAGCTACCGATTCGGTTCTTGTTTGCATCACAAGGTGCAAGGCCGGAAAGTGCGGTCGCTTGCTCCACTGCTTGCACTCCAAACTGCCCGCCAAAGTGGCGGGCAGTCGCGTTTTAAACGAACCACATTTTGCCGCCCGATCGTCGGCCCAATTATAAGGAGTAAAATTAGCCCGTTATGATCACATCTAACATTCCAGAGGGTCTCACCTTCGACGACGTTCTTCTGGTGCCCGGTCATTCCGACGTTCTTCCTTCTGAGACCGACACCTCTACTCAATTTACCCGCAACATTCGATTGCAAATCCCGTTGTGCTCGGCGGCAATGGATACAGTAACCGAAGCATCGCTCGCGATCGCATTGGCGCAACAGGGCGGCATCGGAGTCATTCACAAGAACCTACCAGTCGAGCGTCAGGCGGAGGAAGTCGATAAGGTCAAACGATCCGAGTCGGGCATGATTGTGGATCCGGTAACGATTCGACCCGATCGACCTGTTCGCGAAGCACTTCAGGTGATGGAGCGTTATCACATCAGCGGCGTTCCTGTTGTTGATGAAGATGGGCATCTGGTTGGAATCATCACCAATCGTGACCTTCGTTTCGAAACACGTTTTGACATACCTGTTTCGGAAGTAATGACAAAACAGCCGCTGGTAACCGTGCCGGTAGGAACAACTCTGGAACAAGCGAAGGCTGTTCTGCAGAAACACCGTATAGAAAAATTGCTCGTTGTCGACCACGACAAACGGATCAAAGGGTTGATTACCGTCAAAGACATTCAGAAGGCAATCAAGTATCCAACTGCTGCTAAAGACGATTTAGGACGGCTGCGAGTGGCAGCAGCGATTGGAGCCACAGGAGACTACCGCGAACGTGCTGACGAACTGGTCCGTGCACGAGTCGATTGCCTTGTGATAGATACAGCACATGGTCATTCATCCAGAGTGTTGCAAGCTATCCGTGAGATAAAACAGCGCCACCCGGAAACCGACCTGATGGCCGGGAACGTCGGTACTGCTGAAGGAGCCGAAGAATTAATCCGCGTTGGAGTCGACGCAATCAAAGTAGGTATTGGCCCGGGTTCCATATGCACGACCCGAGTCGTGACTGGTGCCGGCATACCGCAAATAACTGCAATCGCGTCATGTGTCAAAGCGGCTCGAGCGGGTAAGGTGCCTGTCATCTCCGACGGGGGAATAAAGTTCTCAGGCGATGTCGCGAAAGCAATTGCCGCGGGCGCAGACGTTGTCATGATTGGGTCGCTTTTTGCGGGAACGGAAGAAGCTCCAGGTGAGGTAATCCTTTACCAGGGTCGATCGTTTAAGAGCTACCGGGGAATGGGCTCGATTGGAGCAATGCGCGAGGGTTCGCGCGATCGGTACGCACAGGATGCAACTGAGATGGAATCGAAGCTTGTACCGGAGGGGATTGAGGGGAGAGTTCCTTACAAGGGAACTTTGGCTGAGATGGTTACACAGTTGGTGGGTGGACTTCGTTCCGGTATGGGTTACACGGGTTGCCGCACGATTAGTGAGTTTCAGGAGCAGACAAAATTCATTCGTATCACATCAGCCGGCCTTCGTGAGTCGCACGTGCACGATGTGATTATTACTAAAGAGGCGCCTAACTACCGCCTGGAGTAACCGCCAACCTACGCTTGTGAATGAACTAAGTCTTACCTGCTTACGCTACAGTCTTCAAAAGCTTCGGGCGACGTACAACCTTCTGTGCTTTTACTTCAGGGGTGCAATCAACGTCTGCAGTCTTCGCGCTTGCAAAATAGAAAGGACCACGTGTCTCCCATGTGCTCTCGATAAACTGTCTGCGAGCGCCGCAAGCTAAACAGACACGATACGTCTCGCCCTGTCTTGAAAAAGGACGGCTCATTTGGCGGTGCTGGCAACCAAAGATTCCACCTAGCCAATTACGAACACCCACGCGCCCCCTCGTATCTCGTCCTTTTAAATAACGACCAATTGTTACAGGTTCCCTGTGCATAGTTCTCCTCCGATTCCCCCAGGAAAATCTTCCTTTTGCCGATATCTATTAATCACTCTCAATAGGTCATGGATTCCACAGATTTCGGCATTCGATCTTGCATTTTAATCGCGTGGCATATTTGCAAATACGGTGCCTAGGGAGGAAGGTTCGATCGGCTCACAAAATTGTCCAAGGAATTCGAAGAGAGCGGTCAAATTGAAGCAATTCGACAATCCACAAACGGATAGCTCGTGTTCACAATTGGCAACTTCCATTTAGATTTCTATATTGTTCATAAGATCAGTCTCATTGAACGGTGTGGTCAGTATCTGGTAACGAAGCAAGTAACAATTTTTGTTACTTGCGCGGGACGTTTTGGCGCTCGGATGAACGTGAGGCATTTTTCCTCCAAACAGGACAGAGCAGTTAATGCGTGAACAAAAGCCGATTTTAATCTTCAATCCGAAGACCGGTCGGTACAAATCAAAACGTACGCAATCGATAAAAGCTATCAGCGAATCGTTACGCCTACGCGGTGTGGAAACTGAGCTCGTATCCACAGCTGGTCCCGGCGATGCTGCTCGCCTTGCGGCGGAAGCAGCTCAGAGAGGTGTCGGTCAAGTTATAGTCTGCGGAGGTGACGGCACCATTAACGAAGCCGTTCAGGGTTTAGTCGGAACTGAAACGCGGCTGGCGATTATTCCACGCGGTACGGCTAACGTTCTGGCTCGCGAGCTCGGTTTGCCACTCGACGCGGATGGAGCCGTTGACGTAATTGCTAAAGGCAAGACGCGCAAAATCCATGTCGGCGTCGCAATCGATGAAGTCAGAAACACTCGTAGATATTTTCTGCTGATGGCTGGTATAGGTCTGGACGCTGCGGTCGTCAACCAGGTAAATCCGCGATTGAAGAAGCATCTGGGCAGGGGCGCTTTCTGGCTGACTGGATTCGGGCAGCTGGCGAGATGGCATCCAGCTTCATTCACGCTGCAAGTGAATGGCGAGTCATACGAGGCAACATTTGTGAGTATCGGGAACGCTCCGAGTTACGGAGGAGACCTTGCGATTACTCCTGGAGCAAGTCTTGACCAACCTGAGTTCGAGATATGCATCATCCAAACTCGGAGCCGCATCCGCTATCTACACTTGCTATCGTCGGCGATGAGAAGAGAGGGCATACGGGCAGGCCGGGCAGGAGTTCGGTTTGCTCGCGCGACACATGCTTCCGCAACAGGAAGCGTTCCAGTGCAGGTTGATGGCGAGGTAATCGGTGATCTCCCGATGCGATTCGAGATAGCGCCACATACTATCCAGATCCTGGTGCCGTAAGGAAAAAAGACGAGCCGCGGCTTATTTTCTTTCGCCTCACTTCCGACCCTGGAGCCAAGCCTGGCGCAGCGACTTCTCTTCCGCCGTAGCTCCCGGGCGCTCTTCGATGCGGTACTCAAAACGGTCTGGCTCGCCGAGCGTTATCATCGCTTGAATCGTCTTGCGATCGCGTTTGACTAAAATCGGCACCTGGTCCTTCTCTTTATACTTAGCCAGTATTGTCAGCCAGGTGTCGCGCTTGATCGGCCTGCCTCCGAGACTGATTATCTCGTCGCCTTTCTGCAAACCAGCTTCCTCAGCAGGCGAGTTGTTGCGAACGTTTTCGATAAACGCACTCGGTTCGTCAAACGAGAGCGCCATGCCGGCGTTGTAAGGCTCTCGCGCCTGTACTCGTACCAAGCGAAGGCCTACCGACTGAAATGCCTCGTCGTAAGGCAGCGTCTGAACATCACGCACGTACCTGTCAAAAAAATCACTCAGGTCCACGCCTGCCACTTGCGAGGCTACATGTTGAAAGTCTTCAGTGGTATATCCCCGACCCCGGAGGTAATAGCTCACCGCCGGACTCTTGAGGTAGAACTCGTCATACATTCTTCGCATGACGTCATCGAGCGACTTCTTACCACCGGTCTTACCGCGAATCATCACGTCCAGTACGAGAGCTATCAGTTCACCCTTCGGGTAGTAACTGATCGCAGTGTTGCTGAGATTCGTCTCCTGCGCATGAGGCGCATCATCGATGAATGACGCTGACAGCGACGACTCTTCCGCGCTCATCAAACGAGTGCCCGGTGAGTTTTCGATGTTATTGATTGTCGTGCTCTCGCGTTTGAGAAACCTCATGTCGTCCCAAAGTCCTGCCCGCCGCAACATCAGATGGCCGTAGTAGTTGGTGAAGCCTTCGGCAATCCACAATCCTCTGGTGCTGACGGCTCGCGTGAAATCCCATGGCCCCAACTCAATCGGCCGAAGACGTTTGACGTTCCAAACATGGAAGAACTCATGAGACACGGTGTCCAACGTGTCGTCGTATGTTCCTGAATCAGCCAGTGCGCCGGGCTGGATGATCTGTGTCGAAGTGAGGTGCTCCATCCCATCGCCCGATCGGTCGTCGGCTGCGAAATGAATCAGAAAAGTGTACGAATCGAATTCCGGCGGACCCCACATAGCCGTTTCGGCGCGGACAATTCGCTCGATGTCTCGCACGAGGGCGGTACGTTTTCCTCCTTCTGATCCGAATGAATGAACGACCACGCGATACTTTTTGCCATCGACTTGAAATTGATCTTCCGTCCAGTCCGGAGCCACCTCCGTCGGAGTGTCGATCATTACATCCCAATTCGGAAACTGCCATTCACGCTGATCAGCATCAGTGGTCCACCCATTTATCACGCGCCAACCTTGGGGCGGCTCGATTACCAACCGCACCGGATCGCGTTTGTGCCCGGCGATGTACGTAAAAATCGATCCGCCATTGAAGTTTCCATGACGCGTGTTGAGCTGCGAAAAAGTACCGGATAGATCGTTGCCAAACACTTTGTAGTTAACGGTGAACCTCTGAACACTCCCAGTCATGACTCGCCATGTCTGATTATCAAGTCGTCGCACTTTGAGCGGACCGACCTGACAAGCGCCGTCAGAACCCGCTTTGCATGCGAGAGCCTCGGCTCGGAACTCCTGAACGTTCTTCGCAAAATCAAACACTGCATAGCGACCCGGCGACCACATCGGCATCTGAAAATCCAGCGAACGCTCAGTTGAATCCTGGTGCATCCCAACGTCAATTGAAACTTGAAAAAGGTGCGAAGCTGGCTTTGGCATTGAAAGCCGGTAAGTTATCGAAGGCAGAGGACGCGTCTCCTGGCCCAGGACAGTTACACTGATGAGAGGAACGACCAACGCAGCGATAAGAAGACGAACCAGCGATCTGAAACAACCGTTCATGCAAGTCAGCTCCGGGAACAAGTGTGTGGAATCATCTGGATGGAAAGCAGTGCCGGATTATGTGCATTTCAGAACATCCATGTCAAAACGAAGAAAACCGGCCGCGGATTGACGCCGATAAAACTGAAAGAAAACCGAAAAAGGCCTTCTAACACCTTCTCTGTTCTGATTCGCGTTTATCGGCGGCTTATCTTCTCTTGCATGGTTCTAAGTGTTGGTTTATTGATCAGACAAACACGTCATGTCTACGGAACGGTTATATTATAAGGACTCGCACCTCATCGAATTTGAAGCGCGCGTGATCGACAAATCCGAACGAGTCAGCGGTTGGACCGCTATCACCCTCGATCGCACTGCGTTTTATCCGACGGGCGGAGGCCAGCCGAGCGATACCGGCACGCTCAATGGCATCAGGGTCGTTGAATGCATCGACAATGAAGACGAGGGAATCCTACACGTCATTCAAGGTCGGGCTCCTGACGTCGGATCATCAGTACGCGGCCGCGTCGATTGGCTGCGGCGGCTCGACCACATCCAACAACACACAGGACAACACATTCTGTCACAAGCTCTCGTTACGCTTTTCAACGCTCCCACCAGAAGTTTTCGCGTGATGGAGCAATCCTGTGAGATCGATGTTGAGCTCTCGAATCCCACAAACGAAGTAATAGAGCGCGCAGTGGAGCTCGCCAACAATGTTGTGTGGGAAGATCGAGAGATCACAATTCATGACGTGACATCGGAAGAAGCCTCATCAATGCCTCTTAGGAAAGAGCCTGCGCGAAATGGCAACCTACGCTTGATCGAAATTCAAGGATTCGATCTGACGCCTTGCGGTGGGACTCACGCGTACCGAACCGGTGAAGTTGGAATGATTGCCGTACGTTCGTGGGAGCGAGCGAAAGGCATGACGCGGATCGAGTTTGTCGCGGGCATGAGAGCTCTCAATGATTACCGTCGTGCAAATCAGAGCGCGCGAAAGGTCGCCGCCTTGTTCAGCGCCGGACGCGACGATGCCCCGTCACTTGCTGAGAAGGTGGTTGAAGAGAACAAAGAATTACATCGTCAAGTGCGCAGCCTGGAAGAGATCGCCGCACGCGTTGAAGCTACCGACCTCATTTCGGAGGCGGAAGTTTTCAACGGAAACGTTCGACTCGTATCAAAGGTTTTTCCTAATCGCGCTGCTGAATCATTGAAGCACCTGGCACAGGCAATAATTGCGCATTCGAAGGTTGTTGCTTTACTTGGCTCTGCTGAGAAGGAGGCGGCGCGAATAGTGTTTGCTCGATCCGCTGATGCGCCTGGAGACATGAACGTGTTGATGCGAGAAGCGTGCGTGTTACTCGATGGTAAGGGAGGTGGAAAGCCTGATATGGCCCAAGGAGGTGGCAAGAACGCGTCGAAGCTTTCGGACGCGATAAGAGCCACGAGGGAAAAACTTACGGCGCATGGCAGCGATTCGGCTTAATCAGTTCGGAGCGAAACGTTCCAGGATCTGATCCAACCGGTCAACGAATTCCGTCTTTGTCACGTAATCATCGCAACCCGCCTCGAGTGCATGCTGCCGGTTACTTCCGCTGAGATAAGCTGAGAACGCAACGATCGTCGTGTGCGGCAATCGATGAGCCTGCCGAATGATCCGTGTGGCGCTTAACCCGTCAAGGAGCGGCATATTGATATCCATCAGTATTAACTCTGGTGAACTCTTATGCGCCTGATCTATCGCCTCGATACCATTCGTCGCCTCAATTGTTCTGTATCCCCGGTTTTGCAAATGAGTAACAATTAACTCGCGCAGATCATCACTGTCATCGGCAACCAGAATTGTATGTGACTTAATAACCCCTTTTTCTTTCATTTCCGACACTCCAGGATTTCCAAACCATAACCTCATGCCTTGAGTAATCCTTGAGAAATTCTTGAGAGTCAGCTTGTCTAACCTTACAAAACACTTCATCCGAGAATTCGTAAAAGTGTGTGTCCGTAGAAAATTGGATGTATGCGCTTATCCAAATCCAGCAAGATTCGAACGAGCAAATATCCAAATTAAGCAAGACTTCGGACGGACATTGATCTCTCCTTGAACCCGCAAGACTGAAAGTCGAAGTAAGCCATTCGACGGAACAATCCTTGCGCTTTGTTAATCCGAAGCAAGCTCGAGGGTGCTTCACCATTTCCAAAACTTCGGAAAACCTTCGAGATCGAAAGCTAATTTGGAGGGATACATCATGAAACGATTTCTCATCGCTGCTGCGATGATTCTGCTCGCATTGAGTGGACCACCAGCCTACGCGCAGAGCGGTTCTACCGGTGCAATCGCCGGTACTGTCACCGATCCGCAGAATGCAGTTGTACCCGGCGCGACGGTGACGGTGAAAAACAATGCGACAAATCAGGAGTTCACCGCAACGACAGCTGACAACGGCACCTTCAACGTGCCGGCTCTCGTCTCCGGTTCTTATACGGTGACGATTTCGGCTCCGGGCTTCAAGACTACGGTTGCGCCCGACGTAAAGGTAGACGTTGGTTCACCATCGAGCGTAAACGTCACGATGGAAGTCGGCGCTCCGCAAGAGACGGTCCAAGTAGTCGACGTAGCCGGTGAGTTGATACAGACGCAGAACGCGACCGTTGGTACTACGATCACCGGCCGCCAGATCGTCGATCAACCGCAAGCTTCGCGTGACGCACTCGATCTGGTCACGCTGCTGCCGGGTGTGCAAACCACTGGCCGCCCGCGCACGTCAACCGTTAATGGCTTACCCAAAGGAGCCCTGAACATCACGCTTGACGGTGTCGATGTACAGGACAACTTGATCAGCTCGAATGACGGCTTCTTTACTTTTGTTAGACCACGTATAGATGCTGTGGGCGAAGTGACCGTATCAACTGCTGCTCCCGGAGCAGAAAGTGCGGGCGACGGTGCGGTGCAAATTAAATTTGTAACCCGAGGCGGCACGAATGATTTCGGCGGTAGCCTGTACTGGTACCACCGAGAACCCACGCTAACAGCAAACTACTTCTTCAACAATCAAACGCTCGCGCCGACTTATTTCGGCAAAGCTCCACGCAACCGGATCCTTCTCAATCAGTACGGAGGTCGAGTTGGTGGCCCAATCACGATTCCAAAACTCTTCAACGGAAAAGACAAAGCGTTCTTCTTCGTGAACTACGAAGAGTTTCGTTTGCCTGAACAGCAACTTCGACAGCGAACCATTCTGAGTCCACAAGCGCAAAGTGGAATTTTCACCACGAGCAATGGCACGCAGGTAAATGTTCTGACACTTGCGGGCGCGAACGGTTTTCCATCAACAGTCGACCCAACCATCGGAGCACTGCTTGGTCAGATTCGATCATCAACCGCTGATGGCAGCGTTCTGCCAATTGCCGGTGACCCAAATCGCCAGCAGTTCAACTTTGTCGGTCAGGGTGGGCAGACACGATATTTCACAACTGTACGCCTCGACTACAACATCACTTCAAATCACATTCTTTCGAACGTGTGGAACTATCAGGAGTTCGGCGGCAAACCGGTCGACTTTCTGAATCAGACTGATCCGGCATTCCCCGGATTTCCTAACTCGGCAGGTCAGAACTCACAGCGATGGACCAACTCAACATCGCTGCGTTCAACACTTACTCCGACCCTGATCAACGAAGCTCGCTTCGGAATGCTGGGTGGCCAATCGAACTTTGGTCCCATTGGTCCATCGCAATTCGAGAATCAGGGAGGCTTTGACCTGAACCTTAATGATCTTGCTATCACCGATGCTTCCGCGGTGCAGGCATTTCCGCAACGAGGCAATCGAGCGTTTGGTGTGAACTTCGGATCCAGCCAGCGCAACACGCCGAGTTTTGATTTTTCGGACGTCCTGACCTGGGTCAAAGGAAAACACACAATCAACTTCGGTGGTAACTACAATCTGATCAAGACGTTTTCGAACGCTGTTAACAACGTAGTTGCGAACGTGAACTTTGGCATCGCTGATGGCGATCCCGCCGAAGCTCTCTTCACAACCACCAACTTCCCCGGGGCATCCGCAGTTGACCTCGCGACCGCAGCTCAGCTTTATGCGACCTTGACGGGTCGTGTGACGGCAGTGGATCGCGCCGCCTTTCTTAACGATGGTCGGTATACCTTGTTTGGTGGACAGATCTTGAAGTTCCGCCAGCCACAGTACGCCCTGTTCGCACAGGACTCGTGGCGCTTCCGTCCGAACGTAACAATCAATTTCGGCGTTCGCTGGGAGCCGCAACAACCTATCGTTGCCCAGAATGAGAACTTTGCGAAGGCTACTTTCGCTGGATTGTTCGGCGAGTCGGGCGAAGGAAATCTGTTCAAGCCCGGGACACTGACCGGCCAGACGACACAGTTGACTCCACTCGGGATCGGCGAAAAGCTCTACGATGCTGACTGGAACAACTTCGCTCCGAGCGCAAGCATTGCGTGGTCTCCGGATTTCCGCAGCGGGATCTTGCATCGCTTGTTCGGCGATAGTGGGCAGAGCGTAGTTCGCGCTGGCTACTCGGTCGCCTTCGTTCGCGAAGGTCTGGGAAACATCACGCAGATTGTCTCTGCGAATCCTGGAGGAACTCTGACGCTCAACAGCGATGTGGACGCAGGAACGCTGCCGATTGGAACTCTGTTCCAAAACCGCGCGGCGCTGACTCCGCCATCATTCGCAGACACTCCAACTTATCCCATCGACGTTCAACCTCTCGATACGATCGGAGGCTTTGATCCGGATCTAAAAACGGGATTGGTCCATTCGTGGAACATCGGCGTCCAGCGGGAAATCTTCAAGGACACCGTATTCGAAGCGAGGTATGTCGGCACTCGTGGCCGTGACCTCTGGAGACGTTATGGTTTGAACGAAGTCAACGTCGTCGAGAACGGTTTCCTGACGGAGTTTCAACGCGCTCAGGCTAACCTTGCTGCAAATCAGGCTGCCGGACGCGGTAACACCTACGCCTTTTTCGGAGCAGGAACCGGAACGCAGCCACTGCCAATCATGCTCGGCTTCTTTACGGGTTCAAATGCGGGAGCTAACAACCCGGCGGCTTACGCCAGCGTCGCCCAATTCACAAACACGACGCGACTCACGCAGTTGAATCCGAACTTTGCCAATCCGATTGGCTTTGCAACTACCTTGCAAAACACTTTCCTCGGCAATGGTGTTGCCGCTGGCTTCCCCTTGAACTTCTTCGTGGTGAACCCCACGGTAGGACTTCTGGGCGCAGGCATTCAGTCGGTGACACTGACGACGAACGACACAGACACGTGGTATGACGCGATGCAATTGGAGTTGAGGCGTCGTTTCTCTGGAGGCTTACTGCTCCAGGCAAGCTACACGTGGTCCAAGTCCTTAACCAATTTCTACGCTTCCAGCCAGAGCTCATTGGCCCAGCCTTTGACGCTTCGCAGTGACAATGAAGGGTTGGAGAGGTATCGAGCTGTCCAGGATCTCGAGCACGGCTTCAAGGCGAACTGGATTTACGAACTGCCTTTCGGTCGTGGTAAGTGGTTGCTCGGCAGCTCAAGCGGATTAACCAATCACCTCGTCGGCGGTTGGGAAGTCCACGGAACAGCTCGTATTCAAAGCGGCAGACCGTTTGCACTCGGCAACGTTCAGTTGGTTGGAATGACAGTTAAAGAGTTGCAGGAGGCCGTGGATGCTCGCAGGCAACCTAACCGAACGGTGACGTTCCTGCCCGACGACATCATTCTAAACACGCGTCGTGCTTTCAGCGTGTCAGCAACGGGTGCGGGATATGGTGCGCTTGGCGCTCCGACTGGCAGGTACATTGCACCGGCGAATAGCCATGGATGTATCCAGTCATTCCCGGGTCAGTGTGGCTTCGCGAATTTGATTCTCGAGGGACCGCGCTTCGTCCGGTTCGATTTGGGATTGGTGAAGAAGTTCAGATTTACAGAAAAGACCAATCTCGAGCTGCGGATGGAAATGCTGAATGCTTTCAATAACATCAACTTCCTGGTTGGTGGAAGTTCAGCCGTTGACGATCCGAAGCTTACTCCTACGAATCTCGGGCTGCAGACTCCGAACTACAGTGCTGCAACATTCGGATTGATCACGTCCGCTTACCAGGATATTTCGACAACGAACGATCCCGGTGGACGTCCAGTACAATTCGTAGTGAGATTCAACTTCTAACCGCGGGTTTGGTCTAGGCATTGAGGAGTGCAGCTAACCGCTGCACTCCTTTTCTTTACTGGGAGCGCGGGCGTCTCGCCCGCCTTCCGAACTAGTAAACTTACGATTTACCCAAAAACGAAGGCGGGCGAGACGCCCGCACTCCCAGTAATCAGCTTGAGGGCGGTTTCATTCCCATCATTCGCATGTACGTAATGATGTTTCCATAATGCAGATTTGTATGGCCTACGTTGTCGATCAACGGCCCAATCTGATTGCCGCTGCCATACGCAGCATTACAACCTTCGAGAGCTTGCTTTAACTTCGGAACCAACGTCGCCTTGTCGGTAGTTCCCTTTTCCGTGGCGTCAGACCACTGCACATTTTTACCTGAACCACGTGAGCAGAAGAAGATGTAAGCGTCAGCTACATGCCCGATCAGTTGGCCAAACGTCCGCACTGTCTCGACGGGGCGATAATTGTATTTCTCGGCCGGCACCATGTCTGCCGCCTTACTCACCCAGTCACTAACCTCACCAAAACTGCGCCGCAGTTCTCCATTCACGTTGCTCGCCGCCGGCTGTTGTGAAGAAGAACTGGATCCCACTTTTGAAATCATGAAGGTGCCGGCCTGATTGTCTCCACTCACTCGGCCGGTTGCCATATCTTTAACAACCGTACCTTCCATAACGAGACGCACAACGGACTCGCCGCTGATGCCAAGTTGAAGATTGATCGCTCCGGTCTTCTCATCGAACGAGCCCTTCTTCACGTCACCCGGGCTTGGCAGACCGACAAGCGTGCCTGAAACATCAGAGCCAGCCAGCTTCAGATCCAATGTGACCGCAAACTGAGGTCTCGTACCCGGACCCATGAAGCCTCTCCACGTTCCTGAGACTGGATCGGATGCAGATTGAGCAGTAACCAAACCTGCCGAGAAGAGAACGCAAGATGCGATTAAGAGACTTCTCAGTTTCATAATGTGTCTCCTTAGTTATGGATGGGGTTTGAAGTGGAGCGAATCCTACGCCCGGGAAAGGCTTCAGACAAGTCCCGAATACGCGAGCGGGCCGTTTCGTGAGACGAACGGTCGAAACTGAGTGTTTAGTTCAGGGTTCCAACCCCGGTTCATAGGTAGCGATGAACTCGAGGAACTTCGAAACTTCGACAATATCCTTGCCTGTGAATCTGATGCTATGAGCATCGGTGCGTTCCACGATTGATAAGTAGCTCAACACCTCTGATGGTCGGTAATTCTTGAAACGCACGTCCAGGCGAACGGGAGCTGTCAGTTTGTAGGGCTTGAACTCCTTGATTCTCGTGATGGCTTTCTTCACCTTCTCACGGATCAAATCGTTTGCGGCTTCGGGCATTAACGTCTTCGCTGAATGGAAGCCGTAGCTCCACTTGACTACTGCGCCCTCAATATTCCCCAGAAGCGCTGTCGTCTCTTTGACAACAATATCGTCGCCGGAAACCATAATGACCGGAACGTTGAAATGACCTGCGATTGCCGCGTTGATTCCCGCCTCAGAAACGGAAACTCCTTGAAGTTGCACGTCCGCAAATCGCGCGCTTGAGATTGTGTGAGCGCGGACTCCTTGCGGATTAGTCGTGCCGCTGTGGTAACCAATAAAGATTGCACCCGCGAAAGTCTCGTCGATTCCCTGCATCATCATCAACGGTCGCGGCCACGAGCGCACAAGAGTGACGTTCTTCGGCAACTTCTCGATCAGCAGATTCTGCCCGTTGCCGTGAGAATCACTCACAACTATTTCAGTAGCACCTGCCTCGAAGGCTGCCTCGATCGCTGTCGTAACTTGCTGAGTCATGAATTCGCGAAAGCGAGCGTACTCAAAACCCTGCGGCCCGAGCTGCTCGCCCGTGACGACGCCTACGATTCCTTCCATATCAGCCGAGATGTATATCTTCATTCTTCTTTCCTGCGCGTTGATTACACCGGTAAGACTAATCAATACAAATGTCAAACTCATTAGATTCAGTTTCATGTTCACTCCTGGCTAATCCGCGTCAATCCGCGGACTAATTGGTCGCGGCTTTTAAAACTCCGATAGACTCGAGAGCTCTCAAATACTCCAGGACGACTTCGAATGGGATTGGCCCATACTCAGCCGACACAGCATCGCGAATGTCCTTCGCTGTGCGGCGGCCATCCACGAGGTTCAGCACTTCGTAAGCGTAGTCACCTCCCGAGCCACGCAGGCCTCGATACTGTAGAAGTCGAAGCTTAGCTTCACGTTCCGCGCCATAGTGATCGGTGAAGTAGTCGTAGCCAAAGACCGACATCGGACCTTTGACTTGTCGATTGCGTGTGAATACCAGACGCGCTTCGCCTTGCGCAGGTGACGGCGCTTGTATTCCGCCGACAAGTTTCTCGACGTCGGATAAGAAGGTCGACGCTTGCGACCGTGTTGTTTCTGGAACCGACATGAATCTGCCGAGCGAATCGAGAATGGCGCGTTCGTACCAGAGATGTTGTCGTACCAGATTCGAGGCCTCAGCGTCAGGCAATTCAGCTCGACGTTTGAGCATAGTTGCCGTTCGGCGCAGTGAGTGAGTTCGCAGCAAACGCAGGATGGAAGAGGCATCATCTCCTTTCAGATCCGCCAGGAATAAAGCGCTTGCTCCACCGATAAACGCCGCGCGCTTGAGCTTTGTGGGATCAATGTTCGCAGGCGTATCAAAGTTAGTGTGAATGTATCTGTCAGGCCAGTCGTTGAGATAAATAGCGGGGATGGACCACGAACTGTCCGTGTAGACCTGATGATCGCTGCCTGACGTGAACTCGACCATCTCTGCCAGCAAGGCTTCCTTTCCGCCCTCAGCTGACACGAGAGGATACGGAACGGTCTCGCCACCGGCGAATCGCGCCGACTGGTCGTTGGCAAACTCTCCAAAATGTTCCGGAACGTCATAAACAAAAGAAGGCAGGCTCATTGGCCCACGCGTTACATGAAAGATCGCTTTCGTTTCAGGACCACCGCCGACCATGTCCATGTGAATAACCGCTTTGATTCGCGCCGCCAACTCAGGTCGCGCGTTTAGAAGCGTAACAGTACCTTCGATCTCAGGTGGCCAGATGAATCGGATCGTCCGGGCTGGGCGTGGTAAACGGTTTTCACGAATGAGCTTTGCAAACGTGCGAGCGACCTCAAGAATTGCAACGCTTCCGGAAGCATTGTCATTAGCTCCCGGACGCTGGTGATCCAAATGACAGCTGAAAGCAATCTCTTCTTCTTTAAATCGAGGATCGGCACCCGGAATCGTCGCTGTGGCGACATCGTAAAAGCCAGGATGCTGGCCGGCTTGCACCTTTGCTCTCAGCCGAATTCTTTCACCGGCCCTCAAACGATTTTGAAGCGCGCGCGCCTGCTTCAGTGAAACCATGAACGCAAAGGTCTTAACCGGCGCGAAGGTCTCGAGATGTCCCCAACGAACGAGGTTTTCATCTTCACCCCACCATGCAGTGCGTTGGTTCTGTGCGTAACTGATTATTCCCACCGCGCCGAAACGTTCCACAGCCAAGTGCGCGACGGCGCCAGGTTGAGCTGCGGCGAGCACAATTTTTCCGCGCACATCCTTTCCTGCGTAGTCGCGCTCGGACGTACCGTTCGCTACGTCGATGAGGTCTGCGGTGACATCTGCACTCTCGCTGTCCTGCGCCAGCACAATCGGCATGGCCTCCCAACTGGCAAGTCGAACAGAAGGAGTCCAACCATCATTGTCGGTGGAGCGTAGCTCCCACAGCTCGGCGAAGTCTGCATCCCATGGTGGACGAGATTTTTGAGTGCCGTAAGCAATCTTGCCGTCGGCAGGAAACTGCTCGATGTGAGGATCAGTCAGTCCGTACGTGCGCAGTTGCTCAACAATGTATTCGGCGGCAGCGCGGAATCCACGTGAGCCGCGCATCCGGTGATGACGAGCGATGTATTCAAGATTGCGCTTCGCGGTCTCACCTGAAAGTTCCTGGTTGAGCGCAGCGATGACATATTCCGGTAGCAGAGTGGATTGGCTGGTCTGCTGAGTGATAACAGTCCGGCTGGAGCGGGTGGGATTTGCGTTGACGAGGTTTACAGTAAGCAGCAGACAAATGAAAAAGGCTAAATGCCTGTTCATAAGTTTTGATTTCCTAAACAGGACTCGGAAGGCGCGAGAAAACTACCAACGAATCGCCACAGAGCGCAACTGCTAATTCGTGGACCGCGGATCTTGGGGTGGTTGCTGAGTTGGGGTACGATATTCGCTGGAACTATTCATAGCTTACCTGTGTCTAAGGTTTGTCGAGAAGAGTTGGAGGTTTTTTTACCATGCGTAAAATAGCCTGCAGGATTTTGGTTTCTATCGTTACTTTTCTTCTCGGCCTGACGTGCACACCATCGACTGCAGACAATGCTGGTATACCCGCGTTAGACCATCGTGGCAGGGAGATCATCGAAATCAGACTCCAGCGACAAGGATGCACTGACCCTTCAGAAGAATGTAGAAGGTATGATGTGACCTTCCGCCGTGACGGCAGGGCGCAATACGTTGGTTATGAAAACTGCCCTGATTTCATCGGCGCCTATCACACTACGGTCAACCCGTTATACTTTGACCGATTAGCCGAACTGATCGAAAAGGGAGGGTTCTTTGACCTGAAGGCCGAGTACGGGACAGAGTGGATCAACGAGAAGCAAACAATCACTGTCGTAACTAACGAAGGAATAAAGTCGATCACCGCCTACAATTCGATCGACATCCCGCCGGAACTCTGGACTATAACCGGAATGGTCGACTATCAGGTGTTCGAGCTTTGCTGGGACAAAGACATTCCCGTACCGAACACTAGAGTCAATCTATAGTTTTCTGGTGAGTGCTATCTATAGTTTTCTGGTGGGTGCTCTGGTGGATGCAGCATTACCAGTTTTCTGGCACTGCTTCACTTAAACTGAACCAGTAACAGTTTTCCAGAGCGCTTGACAGCAGCAATCAGCGATTCCTATAGTCTTGAACGCGTGGGGCAGTAGCTCAGTTTGGCAGAGCGCCGCGTTCGCAATGCGGAGGTCAGGGGTTCGATCCCCCTCTGCTCCACCAATTAACTTCCTCCTCCTCAATCACTTACAAGTAACAGACAAATTAGAGCCAAAAATCATTTGGCGTGATATTGACGTCGCTGAGAGAGATCTTCTGTGGGGAACATCTATCTTTGCTTGGATCAGCGCGAAAAAACTCTAATGAAAATGATGGTTGCTGGTGAGTTCCGAGCGAACTCACGCCAGACCTCCGCGCTGATTATGCGGGGGTCAATAGATTTGGATGTGCTACTAGTTGCCGGAGGTCTGTAAATCAGAAACCGCTCTGTTTCGTTGGGTGTGAGTGACGTCGAAGGTGATGGAAAACCAACAAACCGTGGGCGATCATTCGGACGTGGCTGCCGAACAATTTAACGAAGCTAATTTACGAAACCATCTGACACGATTCCAAGACTCTTCCAATTATTTCGGAGACTCTGGTGACCGTGCAAGTTATCAACTTCTCGAGCGCAACCTCTTGTTCGCGCGTCAGCGAACCTAGTCGGCTTCTGCGTCGATCGATTTCCGCCCGAGCGATATTTTTGGCCTCAAACAGCCTCGCATCACTTTGTTCGCTAATGACAGATTGGCTTGCTTTGGATCCCTCCAAAGGACGCGGATTTGTGACTAACGCCAAATTTGCGTCACCCCTAAATTTAGTCGTTGAAATTGAAAACATCTCCTTCAGCTCCACGCGATTTGAAAGCGATCAGACAACCATCGGCCACTCTTCCAGAAGCTTATCTACCAGATTGTCGATTCTCTTTGTTGTCAACATCAGTAAGATTCTTATTCTCACTCCACGCCTCCTAATGCTTGTCAGCAGTTCGACGACTCGCAATTGGTTTGCCAAAGCTGAGTTTGAAGAAGACCCGAGTTAACAAGCAAAGACCGCCTTAACTGTGTGGGACTTATTGAAAAAATGTCGGGCCGGTTCTTTCCAATCACTAGGCATCTGGCCGTCAATTCCGGCAAACGTCTGGAACTGATTTCGATGCCGCTCTTATTTCCGCGGATCTTTTGGAATGTATCGGGGCCCGTTCCGGAGTGCGCAATTTTCAGGACAACGTGGGGAACGACGGCTTCGGCGGCTTTTCGAATGGTTGGTCGAAAGTATGGGATGGGCCTGACGTTGCTTAAGAAGCAGTAGAGAACATTGAGATACAAGCGGAAGATTATTCTTGCAGCATCGTCTTAACTGTTGAAAGCAGGTCAACGCCACTCATCGCGTAAAGCTCGCCGTTGATGAATGTGGTAGGCGCGCCCGAGATCCCATAAATAATGCCATTGTGGTAATCGTTGAGGATTTGATCGGTGTAAGTGGCGGCGTCCATTTCGCGATCGAACCTATGAAGATCCAGTCCAATCTCCTTCGCATACCGGTGCAAGTGACGGTCTTCCAACTTATCAGGCCGCGTGTACAGGTGGCGATGCATCTCCCAAAATTTACCCTGGGCGGCCGCCGCTTCGGCAGCTTCCGCCGCACGCAGCGCGCGTGGGTGAACATTAACGAGCGGAAAGTGGCGATAGGCGAAGCGTACAGAGTTCACCAACTGGTCGAACATCTTTTCGACCTCGCGATGTCTGCGATGACAATCAGGACACTCGTAGTCGCCGTAATTGACAACAATGATCGGAGCGCTCGGTGGTCCAATCACGTGGTCGCGTTCATTGACAGGAATACTTAGATTCATTGCCTTTATCCAAAGGAACCTCAGGTCAAGTAGGTTTTTCAGTTCCCTCTTTAAGCCAAAAATCCCTACTAATAAGCGACTTGACTCTCATGCGCGCGACTAACCCGAATTTCACGCGCATCGATCCCAAGTTTCTTCATCCTATCCAGAAGGGTGCTGCGTTTCACTCCCAATCGAAATGCGGCGCCGTTTGGTCCAGCGATACGACCCTTCGTTTCCCTTAGAATTTCGACGATCCGCTTTTGCTCTTCGAAATCACCTACAACTGACGCAGCGTCGATTGCTGAACTCATCTTGTCGGGCAGCGAAACCGATAGTCTGCTGTTAGTGGTGAGAATCACCGATCGTTCGATCAAATTCTCCAATTCACGCACGTTACCGGGCCAGGACCAGCGTTGAAGTTTCTGAATAGTCGACTCCGGGATCGTATCGATCTGCTTATTCATTTGACGCGCATACTTCTGAGTGAAGTATTTGACCAACAGGGGAATGTCTTCGAGACGTTCACGCAAAGGCGGAATGCGAATCGGGAATACATTGAGCCGATAGTACAGATCCCTGCGAAACTGCTTCTCTTCCATCAACTGTTCGAGATCGGCATTAGTCGCCGCCACAAGCCGCACATCAATACTCTTGGTGCGCGCACTGCCTAGCCGCTCATACGTGTGTTCCTGAAGCGTTCGTAAGAGTTTCGGTTGGACCTCGAGCGGCATCTCGCCGACTTCGTCCAAGAAGAGTGTTCCGCGATCCGCCAACTCGAGCCGCCCCGCTCGCTGCATGTTTGCACTGGTGAATGCGCCACGTTCATGGCCGAAAAGTTCGCTTTCGAATAACGAGCTGGGAATCGCGGCGCAGTTCAAGGTAACAAAAGACTGTTTCTGTCGTTGGCTGCGCTCGTGGATTGCGCGAGCAATCAGTTCTTTGCCAGTTCCGGTCTCGCCCAGCAGGAGCACGGTAGCATCCGTGGCGGCCACCATCTCAACGAGTTGCAAAACGTTTCGCAGGACCGAACCCTGACCTACGATTCCGGTAAAAGCTCCCCCATCTTCATCATTCTTCACTTTGCTGTATGAAGGGATATTCACCGCGAAGTGTGATGCTTGATGCGGCTCTGAGAAAGCCAGAACGTTTGAATTCATCATGCTCCTCCATGAAACATTGCGTTTTGATTTTTCTTCAGCCCTTTAGCGCGGGTCGGACCTTCTCAAGCAAAACCTCGTCATCGAAAGGCTTGGTGAAGAACTCCACTGCCCCTGCTTTAATCGCCTGCATCCTCATATTTGTGTCGCCGTGCGCCGTGATGAATATGATTGGAATGAGAGATCCTTCGGCCTTTAATCTCGCCTGTAGTTCAAGGCCGGACATCCCCGGCATACGAATGTCTAACAACAGGCAGGCGGTCTGGTTTCGCTGGTCCCACTCAAGAAAGTCTTCTGCTGATCCGAAGCACCGGGCGGAAAATCCGGCGGACTCCATGAGATCCTGGAGAGCGCTCTGGACAGATCGATCATCATCGACGATGGCAACTAACTGGGACCCGCTTGTCATGATGAGAGTTTGCTTCGGGAGCGAGCTGAAAACAATTACACGTTGGTTATGCCGAATTGAACTTTGGTTACATTGAGGGCTAACGTTGGAAAGGGTGTAATTGGCTAGCTGGATTTCAACGAGTCCGCCATTCTGATTAGAGCGGGCAGCGAGTCGGCCTTCATTTTCTCCATCACGTGGCCGCGATGAATTTTCACTGTGTGTTCCCCGGTCCCGAGCTTGGCAGCTATCTGTTTATTGAGCAGTCCGGAAACCACCAATTCCATCACTTCACGCTCGCGGGCGGTGAGCGTTTCGTAGCGGTTTCTCAACTCGCCTGTCTCTCGACGTTTTTCGCGCAGTTTTCTATCCCCATCGAGCGCGTGCTGAACCGCGTCGAGCAGTTCCTGAGGCCTAAAAGGCTTCATCAGGAATTCAACGGCACCTGATTTCATTGCCTGAACCGTCATGGGGACGTCACCGTGTCCGGTGATGAAGATGATGGGAAGGGCGACTCCCGCTTTTACCAGCGCACGTTGAAAATCCAACCCGCTCATTCCGGGTAATCTGACGTCGAGGATCATGCAGCCGGGACAATCGGTACGGCTGCTATCGAAAAACTCCTGTGGTGTCGCGAACGCCTTAGACTGCAAAGCCACCGACGACAAAAGATCCTGTATCGATGTGCGCACACTCGCGTCGTCGTCGACGATGAACACAACGGGTGCGTCTTCAGTCATTATGGTATGCGCCTCAGTTTTCAGTTGGTAAAGTGAAGTGGAAAGTCGCGCCACGTTCCGGGTTCGCAGTCGCCCAAAGCCGGCCGCTGTGTGACTCGATGATCGTCCTGCTGATCGCCAACCCCATACCCGTTCCTCCTGCTTTGGTCGTGACGAACGCTTTAAAGATTTCTTCCACCTTGTCAGCAGGTATTCCCTCTCCTGTGTCACTCACCGACACGATCACTTCTTCGCCCTCACGTTGTGTGCTTATTTTGAGTTCTCCTTCGCGCTCGCTCATCGACTCCATCCCGTTCAGCATTAGGTTCATCAAAACCTGTTGCAACTGGACGCGGTCGGCGCTCACATAAAGTTGATCCTTCGCCAGTTCCGTACGCATCACCACCGAATGGCGCTCGGCCTCGCTGCTCAGCAACACCAGCATCTCTTCAACGAGGTCGTTGACCGAAACCGTCTCACGTTGCGGCGAGACGTCTTTCTTATAGAAAGACTTCAGGTGGCTAATGATCTCGGCAGCCCGCTTCCCGTCATGCTCGATTCGCATAGCGGCCTCCCTCGCTCTCTGCACGTCCGGTTGATCCCGGTTCAGCCATCGCAGGCAGGCGCCGGCACTGGTGACGGCGGCGGAGATGGGTTGGTTGACCTCATGGGAGATTGACGCGGTCAAGGCGCTCAGGGTTGTGACCCGCGCCATATGGGCGAGTTCGGCGCGGGCGTTGGTCAAGGCCTGCTCGGCGACCTTGCTTTCGGTCACATCCTGAATTGCGCCGATGTAGATCGGGCGACCCGCGATCTTCTCCAGTACGTGGGTGACGGCATGGAGGTGCTTCACATTCCCGGCCGGCGTAATAATGCGGTAGCTGATATCGATATCGCGATCCAGCCCGTCGACGGCGCGTTTGAAGGCCTCCTCGTATACTGGC
>JBKPAC010000179.1:0-55954 GCA_046726175.1 Acidobacteriota bacterium
ACTAGAGTGTCAGTCAACTTTGAATTCACTTCGGTAGTGTCCTAATTTGTACGGGCGGCACTCGGTGGCGGCCCGCAACCGCCGCTGGAGCAATGTTATTCGGGCGGCCAGGGAGTGCCGCGCCTACAAATTAGGACACTACGCCACTTTCAAGCTGAGACTATTTTGCAGCGAAAACTGTGGTTTCGCCTAACCCTGTTACTCCTTCTTCTCAAAATTGAGCGAGACTGAGTTTATGCAGTAGCGCAGTCCTGTCGGCTTTGGGCCATCATCAAATACGTGTCCAAGATGCGAACCACATCTGCGACACTTCACTTCCGTGCGCACCATACCAAGGCTGCGATCCGTTTCCTTGATTATGTTTGTCTCTGAAATTGGAGCGTAGTAACTGGGCCAGCCGGTACCGGAGTCAAACTTCGCATCGGAGCTGAAAAGCTCGAGTCCGCAGGCTGCGCAGTGATAGACACCCTTCTTGTGGTTGTCCCAATATGCACCTGTAAAGGCCTTTTCAGTCCCGGCCTCGCGCAGTACGTGATACTGCTCAGGCGTTAACTCCTTCCGCCACTGTTCGTCGGTCTTTGCAATTTTGTCTGTCATACCTGCCTGCTCCAGCTTGGATCTATCAGCGGCCTTCTCGTTTTCCGCCAGCAGTTTCTGAATAGTACGCTCCGTTTCCTCGTAGGCGCCTTCGCCAACATGTGCCCAACGCACGTGTCCGGTTTTATCGACCAAAAACAGGGTCGGCCATGCCTCGACTTTGTATGCGCGCCACGTTTCGTAATCGTTGTCAGTGACTACAGGATAACGAATACCCAGCGAAGCAACCTCACGACGTACGTTTTCGATCTTCTTCTCTGTGTCAAATTCGGGCGAATGTACACCAACAATTGTCAGTCCTTTATCCGCATATCGTTCGTACCATCGGTTTATGAACGGCAGAGTGTTGCGACAGTTGTAGCAACCGAACGTCCAAAAATCGACCAATACGACACGGCCTCTCAAACTCTTTAACGTCAGTGGATCAGAATTAATCCACGTACCGGGCGCGAATTCGGGGGCGATAGGAGAGTTGTGCTCCGACACTAAAGTGTTCGATGGGACAAACTCGGTCCCGCCAGTCAATCTTGTTGCGCACGCATTGAGTACGCCAAGTGGTCCCCGGCCTGTTGTATAACCTGCCGTTACGACGAAGGCGGATGCGACAACAAGCAGCCCTGCTGCAATAACATTCTGTCTGTGCATTACTTAAGTTCCTTATAGTCTGACATATACCTCTTGAGTCGACATCAGGGCGACGCGCTCGGCGTCCGTGATGTGCCGTGATACCGAAGGTTCGATGGCTTGAGCTATCGAGAGATTCTCAGCGTCACTCAGGCCTGAGACTACATACACGACATGTCGTGTCGTTTCAAAGTGGGCCAATTGAAAACCATCTAACTGCACATCGCCGATCGCCTCTTTCACTCTTGTTGAGCCGGCGTGATCCTGCGTCTCAATGTTTGTTACCAGGACTGAAACCAGTTGACCGTGGTACGTCAGGATGACGTGGCCGAACCGCCGCCCATTGAAGACACAGGAATGCGCGTCGACCAATTCGACACCACCGGGAAGTCGATCTTCGGACATGACCGCACTCACGAGGTTGATATACGCGCGATCATATTTGCGACCGGCCTCGCCGAGGTCGATGGGTTTTTCTTCTAAACTGTGATTCAGAGCGCAGTCGCGATGGTCACCGACAGCACTTGCAGTTAAGACCTCGCTGGCCTTCAGGCGCCAGCGTTGTTGCACGGCTCTGAAACCCAGTGCGGCCACAATCAATAGTGACGCAGCAATGGCAACGTACCTGGCGGCTGCGAAACGGGCTTGGCTGAATGCAACATCTCGCAGTTGAACCGTTAGGCTGCCGGCAAACTCCTTACTTATCTGCAAGTCCGGCGCGTTCTCAAATCCACTTCGCAACTTGCTGCGCAACTCGCGTCGCGCCGCCAACTCTCTGCGACAATCGGCACACACCTCAAGGTGTCGGATCACGTCGTGATTCGTTTCGACCAGTAGTTCGTCGCTGAGATAAGAGTCAGCAAGCTCTCGGAAGTCACGACACCGCACCTGATTTCCCTCCTTCCCGTCCCCCGACGTGAGTTACTTTCCCCTCGGTCGTACGACCGATACCGATGGTATTCGCATAAGCAGCCAGTTCCGCGCGGAGTAGTCGTCGGCCACGATGCAGCCGCGACATCACCGTCCCTGTAGGAATCGAAAGCGCTTCAGCTATCTCCTTGTAAGTCATGTCTTCAACGTCGGAAAGAATAACGACCTCTTGAAATTGCTGCGGCAGGCGCTTAAGCGCCTCCAGAACTTCTTGTTCTGTAAGGTTCTGAGGCGTTGGCGGCTCGAAAGCGATTGTTGCTGCAATCTGCTCTTCGGTGTCACTAACCACGCGTAGGCGATTCTCACTCCGTCTCCTTTTGCTTAGCATGTGGTACATGATCTTGATCAACCAGGCGCGACAGTTGCTTCCCTTTTCGAAACGATGAAACGATCGTAACGCCGCCAAAAAAGTATCCTGTACGAGGTCTTCGGCCTGGTCGCGCTGACCTAATAGCCACTTCGCCATTCGGAAGAGATGGGCACGGTGCGGCAACGCTTCGTTCTCAAACGAAGACCATTCCTGGCGCGCGTTCTCTCTTGTAAACCTGAACATCAAGCGGAATGGCGCCCTTTGTCGCCTCCCATCCTCGATTTCTGATGAATCAATACCAATACCGGCTTCTTATATTCCTTAGAAAATAGAGTTCCTGCAGACACCCACCTCATTCGACCTCTGGCTGCCGGGAATAAACAGACACTCGCTGGGTATTAGTCGTGTGGACTGCGCACCGATTACAGCTTCGGTAGGGAACGCGAGGGCAGTCAGCACGAAGATGTTGCGTGCGTAGTCCGCAAGGCTTTTGCGGGGCACTGGACTAAAGAAGAGCGATTTCTAAACAAGGCAACGAAGACGACGGAGGCTCCAATGAAGCAAATGAAACGCTATGCACTGATGGTCGACGCATCGAGGCGTTTCCCTACGGTCGCGCCAACGTGACGTCAAACTTCCCCAATACAAAGATTGATTCGTGAGCTCGATTGCTATTTCAACCGCAGTCGTAGAATCGTCAGCGAGTGGGCCGGGAATGTATATGTGAAGCTATTGTTCTGGACCATCGCGGCAATGGTGCGGGTCACTGGTCGGATTTTTCTGTCATCTCCGAATGTATGAGTAGCCTTGAGGTTGGGATGATTCATTTCCCACACCGTAATTTCGTCCGCTAGCTGACCTTCCTGGTTTTCAATTCGCGTTGCCAGATCTTTGTCCTTGCTGCGGTTCAACACGTTGACATATAGGCTGCGGTCCTTTGCGCTGTAAGTAGCAGAAACATCCAGATATTTCAGTTCAGGTCGGTTCTGGATCTTGTAGGTGGGTGCCGAGACCCAGACATCCAGCGCGGTATTGCCCCGCTGTTTTCCGTACTCCACTAAGGGAAAGTAAGTGGGTTGTAGAAAGAGACCCTCTTTGTTCGTCATAATTGGCGCGATTACATTGACCATCTGTGCCAGGTTCGCCATCTTGACAACGTTGGCATGACGAAAGAACGAATTGAAAAACATTCCCATCGCCAGCGCGTCTTCGAAGTTGTAGATCTCCTCGAGCTTTTCGCGATTACCTGTGCGATACCAAACGTTCCATTCGTCGTAAGCGATGTAGAGTGGCCTGGGGTTGGCTTGTCTTGATTGGGCCTGTCTGATCAGTGCAGCAGTCACTTCGATATAGTGGTCGATCGTTTGCGACCAGCCGAGAAATCTTTCGAGGTCATTGTCGCGGTTGTTAATGTAGGTATGGATCGCAATGTAGTCAGCATGATTCCGCAGCACATTCAGCACCGTGCGATTCCAGGCAATCCAATCCGCACCGTAGTTGCTCGAGCCGGAAGCAACCAGCTTGATATCACGATCAACCAACCGCATCGCCTTTGCGGCTTCGAGCGCAAATTTTGCGTACTCCTCTGCGCTCTTATTTCCCAATTGCCACGGTCCATCGATCTCATTGCCGAGTGCCCAGTACTTCACTTTATAAGGTTCTTCACGACCATTCTTTCGTCGCTGGTCAGCCCAGTACGTGTGACGAGATTCATTGCAGTATTCGACCCAATGCCTTGCGTCATCGATCGTTCCTAAGCCGGCATTGATGCAGATGTACGGCTCGGTACCGAGCATCTCGCAGTAGCGCAAAAACTCGTCTGTGCCAAAACGGTTACTCTCGAGATCGTTCCAGGCGAGATCGATTCGTGTCGGGCGCTGATCCTTAGGCCCTATCCCATCCTTCCAGTTGTAGCCTGACGCAAAATTCCCCCCAGGCCAGCGAAGGATCGAGACGTTCAGTTGCTTAACGACGTCGAAGACGTCCTTTCGATAACCGAATTTGTCAGAGAGCGGACTTCCTTCCTCATAAATACCTCCATAGATCATGCGACCCAGATGCTCGGTGAAATTACCGAAGACGTGCGGGTGCACTTCACCGATGACGCGGTCAGTATCAACCTTGATGCGCGCGGCGTGCTGGGCGTGAGCGGTCCCGGCGACAAGGAGCACACTGAAAGTGGCGATACATGTAAGAACACGACATCTCATGGTTTTGGTCCCTCAGAGTGAATGCGGTTAAAAAGCGTAACGTACGTTGACACTTGACGGGTTCCCCATTAATATGACAGCAAACGTGATCATATTATTCATAAATGCGCGCCCCCGTTGATCGAAACGACACTTTTCGCGCGCCCCCGTCATTTTAAATCACAATTTACGAAGTCAGAGAAGTCTCGGAACTTTGTCGACTGGGAAACGGAAGGGTCAGCTGCAGTGTCGCCACAGTTGCCTCCCGGATATTTATACCGACCCACCAACCATCAATGCCTGCGTCATAGACTTGTTTGTGAACCGGCCAGTAACAACTGACCTGACGGTTGGGTGGCCAACTATTGTCAGGCATTCGACCGCTGGGCAACGGTGCAGTCGTACACGGGTCATTAACAGTGCCGGTGAGTTTCTGCCCTTCAAGAACTATGTGCAGCACTACTTTGAAATGATTAGCGTGTAGCTCCTCAATTGTTTTTCTCGGATCAGGAAAGTTTCCAGGATGCCAGGCAAACTCTCCGTTGTACGTGTTCCATCCGGAAGGCGTGAAACCGGTGCCCAAATAGATCAACGCATCGCACGGCAACCTCTTCTCGCGGAACGTGCGAGCCACCCACTTGATCTCGTCTGGTCCAGTAAGAGCGCGATGCGACTGCAAGTAACCGAAGGACCACAAGGGCGGCATTTCCGGATAACCAGTCAGCCGCATACTCTTTCATCACCTGTGTCGGATCGCGGGCTCCGACAATGAATACGTCGAGCGGGAGTGCGGCTGCGGGGCTAACAGGATTAAAGCGTCCTTCAGCACCAGTGAGATCGAATGTGCCGAATGGTTGATGGATGTACATTGCCCAACCGCTCGTTCCGATCAGCCAGGGAACTGGCGCCCGGCCGCCATGCGTCCGCAACCGGTACCCACCCTGGCCACTGCGCATTTGATCGACGTGACCGCGCCGATCAAACTGTGGACCACCTTCACCCAACCCAAAAACTGGACCAGCTCCAATGCTAAAACTCAGGCCTCCGCTCATTTGATCAATACGAAGCCTTTGGACCTGGCGCCCCTTATCTTCAACCCGGATCGTTAGCGGATCGCGATCAATCTTCAGCAACACATTGTCTAACTGCACCGTTTCGACTGGTGCAAGCGTCTTAAGGCGAGCGCGCGGTCGAGCCAAAGCCTTCCTGACCAGTGACCCATCATACTGAATCTGTTCAGACGCCTCGCCGATCGGGAGCACACTGATGCGAACAGTGTGAGAGCTTTCTGATGCAATTATGATCTCGACAGGTCGGCCGCCAATCAGAATCGGTTTTGTCTCTGACTTGCGAGCAGGTATTAACAGCGCGGCAGTACTCGCACACAATAAATTGCCCAGCACTTCTCGGCGTGAGATCGGCCTGCTCACAATGTGAATCACTAACGGTTTAGGTTTGATACGACAGGGTCGCTTAAAAAGGGTTGGTTCCTTACAATGAAAAAAGCGGTAATGTCAAGATCATTTTTTTGCGACGCTTGATGACGCGGTATTTTGCATTCAATGCCACCCTAAGCTGATACAAGCAGTAGCCGGATCGTACAAGACGCCGAGGTTAGCGGACGTATTAACGTGGGTTGCTCGCTTGCATCACACAAATCAAATGATTGTCCATGACTCGAAGAGCGAACCTAATTCTTAAGCTTGCGATCGTTACTCTCCTCGTCGGCAATAGTGCTGGCGCGCAGCAGATCAGAAACGCGATTCCTGAGACTGCGCACCCATTGCCGTTGTCGGCGGTACGCCTCACTGGCGGTCCTCTCAAACGAGCACAGGATCTAACCGCAGATTATCTACTCAAGCTCGAGCCTGATCGCATGCTGGCCTACTACCGCAAGCGGGCCGGCCTGGAGCCCAAGGCTGAAGGCTACGGCGGTTGGGATGGTGACGGCAGAAATCTGACTGGACACATCGCCGGGCATTACCTCTCAGCCGTGTCTTTAATGTACGCCGCAACGGGTGATGCGCGCTTCAAGGCGCGGGCCGACTACATCGTGCGGGAACTGAAGGAGGTACAAGACAAAAATGGCGACGGTTACCTGGGCGCGCTGGCGAATGGCAGAGAGCAATTAATAGAAGTATCTAAGGGAAACATTCGTTCGAGCGGGTTCGATCTGAATGGGCTTTGGGCTCCGTGGTATGTGTTCCACAAGACGTATGCTGGATTGCGAGACGCCTATCGGTACACGGGCAATCGCACAGCTCTTGAGGTCGAAGTCAGGTTTGCCGCCTGGGCCGAAGGGATTCTCACAAAGTTGGACGACGCACAAACTCAGAAGATGCTCAACACAGAGTTTGGTGGCATGACGGAAGTGCTGGCCGATCTCTACGCAGATACTGGGGACAAACGCTGGCTCGCTCTCTCTCACCACTTCGATCACCATGCAGTCGTAGACCCGCTCGCGCGCGGTCAAAACAATCTGGAAGGGCTGCACGGCAACACGCAAGTACCGAAACTCCTCGGGCATCTGGTGCGTTACGCCTACACGGGCGACAAAACAGACGGTGCTGCGGCTACTTTCTTTTGGGATGCAGTGGCCCAACATCACAGTTTCGTCACCGGTGGCCATGGCAAAGACGAGTACTTTGGTCCACCCGATAAGTTAAACGATCGCATCGACGGTCGCACCGCTGAATCGTGCAACGTCTACAACATGCTCAAGATGACGCGAAAGCTATTCGCGCTAAATCCCGACATTAAATATGCTGAATTTCACGAGCGCGCCCTCTTCAATCACGTTCTTGGGTCAATAGATCCTGAGGACTGTAGTACCTGTTACATGGTTCCTGTCGGCCGCGGAGTGCGTCGCGAATATGCCGACATGTTCCGTAGTTTCACGTGCTGTGTAGGTTCAGGGATGGAAAGTCATGCTATCCATGGTGATGGGCTCTATTACGAATCGAAGGATCGATTCTGGGTCAACTTGTACGCTCCTTCGAGGGCGGAATGGAAAGCAGTTGGGCTGACGCTGGTGATGGATACGGACTTTCCCGAAGGTGAGTCGGCTAAACTGAAGTTGCAATTGAAGGGTTCGAAAGAATTCACGCTGGCCTTACGACGTCCTTCCTGGGCCGGCGCAGGTTTTGCCGTACAAATTAATGGACGAAAGGTCAATGATCTTTCAAAGGCGGGCTCATACGTTGAACTGAAGCGCAGATGGAAAAGTGGTGACGTCGTGACATTAGCGCTTCCCAAGACGCTGCGGCTTGAGCCATTGCCCGACAATCAACGCGTTGCTGCGATCATGTGGGGTCCTTTGGTATTGGCCGGTGATCTCGGACCCGAGCCGGAGCGAGGCAGTGGTGCACGGTTCGCGCCGACACAAAATGTGCCGATGTTCGTCGCAGCCGAACGACCGGTAACTGATTGGGTGAAACCGGTGGTGGGCAAGGCTGGCAGCTTTCACACCGATGGTGTCGGCCGGGATCGGGATGTCGAACTCGTGCCGTTCTATCGGCTGCACCGTCGCACTTACTCTGTCTACTGGGATCTCTTCACTCCTATCGAATGGGAGAAGAAAGCTGCAGAACTCGCCGCAGAACGCGAACGACAGCGAAAGCGTGAGGCGGCGACCGTAGCGTTTGTGCAACCGGGCGAAATGCAGCCGGAACGCGACTTCAATCAGCAGGGCGAAAGCACATCACCCGCACGGATGTTTGGACGCCCTGGCCGTCGCGGTTCGAAATGGTTTTCTTTTGATCTTCCCGTTGATGCGTCGCAGCCGATGACGCTTGCGGTAACGTATCACGGCGAGGAGCGCGCGAAACGAACGTTCGAGATCCTGGTCGATGGCCAACGTATCGGAGAACAGACGATTGAGCGACACCGCCCCGGCAGTGGCACCGGTCGGTTCTTCGACGTTGAGTATGCGATTCCCGCCGAGTTGATACGTAGCAAGCAAAAAGTCACGGTGCGGTTCCAGGCGACGGAGAACAACGAGATCGCAGCCGTTTACGGCGTTCGTATGATGCGTCCTGTGGAACGCTAGTACACGTGTGTCGGCAATCAAAGCGTTCATGGCTAACATCCACCGCTTCATCGTAACCGCGTTAACCGGCATCGCGTTGCTTTCGATTGGTTTGGCGTTGCCGGCGCCTTCGGCCCAAACGCCTGGAAACCAGAATCAACAACCGGCGGCGCCAACGACACTAGGATTGGACCAGGGATACATTGAGCTGGACACGCCCGATTTCAAATTGAAGTTGGTAAAATCCTCTCAAACAGTAGCCGCATTACAGCCCAAGACAGCGGACAACTTCGATTTCACACCTGCTGATCGTCTCGTGAGACGTGCTGCAAATGGCTTTCATCACCTTGGCGATCTAACGTTGCGCCTGCGTATAAACGGAGCGGGGCCGTGGCGAAAGTACGATACCGCCGAGCAGCGTCAACCTGTTCGATCCTTCCCCGCGTCAGGTGCGACGTTGGCGGCCGCCGATCTAACGACGACGCTTCCTGCTGATAATCCCCTGCAAATCATTCGTAGCTGGGTGCTCGAGAAGGGTCGTCTTGTCCTGCGTTTTGATCTCAAGAACAGAGCAACCGAGTCAGTTCAGATTGGCGGACTCGGTATTCCGATGGTCTTCAACAACATCATAACGGGACGGAATCTCAAAGACGCACATGAGAACTGCGCATTCTCGGACCCTTACATCGGACAGGATGCAGGTTATCTGCAGGTCACTCGATTGAGCGGTCGTGGACCAGCGCTGGTCGTAGTCCCCGAAGCGCAAACTCCGTTTGAAGCATATCAACCGATCGACGAACCGATGCGCCCTAACCAAACCTTCGAAGGCGCATTTGCATGGCTTGTTCATAGTCAGGCGTACGCAGAAGAAGAATGGCAGGAGGCTGATCCGTGGAACCCGCCGACCAGTGTGACGCTCGCACCCGGCGCTACCAGGACGTACGGTGTCTCGTTCCTTCTCTCCGACGAGATCAGAAATATCGAACAGACCCTGGCCGCAAACGGACGCCCGGTGGCAGTCGGCATCCCCGGGTACGTTTTGCCGCAGGATTTGGACGCGCGCCTATTTCTGAACTATGCGCCTAAGGTCGCCGCAATCGACATTGAGCCGCGAGGAGCGATCACGATTCGTGAGCAAAAGAGTACGCGAAACGGTTGGAAGGCCTACATCCTGCGTGGGCAGCTCTGGGGGCGTGCTCGCCTGACAGTGACTTATGACGACAAGTCGAAACAGTCAATCAGCTATTACGTGATCAAGCCGGCCGCTCAGGCTGTGGCTGATATGGGCAGCTTTCTAATGACAAGGCAATGGTTCGACGATATCAACGATCCGTTCAAGCGTAGTCCTTCGGTAATGAGCTACGACCGCGAAGCAGGAAAGATCGTAACCCAGGACAGTCGCGTTTGGATTGCTGGTCTGGGTGACGAAGGCGGCTCGGGCTCGTGGTTGGCGGCCGCGATGAAGCAATTCGGCCAGCCCAGAAAGGAAGAGTTGGTTAAGTACGAACAGTTCATCGACAAGGTCCTGTGGGGTGGCCTTCAATACAATGACGGTCCTAACAAATACGGTGTTCGCAAAAGCCTGTTTTTCTACTCCCCTCAGGACCTGCCCGGATTCCAATATGATCCATCTCTGAATTGGACCACCTGGACCAGTTGGAAAAAAAGCGACGCCGAGTCGATCGGTCGCGGTTATAACTATCCTCATGTGATCGCTGCCTACTGGTCTCTATATCGTGTCGCGCGAAACCACGTTGGATTGGTCACCAATCACACCTGGGATTGGTATCTCGACCAGGCTTACCAAACGACTAACTTCATGTTTAGCCGCAACCCTAATGGCCGTCGTCGTGTGGGTTACGTCGAGCTGGGCTTGATGGAGGGTGACATCATTCTTGCCCTGCTTGATGATCTAAAACGAGAAGGATGGACTGAAAAAGCCGCAGACGTAGAAGCATTGATGAAAGAACGCTCCGATCGTTGGACGCGGGAAGCGTATCCGTTCGGCAGCGAGATGGCCTGGGATTCGACGGGCCAGGAAGAGGTGTACGCCTGGTGCAAGTTTTTCGGATTTCACGATAAGGCTTTAGTATCGCTAAATTCAATCATCGGTTACATGCCAACTGTTCCGCACTGGGGATACAACGGCAATGCTCGACGTTATTGGGATTTTCTCTACGGTGGCAAGCTGAGACGGATTGAACGCCAGCTACATCATTACGGCTCAGGTCTCAACGCTATTCCAGTTCTGTCACATTACCGCGAGCACCCGGACGACTACTATCTTCTTCGTATTGGATACGGTGGCACGATGGGAGCCCTGACCAATATCGATCAGGAGGGATTCGCCTCAGTAGCGTTCCATTCGTTCCCATCAACCCTTCGGTGGGATGCCTACACCGGCGACTATGGACCGAACTTCTTCGGTCACGCCTTCAACACCGCAACTTATCTAATCAATCATCCAGAGTTTGGTTGGCAGTCTTTTGGAGGCAACGTGAAGGTGGAGCGTGAGTGGGTCAAAGTACAACCTCTGGACTCTTTCCGCGGTCGCGTCTATCTGGCGTCGCGCGGTTTGTGGCTGACGCTGGATGCCGGGACTTTCGAGAGCGTCGCACTAAACACGCGAACACACGTCGTTCGCGTCGGGTTGGCTTCACCGACACCACACACTCCACAGGCACGGCTTCGCATTGAACAGCCGGCGAAGGTGAACGGCGTGGGAACCTATCGTCCTCGTCGGGAGTCGACGAAGGAACGCGATGCTTATACCATTTCTCTTAAACCAGGCATCACTTGGATTGAGCTCGTAGATGGGCGCTAATCAGGGTTCAGGCGCTCTTAGGAAAGGTTCAATGTTCCAAACATCTGTCACGTGGGAAGAACGATGGCACCCTCTTCGGGAGGAATGGGTGATCATAGCCGCTCACCGGCAGAATCGCCCGTGGAATGGCGATACCCTCGAACTCAACGATGCCGTAACCCCAACCTACGATTCAGACTGTTATTTATGTCCTGGGAATACTCGCATCGGTGGGGAACGGAATGATGATTACGCCGACACTTTTGTTTTTGACAACGATCATCCCTGCGTTGGACTTGAAGCGCCGGTACCACATGTCGAACCCAGCGACATTTATCGAAGTCGCTCAGCGCAAGGAGTTGCCCGAGTTGTCTGCTACAGCCCCAACCACGCTCTGACACTGGCCGAGCTTGAGAGTTGCGAGATTGAAAAGCTGCTGTGCGTTTGGCGGGAACAGTACCTCGAACTTGCCGCCCACCCCGAGATCAAACATGTTCTGATTTTTGAAAACAAGGGTGAGGCTGTTGGTGTTTCGAATCCGCATCCGCATTGTCAGATTTACGCCACTAACTTTGTCTTTAAGACTATCGAAACCGAAGCGCGAGCGAGTCAAAATTATCTTGCGAAAACCGGGCGCATTCTCTTTCAGGACGTGCTTACCGCCGAGCGCTTGGCCGCCAAACGGATCATTACTGAAAACGAAACAGCGATTGCTTTCATGCCCTACTTCGCGCGTTATGCTTATGAGGTGTACGTAGCTCCCAAGCGTACCCACCCGAGCCTCGATCGGCTGAGTACTTGTGAGCTGAAAGACTTTTCGCTCGCTCTGAAAGATACGGTGGTTCGGCTCGACAATCTTTGGCGGATGCCGTTTCCCTACGTCATGGTGCTGCATCAAGCGCCCACGGACGGCAGCGACTACAGCTCGTTTCATTTCCACATTGAGTTTCATCCGCCACTACGTCGTCCGAATTTGCTGAAGTACCTTGCTGGTCCAGAGATCGGTGGGGGCAATTTTCTTTCCGACACTTCGCCGGAGGAGAAGGCAGCGGAACTGCGCGCCTCAGGTGGCCTTCATTACAAGCTCGTGAATCGTCGATCGAGTGATGACTCCCTCATCGCTCGTGCCGACCACCGGTCTAACGTTGTTTGATCCGCGTGCCATTCGTATTCAAAAATCAGCAAAGAAAAGGGGCCAACCCATTCAGATTGAAAATCACTGACCTCCACATTTTTAGTGCGGAGGTCTCGCGAAAGTTCTCTTAAGATGCATCCAGACTCATTGTTTTCATTGGATTTCTTGAATCTTGACCCATGCAAGCAAAGAGCGCAAAAGAATCCACTACAGCAACGTTGCGCTGCGGTCGCGTCGAGCTTATGCCAAATTGATTAATCGAGACTCAGACTAAGGCGTACCAAATGAACTGTATTTAGCGGTTAGCTGCGTCTAGCTTGCTTCTGGCCGGTTTGAGATTCTGAAGTCAGCGTTTCAATCTTTGTTGGCTTCTCACCAAGTACGACCCGTATTTTGTGCGTCTGGTCATCATCCATCAGCACAATATCTTCAGTGGCCAGTTCCACGCCATCAAGTTCAACGATGGAAACACCATGGCTAATTCCGAGTGGGTTTTCAACCTGAATCCGATAAACTGCCTTACCGAATCGATAGTTGATCTTATAGTCGCGCCACCATCTCGGTATACACGGATCAATCCTCAAACGATTCCCAAGCCTTTTGAAGCCCAATATCGATTCCAGCCCCGCGCGATACATCCAACCCGCAGAGCCTGTGTACCAGGTCCAGCCGCCACGTCCGGTGTGCGGCGGAACAGCGTAGACATCACCAACGGTAACATAAGGCTCAACTTTGTATTTGTGTAGCCCCGCACGGGTCGAGGCGTGGTTGATCGGGTTCAATAATGAGAACAGTTCTCCGGCTCGCTCGCCGTCGCCTAGAGCTGTGAATGCGATCAAGGTCCATATTGCTGCGTGCGTATACTGACCGCCGTTCTCCCGGACTCCTGGAACATAACCTTTGATGTAACCGGGATCGAGGTTGCTTTTGTCGAATGGTGGTGTGAAGAGAATCACCAGACCGTCGCCACGCCGTATCAGGTACTCTTCGACAGAGGACATCGAGCGCACCTGGCGATGATGGTCTGCCGCACCGGACATGACGCCCCACGACTGCACTATTGAATCGATACGGCATTCTTCGTTTTGCGCAGAACCAAGTGGCGTGCCGTCATCAAAGAAAGCCCGGCGATACCAGTCGCCATCCCAGCCATGTTCTTCGAGGGCCGACTTGAGTTTCGACAAATGTCGTCGATAGGCCACTGCGTGTGAATCATCTTTGCGCTGCTCACACAAAAATACAAAGTCAGCAAGAATGGTATGGAGAAACCATCCCACCCAGACGCTTTCGCCTTTCCCAAGATGGCCCACGCGATTCATGCCGTCATTCCAATCCCCGGAACCCATCAACGGCAAGCCATGTTCACCCACAGCCAAACTGCGATCCAAAGATCGAACGCAATGCTCAAAGATGGATCCTGATTCCGATGAAACAACGGGCTGGAGGTAAACTTCATGCTGATCGGCCGCGAGAATCGGTGCCTCAAGAAAAGGAACTTGTTCATCGAGCACTGATACGTCGCCGGTTACCTTTACGTAAAAAGCGGTTACAAATGGCAACCAGAGCAGATCGTCGGAAAAGCGAGTACGAACGCCACGTCCGGTCGGCGGATGCCACCAGTGCTGCACATCGCCTTCCTTAAATTGCCGGTTCGCGGCAAGAAGAATCTGCGCGCGAGTGATCGACGGACGCGCGAAGACAAGTGCCATTACGTCCTGCAACTGGTCGCGAAATCCGAACGCGCCGCCTGATTGATAAAAAGCAGAGCGAGCCCAGATGCGACAAGATAATGTCTGGTAGAGGAGCCATCGATTAAGCATCGTGTCCATCGCCGCATCGGGAGTCTCGACTTCCACGACGCTAAGCAGTTCGTCCCAATAGGAGAGCACCTTTTCAAACTCTTCGTTCACGGTTTGCAAATGGCTAAACCGCGACACGAGTTTTGCGGCTTCTTCCCTCGACTCGCCTTCTCCTAATAGAAAAACGATTTCTCGTGCTTCGTAAGGGCCGAGCTCAATCGTCGTTTGCAGGGCTGCACATGGGTCTAATCCGGCGCCGTCGCGAGCAGCCAGTTGAACTCGTCGCAACGCGGCGGGTCGTGCGGGTGAACCATTACGGCCAAGAAACTCTTTGCGATCACAGGTCGCACTGGAAACCCGCTCGTTTATAGCGGCAAAAGCTACGCGGTGCGCATACTCGTTATTAAAAGGATTGTGGGCGAAGATGGCTCCTTTTTCGTCTATCTGGGTGATCAAGTAAGGAGCAGAAACACTCCGTTGAACGCCTAGCACCAGTTCATTATAAAACGTGGCCGTTAGCCGCCGTTTTCGGTTACTGCGATTGCGCAAACGCAGCAGAGAAACCTTCACTGGTGCATCCAACGGTGTGAACACCAGAAGCTCTTGCGATAATCCGTTGCTGGTATGTTCAAACACCGTGTAGCCTTGGCCGTGCCTTATCGTGTAGGGCTCCAACTCACGGATTGGCAAAGGCGTCGGCGACCACACCGTCCCCGTGTCTTCGTCGCGAAGATAAATAATTTCACCGGGCGGATCGGAGACCGGGTCGTTGGACCATGGTGTTAGACGGTTCTCACGACTGTTGACCGACCAGGTATACCCGCCACCCGTTTCCGTGATCTGAAAACCAAAATCTGCGCCATTCGCAATTACATTAGACCAGGGGGCCGGCGTCCATTGATCGGCACCGAGCACTATCACGTATTCACGGCCATCTTGATGAAACCCACCCACTCCGTTGAAAAACTTTAGCTCCGGTAAGTTCAAAGGAGATTCTGGATAGCTCTGTGATGGCGAACGGGGAACAAATGGCGTTGGTAGCGCGGCTTCTATTGTCGATCGCTGCAGTTGCTCTTCGAGTGAACCCCGTTCAGTGACTACTACCGCCCGCGCTACCGCGTGGAGCAGAATTCGATCTGCAGAGGGCATGAGGTCCGCTCGTCGCAGGAACACTCCACCCGGCTTATCGCGCATGATCTGCAAGCCACTGGTTCGGATCATGGCTTCCAGCTCTCGCTGTAATGACTGGATGTAACTGACCGGGTGATCGTTAAGAATCACCAGGTCGATCTTGAGACCTTTATAATGGAGATACTCATGGCCGCGTAGGATCTTCCGCACAATCGGCAAGTCTTCCGACCTGCTTACCCGAACCACAAGGATTGGCAAGTCACCGCTCAGCGCGTAAGGCCATAGACCCGACTGCGCTTTTGTGTTCATAGCTAACACATGTGGGCGGGGGCGCAACGAAGGATCGGAGAAAATTACACGGGTTGCCAATCGTTGAAACAGGTGTGCTTCGTCGGCATCAATCTTGAGGTGGTTCATCTCGACCTGGGCTTTGGTCCAGGCCAGTCGCGCCTGCCGATCGAAGATGCTTGGATCGTGATACTTATCTGCAAGCATCAATGCTTCATCCCGCGAATGGGCCAGGGCAGTGCTGAATGAGATTCGCACTGTCTCGTTTGGACGAATCCGCACCCGTTTGCGGAGACTAAAAATTGGATCCAGTACAGCACCTGCCGTATTGGAAAGCGGTCGTTCCTCCATGATTGCTACCGGATTAGCAGGTGTGTGGCTTCGTCCAAGGAACCGCGCACGGTCGGACTCGTATTGGACCGCCCCGACCGTCTCGGCATCCGCGACAACGGAGTGGATTCCCCAAACCTCTTCTTCGTCGTCCGAACGCAGGCGGCGATGGGCCAGAAGAGAGTTTTCGGCCGCAACGAATTCAGTTTCGATAAAGAGGTTGCTGAAGACTGGATGCACGGCATCTGCGGCCGGGGTTGCGAGCACCACTTCCGCATAACTGGTCACCTCAATCTCTCTGGTAGAAGTTGTCTCATTTGTAATCGCCACCTGCCGCACTTCGGCGTTATCCTCAGCCGAAACAACAACCTGCGTATGCGTGATGATGTCGTCATCGTTGCGCCAGAAATCAACTTTGTCTTCTGAAAAAGAGACCTCGTAGGATTGCGGTTGCCGCCGGACAGGCTGGTAACCGGCGCTCCATACGGCTCCGCTGCGAACATCACGCACATAGATAAACGTTCCCCAGTTATCGCGGGTAGCATCTTCGCGCCACCGGGTGACCGCATAAGGTCCACAAGCGGAAAAGCCTGCGCCGGACGTCGTGAGCATTAGGTTATACGTCCCATTCGACAGCAGTTGTGTTCGTGGCGGATCGAGGTTGTAGGTACCATACGTCCGAGTCAGTATTCCTGGGAAGGATTGAGCCACTCGTCCGGTCAGCACCTCCTCGGCGCGCGGATGGACAGCTCGAACTGGACCCGGAATTCTTTCCTGCAGCAACAACTCCGTAGCGCGGATTGATGGATCGTCATGAAATCTTTTTTCCATCCGGTTCTGGTGGAGGACGTTGTCAATCGCCACCAGACTCATGCCCTGGTGGTGCGTCATAAACGCTCTGATGACTACATTCTTCTGATTTTGCGGAAGACGATCCGTGGTATAGTCGATAGCCTCATAGTACCCATACTGGCCGAGTGCTCCTTCTCTTTCGAGCGTGCGCAAATTGGCGACTGCCTCCCGTGGTCGCACCATCGCCGCGAGCATAGTTGAATACGGCGCAACGACTAAATCTTCAATTAAGCCGCGCTTCAACCCGAGACCCGGCACGCCAAACGGACCATACTGATAGTTTAAATGCAGGTCGCGCACGTTATATGCCGATTCTGAAATTCCCCACGGCACACCTCGCTCCAAACCGTACTCAATCTGTCTGCCCACAACCGAATCATAAGTCTGGGCCAGCAACGTCGCGTTGTAACTACGCGTGACGAGTAGCGGCATCAGGTATTCGAACATCGTCCCAGTCCAGGAGATCAGTGCGCGGCCTCCGTCAACTACGGTGAGTTGCCGTCCGAGGTGAAACCAGTGTTCCTGGTGTACGTTGCCTCTTGCGATTGCGACGAAGCTCGCCACCCGGGCTTCCGAAGCGAGCAGGTCATAGAACGAATTGTCTGGACGAAGTTCTGAAACGTTGAAGCCGATGGTAAAAAGTTTGCGTTCCTCATCAAAGAGAAAGCCGAAATCCATCAGATCGGCAGTCTCCTCACACTGCTGCGCGATCCTGGCGAGTCGTGACAACAAATCCTTTGCTGCGTCAATTGACCTCTCAATAATTTTCGTTAGTTGTTCGAGATCATGGCTCAGCGTTTTCTGTTCATAGGTTAACTCTGATGCAGGCTGCGCAACGGTTGAACGCAGGGCTGCCAATTGAATCAACGCGTTGTCCGCGACCTCTGCAATTGTCGAAAAAGTCGGAACGTTGGTGAGAAGTTTCTCCAATTCTTGCCACTCAGTCTGTGCCTCGTTTCCGAGGCGCTGAATAGCGTTTGCAATGCCTGAGGTGAGGGAAGTCCACGGCGCAAGGGTGTTGACATCACGAACACGGGAGTCGACCTGATGTTGCAGCGCGCCTGCCCACCACTGCAGTTCTTTAAAACCTTCGGCACCATGCTCGTGCGCGAGCGCTTCAATAATGTCCCTGATCTCGAGCACCCGTCTCGTTAGCGATTGCAGTAGACTGAACCACGTCGACAGATTAGATCCAGGATCGGAGGAGACGAGTTCCATGCATCGCCGAATTTCATCCCTCAGTTGGCTGACAGTCAAAACATCAGTTCGTTGTCTGATTGCCGCGAGCCTTCCAACTTCCGCTGACACTGCTGTTATGGTGTCTCTTAGCCCCGCGATAATCCGGTAGTCCAGTACCAGCAAATCCGGTACCTCAACGCACATTTGTCTCAGCGCAATTAAATGACCCGCGAGATTGCCGCTATCCACTGTCGAAATGTACTGCGGCTCCAACGGTGTGAGAGTTTTTGTGTCGTACCAATTCAGAAGATGGCCTCTAAATTTTGTCAGCTTGCCTATTGTTCCGAAGGTCAGTTCCAGTCGCTCCAGGAATTCCAGCGTGCCCACATAACCGAAGTCGTGGGCTGCGCCTGTCGAAAGCAGGAGCAAAGCCACGTTTGTCGGTGAAGTGCGATGGGCCACCACCGGAACGGGGTCTTCCTGGAAATTGTCAGGAGGTAACCAGTTGTCGTCCGGACCCACAAAGGTTTCAAAAAAGCGCCATGTACGGCGAGCAACCAACCTTATGAAGTTTACTTCTTCGGCTGTTAACACTTGCGTCTCTACCCGCGGTGGCAGGCTGATCCAATAAGCAACTAAGGGTGAGGCTGCCCAAAGTGTTACGAAAAACCAGACCTCTGGTTGAAATTGCGGTTTGAAAAACATCGACAGTACCGCGGCGACGATTGCAAAGAAGGGTGCCGCCCACATCAGACGCAGAAAAACGGGAAGATTTGCGCAAGCCTCGTGCTCTGTTTGTGCTGCTGTTACCCATTCAAGTAATTTTCGGCGCGAAATCAGTTTCCTGTAGATTGTGCGTGTTATTGCGTCTGTCATCAGGTACGCCTGGTGGGCCAGCAGGATTACAGACAAGGCCGTCTGCACTGTATTGGTTTTGAGATCTTTCCAGAGCGTCCAGAAATGACTGGCCCAAAGGCTGCCGCGCGGATGAACTAACAAGCTTGTTGTGAGGTGGAGATAAACAGGAAAGGCGATCGTGGCAATCACCAGAAGGCCCCACAGCATTAACGAGCCGGGAAAAATCGTCGAGGCTGCAAGTAACCACAAAAATGTCGAGGGCGCGACGAGGCTGCGCCGCAAGTTGTCAAGAATCTTCCAGCGAGAGATTAACGGCAGATCATTGCGCGTCCGCCGGCCTCTACTGTCGACGACATAAGGAAAGAGCCAACCTAGAATCTGCCAGTCACCACGGGTCCAGCGATGTAGCCGCTTTGCATAGGTATCGTACTGTGCCGGGTAGTCATCGAAGATCTCGACGTCGGTGATTAGTGCCGCTCGCGCAAAGAGTGATTCAAAAAGATCGTGACTAAGCAGGTAGTTATCTGGGACACGACCCGCAAGTGTTGCTTCGAACGCGTCTACATCGTAAAGACCCTTGCCAGTATAATTTCCTTCACCGACTAGATCCTGATAAACGTCAGAGACAGCAGTCGTATAAGGATCCACTCCGCTCATTCCCGAAAAGATACGCGCGAATCGAGATTGAGAAGCGCTTTCAAGCGAGATGCTGACTCGTGGCTGAAGGATTCCATAACCGTAAGTAACTCGATTGACTCGTTGATCGATGCGCGGACGGTTAAGGGGATGCAACGCTGTGCCGACGAGTTTTCTCGCGGCGTCACGCGGAAGAGTCGTGTCCGAATCGAGCGTGATTACGTAGCGTACCTTCTTGAGCAAGCTAGGGTCAGCAGTCACGGCAATGAAACTTGTATCGGTGCTGCCCCTAAGCAGACGATTGAACTCGTGCAGTTTGCCACGCTTGCGTTCCCACCCCATCCACTTTCCTTCACTTGGATTGTGTGTCCGTCGTCGATGAAACAGGTGAAAGGTCCTGGCATGGTCTTTTTGATAGCGCTTGTTCAGTTTCTCTATACCACTTAAAGCGAGTTCAAGTAGTTTTCCGTCGTCCGGGATTTCCTCGGCGTCGGCATCGGGAAAATCGCCTAACAAAGCGAAATGAAGATGTAGATCTTGATTGGCAAGGAAGTGCACTTCGAGCTTGTCCAGCAAACCCTGGATTTGATCCTCGCTGAAGAAGATCGTCGGCACAACAACCATCGTGTGCGCGCCATCCGGAATACCATTTCGGGTTTCCATCCTGGGCAATAGTCGGGGTTCCAGATAATGCGTTAGATCCCAGTTGACGATGGCGAGCACGAGGTCGCTGGCGGGCACTAAACCTAAGATGCCGGCGATCACCAGCGCTAACCAACCACCACCTTCTCGATGCATTACAAAGAGCAAAAACGTGAGAGCTATGAGAGTCAGGAGCGTCAGCGCACCCAGGTAAACCGGCGTCGCATTCCGAAGCAACCATCGACGCCATTTTTCATCGAGTGAAGGTTTGTACGCGAAGGCTCTTTCTAACTCGGACAAGCCGGCGTCAACGAGGTAATAGCCAACATGCGAGCGTGGCCCACTATCTGGAATGTCTTTGATTGCTCTGGCGGCCAGGCGTACTGCTTTCGTGGCAATATCTAGTTCTGTAGCTCCAGTTTGTTTGCTGATTCGTTCTATAACGTGGCGATAGCGATCCCGCGTCGCAAACTCCATTTTCAGGTAGACCTGAGCGGGATCCTGTCCGAGACGCGGATCGACGAGGCTCACACTCTCGAAGAAATCTCGCCAGTCGAGCGTGGAAAGAAGCCGCATGCTGGTGATAATGTCGCCCACCGTAACCTGCGTCGCTGCTTGACGCTGGTGTTCACCATGCATGACTTGTTCGATGCTGGTATTCTCACTTGCCAATCGCTTTTCGAGCCAGTCAGTGATCGGCATAACTGCCGGATCTTGTTCACGCAATCGTTGAACTAACTGGACAATAAAAGCGCTTGCCATTTTTTCGCGTCGGCCCAGAGTCTCGGCGACCACAGAAACCACTGAGTTGGGTTGGCGGACGGCAAGCTCAAGGAGCCGGTCGGCAAGTTTGTCCGCCTGTTCTCGCTCTTCACGTGCATGCAGAATCTGAATCGCAAGCCTTCGTAGATTCTCAACCAGCGCTAAACGTAATGTGATGGCGACTGCCCAGACCTCGCCAATTGTTAAGGGGGCAACCGTTTGGTATGCGGCAATGAACCGCCGGAGCGTGTTGCTGTCGAGCCGACTATCGGTATGCGCGATGAGGGCGAGGGCGACGGCATAAATGCGGGGATAATCTCTCAGTTCACCCGTCGCTAGTTTTGGCAGTTCATAGTAGTAAGTCTTTGGAAGGTCTTCTCGTATCTCGCGCAGCTGATCTTCTACGATATGAAAATTGTCCACGAGCCACTCAGCCGCAGGAGATATTGCGCGTCCTTGTCGTAATGACTCAACCAGAGCCTGGTAAACCTCAACAAGTCGTCTGCCGTTATCCCTCAGGCGTGGCAACAAAAGTGAGCGACCCTTCTTCTTGATAACCTTGTGTTCACCGGCGAGGCTTTGAGCATACTGCTCAAGACGCTCAACGCTGAAGATCTCATCTCGGATAGGTTGCTCGTCGCCATAATCCGATCCACGCTTGAACCCTCGTACTGATAAAAGAAAATCGCTCATACGGATGGATGGATTTTCCTAACCTGCTGTTGAATGTGAAAAGTTAGCGCCATAGATAAATGTAATGTTAACCAGACCGCGCGACCAAGTCTTTACTCATCTCTTCGGTTATCAGGGGGTGGCGGCGATTACGAATTATAGCAATCCACTTAAACGGTAAGAGCAAAAACTCTCAGCGCTGTTCGGACACAATTTCATAACATTTTCTGTCTGCTGCTATACATTTTTTAGGGAGACCTCCTTCAGCACGCATATAACGCAGTGAAGCAAAAACCACTTGGCCTGCGCGCACTGGAAAACGATGAACTGACCATCCTACGGGGTGGGCGCAGGCCTTAGCGGAGGGGTTGGTGTATGAACCCGAATGTGTTGAAGCACTCTGGCTGACGCACAAGGAAACACACCATGGCGAGCTATGTTCAGGATACCAGAGCCAACGAGGTTCGATTTTCCTGCCTTGAGGATCGGCCGGCTGAGGATGCGCTCGACGGATTGGGTTGCCAAGTGCTGCGATCAACGCTCGAACACGTCTGCACGCGGTAACCCGCAGAGGAAGAGAAGACCATGGCAAAAATGACAAATGAAGATCCCTGTTTTCAGTGCCCGTTTTCCCGTGACGGTGAAGACGACGACTTGCGTAGAAGGTTGCTATTCCACTAGCCCGGCTGCTCGCGCGATCAGAAACAACCCTGCAACGACAACGATGGCCCCGATAGCTCGCGCGACGTGTTCGCCCGCCGGTGCGAGTCGTTCGATGTGCGTGCAGCGAGTTCTCTGTCTGACGGCACCACAATAGGGTGCTACGTCTACTCAGTTGTCGTTTTACCCCTTGTGCTTCTATCGATCAACTGGTTTCGTTTTCAGCTCGCCGGTCAGTCACTGGTAAGGTTCGGATTCGAAATCAGATTCGGTCGTTGGAGTGGTTGTAGTTCGCGCACCCATACGCCGCAACCAGCGGTAATGGGACGAGAGTCCTGCACGAAAGGAAATGTGCTCACCATATCTCACTCCAAAATCTCGACACGTCTGTTCCACGAGGCTTGAGATGGCAGGGTAATTGACGTGACATACGCGAGGGAAAAGGTGATGTTCGATCTGAAAATTCAAACCACCCAGCAGCCAACTCTCGACTCTGTTGCGCCGAGCGAAATCCACCGTAGTCTCGATTTGATGGACCGCCCAGGCATTTTCCATCGAGCCAGAGTTCTCTTGCGGCACCGGGAACTCGGCCTCTTCAACGCAATGAGCAAGTTGAAACACAACGCTAACAACCACGCCTGTAAGACTGACTGTTAGGACGTAGAAGAGGAGCACTGCCCAGAGGGGATGAAGTAGAAGCGGCAACCCAAAGGCCAAGGTCATGAACAGCACTTTACCGCCGACAAACCCGAGGAGTTCCAACCTTTTTGGCCTTGAGATTCGTGTGAGTCCGATCCGACCAAGGATTACGTCACGGAAATCATCGTACAAATGCCACTTGATGACATTCAATCCGTAGAGCGGCCACAAATAGAAATGCTGCCAGCGATGAAGTCTGAATCTCCTTTGATGGGGCGTTAGCCGGCCGAAAAAACCAACATCAACATCGGCATCATGTCCGGTAATGTTTACGTAAGTATGATGTACGACGACGTGTTTCCAGTGCCATACGTAAGAACTGGCGCCTATCAGATCCATCGTCATGGCCGCCAGCCGGTTGATCCAGGCGTGATTTGAATAGGAATGATGACTGCCGTCGTGTTCGATATTGAAGCCAATCGCCGCCATTGACAGGCCAAGTAGAGCTGCTAGAGGCAAAGCTTGCCACCAGGATCCCGCCACGAACACGAGCAATGAATAGAATCCACTAAAGACAGCCAGAATAATTGCGGTTTTCAAATACATTGCGGGACAATCGCGTGGAGTGCGATCGGAACTGAGAAAATAGTCATCGACTCTTCGCCTTAACTCTTTATGAAAAGCATTGTCTCTACTGAAAGTTAATCGGCTTTGAGCAACATCGCGAATATGATTAACGGACATACCTTAAGATTCCCTCAACTGCTTACCAGGAACTTTGATGCAGATCACTCATTGCAACTTGTTCTCGAAACGGTGGGAGTGATGATGAAATGACAAAAAGATTACAAGCGGTGAACAGGAATGCCGCACCTCACGGCTTTGCCGCAACGGTCTGAATGCCGCAATTGCACGAAGAGGCGAGTGTTTTTGGAGGCCATTGTGCTTCAGCTTAGAAGAAACGCGAATTCTCGTATGTGCGATAGAGCACATATAAAACACGCTCGGGGCTATGCGAGTGTGAGTTTTAGGCGGAACTCAATTCAGGTATGTATCCGTGTCGGCTTTAATGATCGCGTAACATTGGCAGGATTTCGCCTCGAGGCCTCGACGATTAAGAATTGTAATCAGTCCTCGACTGTAACGAATCAATTTGCCAGCCTGCAGCGAGCCGGCTGCCTTGCTAACGCCTTCGCGCCGCACGCCCAACATGTTGGATAGGAATTCCTGGGTCAAAGGAAATTCCTTCGCCCCCAGACGATCGTTTGTCATCAATAGCCATCGCGCCAGTCGAGCGTCAACCATATGAAAGCGATTGCACGCAGATGATTGAGAGACCTGCGTTAGGAATGAGTGCGAATAACGATGCAGGAGGCGATGTAAACTGCCAACTCGGTTTGCTTCCGTGCGTACAGCCGTTGCACTCATTCTCATTGCTGTGCCCGAGCCCTGCACCAGAGCAAGTGTTGACGAAAAGCTGACACCCATAAAGACAGCAAGGCCCGCCATTCCTTCATTTCCCACCATTCCGACTTCAAGCAAGGATGTCTTCGACACCTCAGAAATCAAAGAAATTATCGAGTCGTTAGGAAAATAAACGTACTTGATTGCATCGCCAGGTTCGTACAACACCTCGCCCAAATCCAATCTGACTGTCTTCAGCTTAGGCAATAAACGCTCATATTCCTTTTTCGGAAGCGTCGCGAGCAGCCGGTTAACACCCGGATCGCCATTGCTACCGTTATTCAAAAAAGACATCTTGTAACCTCCTGGTATGCATACTCGCCTTTGACCTAAAGACTGAAGATCGCAAATGAATAACAGCGATATCTCTAGCTCTCAGGCGACGGGAAGTCTGTGCGCGAACACACATACCAACGTACATAATCACAAGGCCGACGCTCGTCTCTTTAAAAACGCGTTTATCAACTCTATGTGCGGTACCACACATATGTGTTGTAGTGCAGCGCGAAGCAACAGTCTGCTTTGACATCTAGCTCGAGTCTTCCCCTCCTCGGATCTTTCACTTCATCATGCGGTGGGGGTTCGGGCGATCTATTTCCCGCAAGTCACAAAGAGATCATGGATCAAAGTGATCTTTCAAAACAGACGCACTGTTTTCAGCCTTACAACAGAAGCCTTAGGTAGCTTGCGAACTCGGAAGACAGAGAATAAAAGGAAGGACAGGAACTCGTCTGACAATACCAGTGAAAGCAAATACGACCCGTTGATTGATAAAAGTCCGGTGATCAGCCCGGCACCCGTTATTCGAGTAACCGGTCGAACTCGTCTTTGACAACTCGATAACACTCGCACGCAGTCTCTTCCAATTTCTGACGGTCCAAGATCTGTATGCGGCCTCGGACGTAACTAATCGCTCCTATATCCTGCAGATGACCCGCGGCTACCGTAACTCCCTCGCGGCGCACGCCCAACATATCGGCGATCAATTCCTGAGTCATGATCAACTCATCGGTGCTGACGCGGTCATGGCTTAGCAAAAGCCAACGGCAAAGTTGCTGTTCCACTGCGTGAAGGCGGTTACAAACAGCAGTCTGCGATATCTGAGTGATTAGTGCTTGTGTATAACGCAGCAGCAGGCGTTGGAACGGACCGCCCAACGCGAATTCTGCCTGCAGTACCTTCGCCTTCATGCGGATAGCATCGCCGGCGCTTTGGATCACGGCACGGTTGGGCATGGTTCCGCCTCCCATGAACAAGGCAATCCCTACAACACCATCGTTACCCGTCAATCCCATTTCGGCGGTAGCGCCGTTTTCCATCGTGTAAAGCAAGGAGATAATCGCTGTAGTCGGGAAGTAGACGTAATCCAAATGTCCACCGAATTCGTAGACGACATCACCAAGAGAGAACGAGACTAGTTGAAGAGTAGGGAGCAGACGTTCAAATTCGTCACGTGGCAGCGCAGCTAACAGTCGATTCTTACTGGATTCTATAAGTGTTGAAGAAACTGGCACACCCATCTCCACTTCGACTTAGCCATTGGCGTGACCAGAAAGCCGTTTTTGGTTCCGCAAGTTAGGGAGAGCATATCACGCATGTACGCTATCACACATACGGCCTATGTGCCTTGTGTTTGGATTCAAGCGCGGAAAAAGCCTTGTGCGGGCTAGCCTGCTTATCGATTCCGAGCCATGGCATCGCTTACGAAGGTCTCCTGTATGTGTGTTGCCGCACGGACATCGCCGGAGCTTCAGTTGTACATTGAAAGGCCCGACAGATTTGGGATCGATCACGCCTGATAGCTTCAATCAGTTGTGAGGACTTCTCCCCCGACCGTTGGATCGGAATCCCGCGGGTTCAAGCTGGCAATTAAGCAGAATGAATGTATGACAAAAAGTAGCGACTGTAGAACGCCCTTCATTATCAGGTTCGTGGATACTAAACCTCGGATCCTAATGGAGCTCACTAATACGACGGAGATGACCCTAAAATCCATTGAGATTCTGACGGTATTTCTAAAAGACGAAGGACCAGGCGCGGGTCCTTCGTCCGCGCATATTCGGTTCGACCCCATAAACCTTGTCCAACCTAAGGAAAAAACCGTTGTTTATCATAGAACCTGGATCAATGGCACGCCGGCGAGTGAGGCACTGGATCAAATGGGACGCCTTGAAGTCGTAGCTGGAGTAGCAAAGCCTTATGTCTTGGACATTTCGTGGGAGGATCGGGATGGGAAGAGACAGTTTCAAAGAATCCCAGTCGGTCACTAGTTAGGAACTAATCATGTTATACCCGCAGTTGGAACTACGCTTACAAGCATCAAAGCAGGCAGTGAATAAAGCTACGAGCGAGAGCATCGTGGAGCAGTGCAAAGGTTATCTTGCGTTACTTGCTGAATACCGACACCAACTTTACGAGCTGCAGGGAACGCCTGAGGTAAATCAACAGTCCGTCTCCTCTTCCCTGACCGAAGAAGTCCCGGATCGGAAAACGATTCGTGAAGCGATAGAGAGGACTACGCGGGAGCGAAATAGAACTCAACTCCTTCTGCTCTCGTTCACCACGGTTAGCGGCCATGAAGCAGTGGAGATATTTAACCAGCGTAAATACGAAGGACATGATGACTGGGAACTGCGCGCCAGCGGAGTTAAGTTTCGTGGCGGAGACAGTAGAGATCTCATGACGATCCAGGAAGCCGTTGACCTTGCCTGCATGCTTCGCAAAGAGGACCACGTCGCAGAAAACGCGCTTTAGCTTCCGGCACTCAGCCGGATTACCGTGACACGATCGATGCGCGATCCCATTTCAATTGGGAATCAGTCCTCCAAAGCGGGCGGTAGCCTGGAAGAACAGCACCACTGCCACCCATATCAGAAATAGGATGAGGAATAGCATGTTTGCTTTTGCGCTGAACGCTTTCTCTTTAGCTACTGCGTATGTCTGGAGGAAACCCGGTTGAAAAGTTTGAAAGCAAGTCGGACAGAATTCTGCGTCAGTAAAGCACCGACGACGACAGTTTGGACATTGTGTAAGACTCATATTTTTGTTCCTGCCTCTGCGCATTCCTCCTGGTTCGCATCCCTAACGATCTCACAACGGTTTCAGTGAATTTGGTGCATAAAGAAAACCGACTCGTGCATTGCTCGCCGCTCGGCTGGGGCGCCCGCTGTCGGCTTTAGATCAACTTGGACGGACGAACTTGGTGGAACGTTGATCTGACGAACTCAAAGGTCTTTACCGTCGGCGTTCCATCGATCACATTCGCAAGGGCTTTCAACACCTCGACGTATGCCGTGCGATCATAAGCCTCCGCATCTGCTTTCGTGTCCCAGAAGCTGTTGGCGATCGCTTCCGAGCGGTCGAACGCGATAAAGGTGGTTTCATCGCGGAATCCTTTCTGCTTGCGCAGGATCGGGAGAATCTCGGTCTCGGCAATGCGGTTGAGTTCTGTAGCTGAATTGGCCTTGAGCTTTAAAGTAACTTGTCGTCCAAACATTTATTTCTCCTCTGTTGTTTAGATGTCGCGCGGTGAAGTAGCAACTAACCGGGTAAGCGTCCACTGTCATCTGTTTTCCGGCATACATTCCTGGAGTGCGTTAATCCCGTCTCGCTTCGGACCACTTTTTGAACATCGCCTGATGAGTCTTCCGGGCAAAGGCGCGCTGAACGGATGGCGGTCCCCCGCGGTTTTTTACAGAACCATCCATGGGTATTCTGTCGTCTGGTTGACCCTCTGAGAGCCATGGGTTTAGCTGTGCCCAGCGTATGGGATCAAACTCGGTCTCTATTGGCGAACCGGTTTCGCCCTTCGCTTTTTGCATGTCATAGACATCACTCATAGAAGATTTCCTTGTCGTTGTTACGTTAGGTTAAGCATGTGAGCGTGTCTGTGCGCCAGGCCACTTATGGACTGAAGTTGTTTATTAGTGCGAGCAGTCAACAACCTGCGCCCGAGCCCGCATAAGTGTGTTGGCGCACGGACGACCTGCATTGCGTGCTGTATATCTATTTGCAATCTATTGATCCAATAATGGAATTGGGCCAAGAACAATTACAGAACGACCAGAGGTTTAATTGGACAAGAAGAACAACACGAACCTGATCATTCTGGTAGTGGAGGATGTCCAGGAGACCCGCGAGGGAATTGAAAGGCTGCTGATGGTGGATGGCTATCGTGTAGCCTTAGGCCGAGATGAACGAGATGGAATAGAGAGTGCCCAACGACAGCGTCCCAACCTGATTCTCGTGAGTCTGGCCGGATCACCGCGCGAGGTGATTGCTTCCGCCCGCCTTATTCGAGAGAGCGCTGCGATAGGAGAGGATGTTCCCGTCGTTGTCTTCTGCGTCGAAGAGATCGCTGAGGGCGAGGAAGTCGCGATAGGCAAAAACGTACATCTCACGCGCCCTGATAACTTCAATCAGTTGAGAAGCCTTCTCGCTCGGCTGCTGCATAGGAATTCCAAAGCAGCTTGAGTGAAAAACAACGCAGCCTTCATAACCAATACAGAAAGCAGATCGTATGTGGTCTAACGCACGGACGGCTGTGTCTGATTAGTCCATTTTGGATTGGGCACAGTGGTATTAAAGGGGTCGAATAAAATTTGAAACGAGGAGAGTACTAAATATATGTTGTGGGCAATTCTTGTAGTGTTGTTACTGCTCTGGTTGGTTGGATTTTATGGTGGCTTTGTCACCACCAGCCTGATTCATCTATTGCTGGTAGCGGCCGTGATCGTCCTTGCACTTAATATCTTTAAGCGCCGAAACCCGGCGTAACCACAACCACAGAGACATCAAACTAGTTTTGCGGAAGAGTCTTAAACGTCATGACGATAAGTATCCAACCGCTGCACGATCGTGTGATCGTGAAACTGATTGACGAAGGTGAGCAGCTTCGTGGCGGCATTGTTCATTCCTGACAGCGCTAAAGAGAAACCGCTATGGCGTCACTCGCCGTCGCGAGAAGAAACAAGGGAATGGCAAAGCAAATAACTCTTGGCGACCAATCCCGCGTAGCCATTTTGCGCGGTGTGAATAAACTCGCCGACACAGTAAAGATCACGCTTGGTCCAAAAGGGCGCAACGTCGTACTGGAAAATATGGCAGTCCGACTATCACCAAAGATGGCGTGACGTGGCGAAGGAGATCGAACTCAAAGATCCGATGGAGAATATGGGCGCGCAAATGGTGCGGGAAGTGTCGTCGAAGACCAGCGATGTTGCCGGCGATGGCACGACCACCGCCTGGCGCAGGCCATTTTCCTGGAGGGTGTGAAGACGGTGGCAGCGGGTGCAAACCCAATGGCTCTCACGCGAGGGCATTGATAAAGCTTGGCTGCTCTTGGTGCGGTCCCGCACAGACGTTCTGCCACGACATTGCATTCCTGTAGAGTCTGCCTCCATAACAGACGAACGACTTATTGACTTTAACCCGCCAGCAACGTAGCCCAAGCATCTGACCGCGTTTTAGAAACTCGTTTTTTTATATGTGTGATAGCACACATACGATCATCCTGCCGGTTTCCTAGAATTGACTTTTCCAAAAAGTTTAGACGTTCGTTGAGGAGAACGCGTCGTGCAGCTATCACGAAAACCAGCACTTTCTTTGGTAAGAGCTCAGCACTCGACAGCTGATCAGGTTGGAACGCTACTCCCATGGGTAGCGAGAGGCGATGAAGCTGCTTTCCGTCTCTTTTTTGAGGCTACGAACGGGCTGATCTTCGGTCTCTTGTTGCGTATTTTAGGGCACAGTCAAACGGCGGAAGAGGTATTGGGTGAAGTCTACGACGAAGTAAGACGAAGAGCCGTCCTGTTCAGCAAGCAAAATGAAAGGCCGGTGACCTGGCTTGCACTTATTGCACACCGGCGCGCCATCGAGCGTCTTTGTTGCCAACTAAAGACGAATCGCGAGAAAAGTGGAGGCAAACCCAATTCAACTTTCTCAATCAACATCACAGAACAACGGCGGCTTGTTCGGGCAGCGCTGGATGCGATTCCGCCCCTGCAGCACCGCATGATTGAACTCGCATTCTTTTCCGGGATGACCAGTCTTGAAATCGCTAAGGAACTTGGAGAACCGGTGGCGGGAGTGGAGGGCGGAATTCGGTACGTGATGTTGCAGCTTTTCGGACTGTTTAAATCCATGGGCTTCTCAATCGATCCCGGGACCAATGGGAAGGAACGGGAAACCCCTTAAAATCTCTTGGCGGCTGACAACGTTGCTCTTTCCTCACTCAGTTTTTATTTTTCAATGATCTCAAAACGGCAGCGCGGAGAACCGTCACGGTCGCACCGTTCGCGGACCTCCAGTCCGATTATTTCGGGCAGGAGTGTTTCCGCCAGTCTGCAAACTTCAGGGTGCTCAGCTACGGCGAGAGCCAGGGGGCAACTTTCGCTGCGAATCAAGACCTTCTCATCCTCCTTCTCAAGGCGTGCGGCTCCGCCGAGGGCTTCTAAAGCCGCGAGCCCTCGAGCGTAACGACTCTCCAGATCGCCCTTCTTCTGGTCGGCAGATTGAGACTCAGCGAGAGACCGACCCACGTCTCGAAGGAAGCGAACCGTGCGCCCGATAATTCTTATCGCACCACACCGTTACGCGGACTCTTCTCCCATATGAAACGAGGCTTTTACCACGACGGACGCTTCGCCACCCTGCTCGATGTGATCAATCACTACAACGGCTTTAAGAAATTGAGTTTGACCGAGCCGGAAAAGAAGGACTTAGTCGAGTACTTGAAATCGCTTTGAGGTGCCGCCTTCGCAAAGTTGGGCCGCCTAACCCAGGGCAAGCTGAGCTCAGGACCCCGCGATTCCATAGTAAGCCGGAGGTGAAGTCATGCTGGAACGAGTTGGTAATTCGAAGGATGTCGTAGCGGGAACGATGCGCATCTTCGATGTCGCGGGAATCAAGGTGAACGTTGCGAGTGCAGGCGGACACCTGCATGCCTTCGATGACACATGTACCCACCGGGCGTGCTCGCTCGCGAAGGGCAAGCTGGATGGTACTACAGTGACGTGTCCCTGCCACGGCAGCCAGTTCGACGTGACCTCCGGCGCCGTCCTCCGCGGACCGGCCCAGCGACCCGTGCGTTCCCGGTTGGTGCAAGTCGAGGTTGAGGATCTGCTTGTGGAGGCGTGAGGAGAGGCTCGAATCGCGCACCCGATAAACGACCTCAATGCTGACCCTTTGTGGGATGCAGCACGATTGTGCCTTCAAACAAAACGTTAGTTTACTGTGGCCTTCAGGACTGAACGGGATGGAGTTTGTTTCAAAAGAGGAAGCCAAGTGACCTGAAGATGGAAATGCTAGGCTGGGCAGGGACAGCACTCGTCATAGTCGCGTATATCCCTCAGATACACCACCTCTATGTTGAGAAATGCGCCTGGGGAATCAGCATTGGCCGGCATCGGCGGTTCGATTCCGTCCCTGGCCACCAATACCTCACCACCTTAGTCTGGATGAAATGTCCTACCCGCAATCGGCATTGCTGCGAGTGTGAACAGGACTAAATCGATTTTGATACTCGAGTGACGTGAGAAACGCGCAGACCATGCTCCGATAACCACTCGCGTCGTTCGGAAGACGGTTATTGAGCACGTCGAGCCAAAACTGATAACCACCTGCGTCCGGATCTCGCCGGAGGTATCCGAAGTATTGCATTAGCACAAATGACGGGTTGAACTCCCGTTGCTTAAATTCCGGGATTTCAATAACTTCGGCCAGCGCTTGCTCGCGAGTTTTGCCTGCTAGCATCTCCGCAATCAATCGTTGTCGCTCGGCTGTATACGGCACTAAACCAGCTGTGTCGAAGAGTGTATTAACAAAGATCGCAGGTGCTCCATCGGGATATCTCAATCGAAACGCCGGGCGACGTACCCAGTCGAAAAGAAGTGCTTGTTTGGATGTTTCAAGGTCGCTTCCGGCAATTAGTTGACTCCTATCCGAGATAAATTCGGCGAATGAAGGATGACGACCGAAAGAGCCCTGGTAGAGCCGGTATATGAAACTGCCCGTAAGTTCAAACTCTTGTTCGATGAAAAATGCGGCGCTGACACCGATGCGCCGTTCATTAATACAACCATTATCCATTCCGCACTGGACAATTTGAGATTTCCAGTATGCTAATCCGCCGGCGTCTGGTTCACGATTGAGAAAGTCGAGGTAGTGCTGGCGTGTGAAGAACTCGGAATCATCGATCGGTGTGAGTGCAGTAGGAACTTCATTGTCGGCAATTTCCAGTACAACCTTTGCAACGCCTCCAAGGACCGCTCCGCTCGGATTGCTTAGTTCGATGTTTACTCTTTCAACTCCCTCAGCTTGGGCGTCATCGAGTAGCGGAAGCTGAATAACCTTACTGCTTTCGCCGGCTGCGAATTGCAAAGTTCCAGATGTCGGAAGGTAATCGGCGTTGGCGTTAGCTGTACCGTCTGAGGTTGTGTATGTGACGCTTGCTGCAGTGGATGTGTCGCCGAGCCGTGTGACAATAATAAATCCCAGCGGGACAGCTTCAGCAGCGCTGTAGCTGAGATCGCTGAACTGGATAGATCCTGGTAGTGGCGTAAGTACTGAGGCGCCGCCCAGGTTTTGCCAACTGGGAGCAAACTCGTCATCAGTGCTGGTGGTCAGACGCAGCTGATTATTGCCATTAGCTTCCATCAGGTAAATATCCTGATTGCCACTTCGATCGCTTGTGAAAGCTATTTTCGATCCATCTGGAGACCAAACTGCGTTGCCATCATTGGCCACGTTGTTTGTTAAGCGCTGCAAGTCTCCTCCAGCAGAATTCACCGAGTAGATTTCCGCGTCTCCGGTCTGATGGCCCGTAAAAAGCAACCGCGTGCCGTCGGGTGACCATACCGGGCTACCGTCAAGCAATCTGTTGCTGCGAGTGTTGTCTGGTCCGCTAACTTCAGCGATCTTGGTGACGCCGCTGCCGTCAGAGTTAACGACATAAATTGAGGATGTGATCCGTCGGGGAAGAGTGCGGAAATCAAAATGTGTAATAGCGAAAGCGATACGAGTTCCATCAGGTGACCAGGAAACAGAATTCACGATTCCGGGAAACTTTAAAATTCTTCTCTCCATCGGCGGACCCGTACTATTAATTACCTCGAATTGAGAACTCGGTGACGGACCTGGAATACATAGAAAACAAATATTGATGAAGAGTAGTTTGTCGCCCAGGGGCGACCATGTCGGTGAAATGATTCTAGTATCAGTAGAATCGGGCCAAGTGGTCCGCTGAGTAACATTGCCGGTAGACGCATCGAGTAAGTAAATGTTGCCCGGAAAATAAAAGATTTGACCCCGAGTACTACTGAAAGCGATTGAACTCCCGGCCGGCGACCAGGAGGGCATCTGATCCGTGGCGGGATTGTTAGTGAGGTTAGTCTGATTGCTCCCGTCTTGATCCATCACAAAGATCTCGGAGTTCCCTCCCTGTGATCGGGTGTAGGAGATCTTGCCGTTTACGCCTGATGCTGGAACAAAGCGAATGGAGGCAGTGGCTGCAGATGCCTGCGGCTGTCTCAAACCTGCAAACACAACTCCGCAGATCAGTACCAGGACGAAGAGGAATTGGAGGCTGAGTGTTACGGGTTTCGGCGATTTTCTGCCAAACGAGACAAACATAGAATAAATCGGGATTTGGAGTTTAGACTCCAAAGTGGTGTAGATGGCACGGGGGCTCCTTTAACTCGCTCGCTTCAATGTGATGACCGAACGCGGGCTTATTCTATACGGCTGGTGTTGAGCGTGCTAGGTTTCAACTTCTCCGCCCAATCATCAAATTATCTTTACTTTCACAAGTACGTTACAAACCGGCGGGTCACGTGTGCAGGAGTGGATAGGCCGAACTCCGCATCCCAACTCGATGCTGTTGAAACAAGCTCCTTTGTCCAATTGCCATGCTCGTCGTACTCGCGCGCGAAGACAGCCTTGCTCGCCAACGTTCCGTCCTCGTTATAGCTCACCTCTTCACACTTGTTTCCGGCTTCGTCGTAAGCGAATGTTTGACGGCTGCCTTGTATGCCCATCATCGTGAGCTTTGACTCGATTAATCTTCCTTCCACATCATAGCTGTGCGTGTACTTAGACATGACCGTCCCGGGTGAGAACAGCCGCGCAAGCTCCGCCGCTAACTCTGCTTTCTGTTGTTCTGTGAGCGCTGCGATCTCTTCGGTTGAGCATGAGCCAGACGCACACTGGTTGAACGGGGCAACATCGCCGGCATACTGCGTTTCTTCGAGCGGCTTGCCCCGCCCATCACGAGTGATCTCGACGCGACTGATGAGCAACGCGGCGTTGTTGAAAAGCTTTACATCAACCGCTTCGCCCCGGTCGTCGTAGCGCGTCTCAATCCGTTTCGCTTCATTCGCGCTAATGGAAAGGCTCGTCCCCTCGATACCAATCAACACATTCGCTTCTCCGGAAAACTCGAATTCCTGAATCTTTATTTTTGCGCCACGGCTGTCGTAGGCGTAAGTGGTCGGCGTAGTTACTGTGCCATCCAGGCTGATATGCTTTTCTTCGACGAGCCTCCCTTCATCATCGTAGCTGTACTTCACCTCACTACTAAGCGCGCCCGAAGTGTCATAGGTTCTGGTGGTTTCCAACTTACGAGAATAGGAGTAGTCGTTGACAGTGCGCCACTCAGACCCGTCCGGGTTGCGATTAATCCGCTTAGTTATCCAGCCGTCCTGGTTGAAGGTGATGGTTTCGCTGAACCACGGCTTTTCTGCGATTTCGCCATTCTGCTCATGCAACTGCGCTGTCTCAACGCGGACGCTTCTTACTGGGCCTTTGAGTCCGTGTTTTTCTCTATCGGTGGTCATCCTTCTATGTCCTGTCCAAAAACAGGCGATAACGGTTGCAATCCTCTACATCGAAGTCGCGACAATCATAGGGTTGGTCAAAAATATCGCGTGTGGTGCGATCTGTCGCCCAACGTGTTCGCCCGATTGCATGGCTACTAAACCGAGCAACCTTACAGTTTTGTATTGATAAGGATGCCACCATACTGCGTTCGATGGGATTAATCCCGAGCCTTATGATGCCGCTCGCTGAGATGCTCGGCCTTTTACGTGAGCCTCCGGCGCGTGATCTTCGACGAGCTTCAGCTCGATTCCATGTTCCAAAAACGCCTTAAGAGCGGCAAGCAGGAAGCTGAAGCCGCCGGTTGAATCGATCGCTTCTTTCAGAATCTTGTCGGCGTCGCCCCGGAATCCAAAGTTTTTGACAATCACGAACGTACGGTCCGAGGCCCGCGGCTCAAACGTCCATTCCACAGAGCTCGGATTCTCCGGACCATTCCATTCGATTAGGATGCGCTTGTTCTCCTCCACCTCTTTCACGTCGACGTTCGTGAATACGCCATACATCTCCCAATCCCAACGCAACTTCTTGCCGGCATCCATTCGGCCGCTACTCTTGGTAAACCAGAAGCGCCGTGTAATTTCCGGATTTACGAGGGCCTCAAATACCTCAGCGACTGGTTTGCGGATGACCATCTGGGCCTTGGCTACTGGCAAGTTTGCTTTCGTCATTGCAACTACTTCCTTTCTTATTAGGCATGAAGCTCTGCTCGCGTTTGGAGCAGCCGAAGAATATGACCGCGAGAGACGATCCCTTCCACATGGCTGTTGCGAATTACTGGCAACTGGTTGACGTCTTCACGTCCCATGGTTTCGAGTGCTTCCGTTAAGCTCGTGGTTGGCTTCACTGAGTGAAGCTTCGCCAATGGCAGCATCACGTCGCGCACGCTAAGGTGGGGCCATTTCTCATGATCCATATTCTTGATCTCGTGCGCTGTCACTATCCCCACAGCCTGATCATTCTCAGTAACCACGAAGCAACGTCTGCCGGATCTCAGCAACTTCTCGTTGATGAAGCGTTGCAGGTTTGTCGCACTGTCTACCTCGGACCAATCATGGCTCATGACGTCGCTCACATGAGCACCGCGTAAACTCTCCAGGACTTCGAATTGTGCATAACTTGAACGGGCCGCATCGAGAAGAAACCATCCAATAAACGTCAACCATAAACCACCGAATCCGGCTCCGTTGAAGAACCGAAAAAGCCCGACGACGATGAAGACAAACGCCACGAGTTGTCCGACGCCGGTTGCGATGCGTGTTGCGCGCGCGGCGTTACCTGAAATCCACCAAATAACGGCACGCAGAACGCGTCCGCCGTCGAGGGGAAATCCCGGTACCATGTTGAAGACAGCGAGAGCGATGTTGATGACACCCAGCCATCCCAACATAGCGGCCCATGGCGATTGATGCTTTGCCGATGGAGTCCAGCCAAATCCCGTTGCTAGCAGCAAACACAAGATACCGATCAGTAAACTGGTAATTGGACCCGCGATTGCCATCCAGAATTCAGTTTTGGCATCGGAAGCCTCTTTCTCAATCTGGGCCACACCGCCAAGAGCAAATAGAGTGATGGATCGAACGGGTAGTCCACGCGCTTTGGCAACAGCCGCGTGTGAGAGTTCGTGTATGACGATCGCAGCGAAGAATAGCAGCGCAGTAAGAATCGCTAGGCCCCAGATCATACCTGAGCCCCATTGTGAGTTGGTCTCTGAAAACTGACCCGCCAAAGAAAGCACTACGAGCAACGCAATCAGGAGCCAACTGTAATGAAGGCCTATCTGAATTCCGAACACGCGAAAGAGTTTGATTTGAGCTTGCATGCGCGAAATGATTCTTGCGATTACTACTCTAGAATTCAGACAAATAGCAGGCGGATATCCTTTACGAAATCCGCATTGCGCCAGCAAGGACATTGTCGCATTCGCATACAGTTAGACGCTTATAACGTCCGATTACACAGCACACCACATGTCCTAGCCGAGAGACAGCTATCGGTTTTCTAGGGTGGGCAATCGTGATGCCGCATGACTCTGAAAGGCATGCATTTTGTGATGTTTTATCGACAGTTAACGGTAGTTTGTGGAAATCGAGTTAAGGAGGAAGAAAAGATGCACGTGAGAGAAATGATGACTGCCAACCCGGCGTGTTGCACGGCCGACACTCCATTGCGCGAGGTGGCGCGGATGATGGTTGATAACGATTGCGGAGAAATCCCAATTGTTGACAGCGAATCAAGCAAGCTGCCAATTGGCGTAGTGACTGATCGAGATATTGTTTGCCGAACAGTGGCCAAGGATATCAATCCATTAGATCTGACGGCAGCCGATTGCATGAGCAAACCAATTGTCACAGTAACACCGGATATGTCGCTCGAAGAATGTTGTCGAATAATGGAAGGAAACATGGTCAGACGCTTGCCCGTGGTTGACGAGCGCGGCTGCTGTGTAGGGATTGTCGCTGTCGCTGATGTTGCATTACACACCGGCAAGAATGTAGCCGGTCACATCGTGAAAGAAGTCTCAGAACCAACCAGGGCAGCTTCAGCGACGGCTTAAGACGAACGTGACAGAAGGAGGTCATCATGGCTAAGAACCAAGGCTCTAAGGGGCGACAATCAAACGAAGGCAAGCAGAAATCATCTTCGTCATTACAGACTACTGGCACTCGGGGCCAACAACTGGAGCCAAGTACGCGGAGTCCTTTTACTTTCATGCGCCGGTTCAGTGAAGAGATGGATCGATTGTTTGAAGACTTCGGGTTCGGACGAGGCTGGCTCGCTCCGTCATTTGAGAGTGGTCTCGATCGGTTAGGCACTTTCGGAAATGCGTCGTGGGTGCCACAAGTAGAGGTCTTCCAACGTGGGGACCAGTTGGTGGTGCGTACAGATCTTCCTGGTCTGACGAAGGACGATATCAACGTCGAGATCACTGACGAGGCTCTCGTGATACGAGGCGAACGCAAGAGCGAACGAGAAGAAGATGAGGAAGGCTACTACCGGTCGGAACGTTCGTACGGCTCGTTTTACCGGCAGATACCATTACCACGCGGAGTAAACGCGGAAAAGGCGACCGCCGATTTTAGCAATGGCGTCCTGGAGATCTCTCTGCCCGCACCAGCCGGTGCCGAGCGTAAGAGTCGACAGATCGAAATTGGAGGCGGCGAAGCTGGAAAGCAGAGCAAAGCTAAAGCGGCTGGGCAGAAATAGCACAATATTGACTGTCGCTAAGCCATCATCAACCAGGATCACAGTGTTGCCCCCCACATCCGGTTCCGGACGTGCGCTTAAGAACGCTCGGGAGTTGTAGTCTGCCCAAGGGGCAGCAGACGGAGATCGCTCATAGCACCTTAGGTCAATGGATAAGGGGCTGAAAGTACTCCTGGCTTGAGACGATTCCGAGTACTCGGCTGCGGCAACGCACACAGTTGCAAGGCGACCATGGCGCAGATCTACTGTGCGCGTACTCTCGGTGGTCCAACCTGTTCCACCGCCAGCCGCTGAATTGTGGTACGACGCGAGAGGCGTCTCTCAGCGAGATTGAGCCTGGACCACAGGATGCCCAACGCTAACGTCATCACACCTTGCAAGGCACTGAGAGTATGTACCGACAATCCGAGTCGTGGCACGGTGAGGTATGGAATCACGAAGCCTTAAAACGATGTAAACGGGAATAGACCAATGCCAACCTGAAAACATAAGTCTCCCGGCTTTGAACGACGATCTCACATTACGGCTGGCTCACAACGCGAAGTGGCCAGTGCGGTTTTCACCCAAAGCTCTCCCTTGAACCGCGAATTCAAATAAATCAACGTGAGGCAAACAGCTTGATATGAATCATCTCTTAGTCTTATTGACGCTACGCAAACGTGAGCGGTATCGACGGACTTTTGCTAGATTGCCGCAATCCTGCATGTTGCACCACTGACGGCTCCTGTTTTTGCTTATATCTTCAAACAGCCAACCGCATTCTTCACCGCCACACTCTCGGATACGCGACAGGTCTCCCCTAGTCAGTAACTCGGCTGCCGAATGCGCTATCGACCACAGCATCCGATCAAGCGCCGCCTCCTTGTCAATCCACTTCCATATAAACCCATCCACTGCGCGAGTCAGTCTTTCATGACTTCGTGCGTTCAGTAATTCCGCATTCACTGTCTCAAGGTCAACGCTTTGGGCCATTCGGCCAGCCATCATTGCCTTGAAGATACGGTAGAGTGCCTCCCGCAGAGCAATAGCGCGGTCAAACACAGCTGTCGCTGCCGTTGCTTTTCGCTTGCCCTCCTGAATCAAGCGACTAGCTTCTGTCGCTGTCACAATATTCGAATGTTGGCTCCACGCCACAAGATCTGAATAGTTTTTGAGCTTATCACCCAGGACCAGGTTATTGGTTGATTGTGATTTCCTGCTCGGCGACTCACTCTTACGTCCGTCGACGGTGTTGACAAAGTCCAAGCACAATCGTCCACCGATCAACCTCATATCAGCAGCGGATGTTTTGAATACTTTCATAATCTCAAACGTTTACGTGTAACCACTAAAAGCCCGGTTGACAGGTTATCTCTATTCCTCCTATCCTGTAACCTCCATTTACGATAATAGCTGGTTACTAAATCGTACGTCAATTTGAAGGAGAAAAGTTATGATTGCGAGAATCTGGCATGGAGTCACGCCCAGTTCAAAAGCCGAGCAATACCTCGACTACCTCAACGAGACGGGTATTCCCGATTACAAAGCTACCGAAGGAAATCAAGGCGTATACGTTTTGCGGAGATTTGAACGAAACCACGCCCACTTTCTGCTCGTCACGCTTTGGGAATCACTCGAGGCCATCAAGCGATTTGCAGGTTCTGATTATGAGAAAGCAAAGTACTATCCGAGAGACGAGGACTATCTAACGGAGCGGGAACCAACAGTCGTTCACTACGAGGTCGTAGCCAAACCATAAGAAGTAAATTTAGGTCGAGAATGCGGCGTATTTTCCAGAAAACATTCGACTCATGGATCTGGCCCTTAATGCCATCCTTATAGTTCCAACTGATTCTTAAACGCCCAATGCTTACAACCCAGGAATTACGTTCTAAAAACATTAGAAGTGAGAAGCACTTTCTAATCCTTCTTGCCTTCGCCTGCATTTATTTTATTTGGGGCTCAACTTATTTGGCGATTCGGTACGCGGTGGAAACTATTCCGCCTCTCTTCGTTGCTGGTGTCCGGCATCTGCTTGCCGGTGGATTGTTATTTGGATGGTGCTGGTGGCGAGGACTGCGTCCCATCAGACAGCAATGGTTCGCGAGCATAGTGCTCGCGGTTCTATTTTTTCTGATCGGTCATGGCACACTACATTGGGCCCAACAAACGCTTCCTTCTGGTGTCGCTGCGTTCTTAGTAGCAACCGAACCAATCTTCGTCGCGATCATCGTTACGGTCACTCGACACGCCCGGATTACAGCGTCGCTATTACTAGGCCTGTTGCTTGGATTGTTCGGCGTTGCCCTGATTATTGGCGTGGACGTTCGAACCGGCAGCTCCGAGGTGCTAAGTTCATTCGTAGTTCTGATCGGCGCGGCATCTTGGTCGATCGGGATGGTTTACTCACGCAGCGCCACACTGCATCCCGACCCTCGCATGGCGGCGGCAATGTCGCTGATCGCTGGGGCAGCGATGCTGTTACTTGCCGGGACGGTCACCGGGGAGGTAGCGAGACTTAACTTGGCTGAGGTCTCGCTAACTTCCCTACTGTGCCTGGGATATTTGACCGTGGCAGGGTCGCTGGTTGCTTACTCGGCCTATTTCTGGTTGTTGAACCGTTTTCCACCGACACTCATTGCAACTCATACCTACGTTAACCCACTTGTGGCGTTGGTTCTTGGCTGGGCCATCGGCGGAGAGGTCCTTACAACTCGATTCGTATTTGGAGGAGTGGTCGTTATCGCCGCGATCGTTTTGGTTGGCCGAGCGTCGTCTGGGAAGGCTCAACCCGGCAAAATCCGCGAGCACAATCGTCAGGCGTCCACGCCGGAGCGCGTCCACGCCGGAGCGCGCGGCTGCGGAAAAGGTGACCAACCGAAACTTGGTTTAATACGACAACGCATCCACCACAGCTTCCGAGGGAAAGACTAACTTTGGAAATCCAGCTTCGGCGTAAGGGTCCTAATTAGCGGTGACGTGAAACAGCAGAGGTGACAACCACTTGATTGTTAAATGGCGTAATTTGGCTAACGGAAAGCGCAAACTCTGGTTTGCGAATCAACCTAAACTGCGCGCTCCAACACGTCAGCTCGTGCATCTTCATCTTCCTGCTTTCGCACTAACCCTGCACGACCGTCGTAAGCTCGAAATCCAGGTAGCGCCAACAGCAGTAGGCCCGTTCCCAATACACAGAGGATGCCGCCGGAAACTACCGTTGTGCGAAGGCTGAAGATGCTCGCGACGATGCCGGACTCGGCATTCCCCAACATTGGGCCAGTGTGATAACTAATCAATTCGATTCCGGCGAGCCGGCCGCGCAAGTGATCGGGGATCGTCTGATTCCAGATGATCATTCGAAACACTCCGCTAATCATGTCTGATGCACCTGCGACTGCCAGGCACAACAACGCAAGCCACAAGCGTCCAGCAAAACCAAACGCGATGATTGCCAGTCCCCAACAGGCAGCAGCAATTCCCACCGCCAATCCATGGCGGTGGACACGCTTGGTCCAACCGAGCATTAGCGACACCGCGAGCGAACCCGCCGCGGGTGCCGCATAGAGGAAACCTACGGAAGCACCACCGTAACTCTCAGCAATTGCCGGAAACAGTGCCATCGGAATGCCAAAAAACATCGCATTCATGTCCACCAGATACGTACCCAGCAACTCCTGACGGCTGCGCGCGTAACGCAATCCTTCAATCATTGATTTGAGTCCCGGCCGATCCGCATCGGGCGGCGGTGGCACCGCCTGCATTAGAGCCAGCGCGGTCAGCGATATGATGAATGTAAACAGATCTACTGAAAAAGCGAGCGCTGGACCAAAAGTAACAACCAGCAATCCGCCTAATGCTGGGCCACCAATCATCGCGACGCTGCCTCGGAACGCCTGAAGCGCCGCGACTGACGGCATCTGCTCCGCCCTCACGATGCGCGGGATCAATGCTTCCAGTGACGGACGCTGCAACGCAGTTAGAGCAGCGAAGAGTGATGCGCAAGCGAACAATACCCACACCTGTGGGCGTGGCAGACGCGCATTGATTATTAACACGATCGATCCCGCGGCCAATGCCGCTTCGGTAAGCCGGACCATGAGACGGCGATCGAAGTAGTCAGCAAGTGCGCCACCGACGAATCCCATAAAGAGGACGGCAATGAACTCCACCACTCCTAACATGCCTACTGCAAAAGAGGACTTCGTCAACTGAAACACCTGCCAGGGCAAAGCGACGAAAGTCATCATCGAGCCGAAAAACGTAATTGACTGACCGATGTAGAGCAATCGAAACTCGCGCGAGTCTCGTAGCGGAGTAAAGTCAAGTGTGAACCAGCTCCGCGAGCGTTGTCCGTCTTCAGGTTGGTGTTCGATCTGCGCAGATGGATCGGGTGTGAGATGGGTGCTGGGTTGAGGAGACTGTTTGTCCACGCCTTTGATGAATGTTATCCGCGAGTTTGCTAGAGAGCGGGGGCGCGGCGACTGGTCCAACCGCTAATGTCTCAATTACTGACGAGTCGCTTTTAGCCTAACTATCCAGTTAAGTCTGAATCACAGTAGGGCTCGACGAGTTTAGAACGCAAGCGGAGGGACGTGCCTATCCCGTTATGTCTGAATCACACAACATGAAGAGATGCTGGACCGCAAGCAATCTGCAGATTTCGGTCAGACGACTCGAACGACAATGCGCCATGTAATAGATGGTTGATCTGAAAAACTGCTATCAGAATCACATCACGACCGGTGATAGGTCAGATTCGCTTTGCTACCAAGAGGAGTTCCCGCCAATCGAGCTGACCGAGTCAATCTACGACGCAAGTCCGCTACGCTTCAGCAGGTCTGCGAAGCGAGGATCTGATCGAAGGCTATCAAATACGGGATCGGTTTTGATCGAAGCGAACACGACAAAACGTTCGTCAAACGACTTTTCCAGCCAGTGAAGTGCCTGATCCTTTTCGCCAAGAGCAGTGTAGAGTGTTGCAAAAGCCCACGATTCGGAAAAGGGCGACTTGGACCGCTTGAACTCAGCGAGCACCTTCAGCGCTTCATCTTTCTTCCCGGATACAGCCAGACCGTATGCCACATACCCAAGTGCGCCGGGCCAAAGGCCAACCGTCTTTCGAAATTCGGCGAGTGCCTCTTCATTCCTTGCCTGTTGCACATAAGAGAGCCCCAAAAAAATGCGCGCGATCCAGAAGTTTGGGTCCAACTCAATTGCCTTCTGCAATTGATCAATCGCCTCATCGTAGCGGCGTCCAAAATAGAAGGCCCGGCCCAAGTTAGTATTGATGTGCACGGAAAGTGGATCCAGCTGTTGAGCAAGTTTCAGCTCGGCCACGGCTTCATCTGTTCGCCCAACCTTTGCTAGATAGAAGCCGTACCAATCGTGAGCTGAGGCCGAACCGGGGTTCAATGCAATGGCTTTCTGGAATTCTTTTTCAGCATAATCCCATTGCCAATCGTAAGCCTCACTCACCAACGCGAGCGAGGAATGTGCCTCCGCCAGTGTATCGTCTAACTCCAGGGCAGTAAGCGCCGCCTTCTTAGCGAGTACTCCGGATTCCCTGGAAGATTGATAGACCATGTGGTACTCAGCGAGCCCGGCATAGGCAAGAGCATAATTAGGATCCACAGGATGGCTTCATTAAGGAGTTCTATTCCTTTTTCCATTCCCTCCTTACTAAACTTGAACAACTGAAAACGGCCCTTCATATAAAGCTGATAAGCCTCAATATTCTGCGTATAGCGCTTCGTTAATCTTTCTTGCTCCGCAACTGTCAACTTCAGTCGGAGGCCGCTGGAGATCCGCCTGGCGATTTCCTCCTGGACCGACAAGAGGTCGGTTCGCTTCTTGTCAAACTGCTCTCCCCAGAGCTGTCTGCCGTCAGCAGCATCGACGAGGTCCACTTGTATGTTCAACATATCTCCGCGCAGAACCACTTTCCCCATCACGACCGCACGCACTCCCAATTCACTCCCAACCTTCGTCGGATCAGCTTCGCGCCCCTTATAGCGAAAGACAGTGCTGCGAGCGATAACACGCAGGTTTGGAGAGACTCGAGACAAGCTGTTGATTAAACTCTCGGTGATCCCATCACTTAGGTACTCCAGATTTTCTTCCCCACTGGCGTTCACGAGCGGCAACACTGCGAGGGAATCGATAGGCTGATTGGTTGCGTTACCCGACCATCGCGACCTGACGTAAATTGTAACGGGGACCAAAAGCAGCAAAATGATTAAAATCGATAGCGCCAAGCGCAGTCGGCGAGTTTTTCGTAGCGGTACAAAAGCGCCGATGTCTGAACCGCTCGAGATCGCTTTGAGTGCGTCAGCCAGATCACGAACTGATTGGTAACGCTCCTCAGGATCTTTCTTGAGGCATCGGCCAATCACTTGCTCCAATTCAACTGGAATGTCCTTGCAGGATTGAGTTAGCTTCGGAGGTTCGTCTCGCAAGATTGCTGCTGCTATCTCAGCCGTTGTCTCTCCCATAAATGCGCGCTTACCACTCAGCATCTCATACAACACACAGCCAAACGAGAAGACATCACTCTTTTCGTTTACTTGCTCGCCGCGCACCTGTTCCGGCGACATATATCCAACTGTACCCATGACGATGCCCTTCTCAGTCTTGATGAGAGTGTTGTTGTTACTCATGGCATCTTCAATAGTAGGTCGCGTCACTCGTGCTAGTCCGAAATCCAGGATCTTCACCCAGCCACCTTCTGTAATAAAAATATTGTCGGGCTTGAGGTCGCGGTGAATGATTCCTTTCGCGTGTGCCGCGCTTAAACCTTCGGCTACTTCCAACCCCATCTTTATTGCATCAATCCACCCGACAGGCCCTCGATTAATCCGACTTCGCAGTGTCTCTCCCTTCAGTAGCTCAGTGACTGCGTACACAATGTTCTGTTCCGTACCGAAATCATGGATAGCCAGGATATTCGGATGGGAAAGTGTAGCGACCGCTCGTGCCTCGCGTTCGAATCGCTGCAGCGCCTCCTGATTATCGGTGAACTCTTCGGGCAACACTTTGATGGCAACTTCGCGACCGAGACGCACGTCACTCGCACGGTAGACTTCTCCCATCCCGCCGGCACCGAGCACGGACAGAATGTGGTAACGTCCGAGGCTTTGGCCGATAAGGTTGTTTCTTTTGTTTGCAGCTATGTCTCTGGCAACCATCTCCATAGCTGGTTTGATCAGGAAAACGTCGTCTCGCTCTTCCGCTGCGATTAGCCTCTCTACTTCTTGCGCAAAGGCTTGTCCTCACCACATGCCTGATCAAGATATGTCGCGCGCACCTCCCCTTGCAGCTCAATGGCGCAGTGATAGAGCTCTTCGACTCGCCGCCACCTCTCAGGCTTCATCACACTCTCCACTCATCTTTGCAAGCAACCAGGCACGGGCCAACCGCCAGTCTCTCATCACCGTATCTTCAGATACCTTTAAAACCTCCGCTGTTTCCTCGACAGACATCCCACCGAAGAATCTGAGTTCGATGACGCTGCTCTTCCTCTGGTCTAGATTGGAGAGTTCCCGCAGTGCTTCATCGAGCTCGACCAAATCAAAGTTGGTTTCCGCGAAGACACCTGCTGCATCTTCCAAAGTGAGCTTAATAACATCGCCTCCGCGCTTCTGATATCCCTGTTTGCGGGCATAGTCTACGAGTATGTTCCGCATCAGCTTCGCGGACACAGCAAAAAAGTGCGCCCGGTTTTGCCAGTGAACGCCCTTCCAGTCGATTAACCGTACGTAAGCCTCATTGACCAGTGCTGAAGTTTGCAGAGTGTGATGTGTGTGCTCACCTAGCATGTATCGGTGGGCCAGGCGGTGCAGTTCTGCATAGACCAGCGGTGTGAGTTTTTCAAGTGCGCTTTGATCGCCTTCACTCCACGCGATGAGGAGCCGTGTGAGCTCGTGTGGTGCCGTCGTCCTCATCCAAGGTTTCCTTTGAAGGACGTTATTAGTGCTGGGCGAGCAATATCATACTAGTGCGGTCTGGCCTTGTGAAGAAAGATGCTGGAGGCTTCAAGCTGACTCTCCTGTTTCACGCCTTATTTAATAGGGGCACGATAAAGTCCATTGAAAAGGAGATTGCCGTGAACTATCACGCCGTTCTATCTCTAACCCTGTTCGTAATTATTCTCTTAACTGTGGCTGGGGTCGGACCTTCGCTAGCCACTACAGCACGTGCAGGCGTGTTCACTTGCACGGAATTAACGCAGGCCGCTATTCCGAATGTGACGATCTCACTGGCGCAGGTGAATCCGGCCACGACGAATCCGCTCGCGCCCGCTCACTGCGAGGTAGTTGGGAAGATCAACGAACGGATTGGTGTGGACGGTAAGCCCTATGCAATCGGATTTCACTTGCGTCTTCCAATCGATTGGAATGGGCGCTTCTTCTTTCAGGGAGGCGGCGGGTTGGATGGAAACATCGGAAACGCATTGGGCACAATTGGTAACGGCCAGGCAGACAACGCCATTACCCGGGGTTACTCCGTAGTCTCCACCAACGCCGGTCATCAACCTGAGCCAGTCGCTGGAATCGGCGGCGCATTGTTCGGTCTCGATCCACAGGCTCGGATCGACTATGGGTATAACGCGATCGATGTCGTGACAAGCGTCGCTAAACAAATCGTTGAACTACATTACGGCAAGAGGCCACACTATTCTTACTTCGTAGGTTGCTCGAATGGTGGTAGGCAGGGAATGGTGGCTTCACAACGTTTCCCTAACCATTTCGATGGCATTGCTGCCGGCAATCCGGGATTCAATCTTCCAAAAGCAGCTGTTGCTGGTGCGTGGGATTCCCAGGCCTTTGCACTGGCTGCTACCCAAGTTGATATCAACGGACAGCCCTACTTGCCGACCTCATTCTCCTTTGCAGATCTGACGCTCGTCGCCAACAGTGTTCTTACCGGTTGTGACGCATTGGATGGTCTAACAGATGGTATTGTCGAGAACTTCGCCGCCTGTAACTTCAATCCAGTTGAGTTGCAATGTCCAGGAGCGAAAACTCCTATATGCTTAACAGGGCAACAGGTGACAGCATTGAATAAGGTCTTCAACGGCGCACGGAATTCGCATGGTGATCTGTTGTATGCAACTTGGCCATTTGACGCCGGAATCGGAACCTTTGGCTGGCGCATATGGAAGATTGGAGTTCCCACGGCTCCCCCGTTGGTTAACAATGCGATTAACCTGACGCTCGGAGCCGCGGCGTTACCCTACGTCTTTGTAGCGCCGCCAGATACGCCCTCCGCTGATCAGCTGACTAACTACACATTCCAGTTCAATTTTGATACTGATGCGCCGAGAATTTTCCAGACCTCGGGAATCTATACGCCGTCGCCCATGGAATTCATGTCAGCAAATCACACGGACCTACGGGAGTTCCGGCGAAATAACAACAAGCTCATCGTGTATCACGGCGCGAGTGACCCGGTCTTCTCGGTGAACGATACGATCAATTGGTACAAGAGAGTCCACACTGATACCCCCGGCCTAGTAGATGAGTTTGCCCGCTTATTCGTTATCCCAGGGATGAACCACTGCGGCGGCGGCCCGGCCACCGATCAATTCGATGCGCTAACGCCGCTTGTTGAATGGGTCGAACACGGCAAGACGCCAGACCAGATCGTCGGTACCGCGAACGCCGGCAGTCCCTGGCCTGGACGCACGCGCCCACTCTGCTCTTATCCGAACCAGGCACGCTATAAAGGCAGCGGTGACATTAACAACGCGGCGAATTTTATTTGCGAACGACCCGACGCTCGCTGAGAAGACTCCTAGGAGGCTGGTGCCTGCAGCATCGTATCGACGAAAAGTAAACTGGCTTCATCTCAGCGATCGCAATTTTTGGAGAATTCTCAGATGTCGGCGAATCAGATCAGTTACAACGATATGAGACGTGTAAGCAAGCCAGGATAATTTTCTTTGCTTTTATTCGAAGAAGGGTATCAGAACCTAATCAAGCTGGCCGAAGATCTGCATAACAACAAAGCCCTGCGCGATGTTGTGAGCAAGGACCTGCTTAAGGATCTAATCTTCAACTGGATCAAGGCAAATTATAAACAGGATTCTAAGTCCAGCATGAGTGAATACGTGTTGACGGAGTGTGAAAGACAGATTCAAGAATTGGAGATCTGGATACCGGACGTCGCTATCAAAGCAGTGTAGGTTTTGCTTGAAAGATTGGCATGATGAGAAACATGTGCTCCCTTTACACGCCAGCTAACAAGTTAAGTTGACAATACCTTCTCGAGCAAGAGCAATAGACCTTTCGGTCGTAGATGTTTGAACAAGGTCACCTCATCGTCTAATCATTACAACGTCGCTGGTGATAGCGCCGCGCGATACGCCGAGTTGCCGGCCATCCGGTGACCACTCGAACCAAAAGATCTGATCGGATTGGAAATTGGTTATTTGCCTGGCCGGTCCTCCATCCAAAGGTTGAATCCAAATATTAGACACGCCGTCTCTGTTCATGATGTAAGCGAGCGCAGAGCCGTCAGGTGTCCAACGCACGAGCGATTGGAACAAGACACCTTGCGGCACTTCAAAGCTTTTGACCGGCGGTCCTCCGTTGAATCGAACTATGCCCAGTCTCCAGGGCGCTTTAGTCTCCAGGCGGTAGTAAGTGGAAATCCATTTACCATCGGGCGACACCACCGGACAGACCGAAGGATAATCGGTCAACGGCTCAGGCTTACCGCCTTCTGTCGGTACTCTCCACAAGGTTCGCCTTCCTTGATTGCCCGAATGGTATACAACCCATTGACTATCAGGCGAGCACCAGGCCCAGGAGTCATCAGGACCAGTGGTCAGCTGCTTCTGATTGCTACCGTCGATCTCCATTCTCCAGACGCTGGAGAACCCAGAGGTTTCCGAAATGTATACGATGTAGCGCGAATCGGATGTGACTGAAGGAAATGTGCTGTCACTCGTCTCGCTCGTCAATTGTTTGTTGCCGGATCCTGCCTCACTCATTACCCAGAGACTCGGAATGCCATTAACTAAGGACGAGTACATGATCTTCCCGTCTGGCATCCATGAAAATCGAGTGCGGTAGTAATACGAATAGTTAAAACCATCGTCTTCTTTGTGAGAAAGGATCTCAGTCGCACGATTGGCATCACCATTCGGTGCGATCCAGAGACTTGACAGAGTTTCAGTCTGCTTAGTGACGAGAGTCCTGGCATCACTTGTGAGACTGGCACCGTGATAGTCTTGCAAATCTTTGCTGATCCGGTACGCGTGACCACTTTGGTAATCCATATACCAGAGTTGAGACGTGGATCCAGCGCGCTGCTCAGCTGCCGTGAAGACAATTCCTTTCCCGTCTTGTAGCCAGGAGATGCGCCCGATAGCTTTCCACCTCTGGGGGGTAAGGGATCTAATCGAGCCGTCGCCCACATCGACCGCCACCACGGTCAAAAATCGTCCATTGTCTTCAGTGTAGGCAGCGCCACAAACAATGCTTCTACCGTCAGGTGACCAGGCAGGACCGCCGAAAGAGAAGGCTTCGTATCCCATTCGCGACGCAAGCTTGCGCTCCTCGCTGCCATCTACGTTAGCGAGCATTAAGGCTCTTTCTCCAGTGCTTGAGCCTCGAACGAACGCAAGTAGTCTTTCATCAGGGGACAACGTGATCGGACCATCCACATCGTTGATCAACTTGACCGGAGCGCCTCCTAGTGCCGGCACTCGATAGAGTGCACCAATACTATTGTTACGCTCCTTGGCTATGTAGTAGAGGTAATCACCTGCCTGCGAAAACGTTCCTCCATAGAATTGGATATCACTCGGCGCGACAATCTGAATGTTGTTAGAGTTCGCAACTTTTCTAATCCAAATGCTTTGTTTTCCGCCGTTCTCCACAACATAAGCCACGTACCTGCCATCAGGTGAAATAGCAGAGTCGCTCACTCGCCCCGAGTTCGTGAGCCTGAGCAGTTCGATCGCCTGAAAAGGAATGGGAGGTGCTACCGAGGACCGATTGCGCTGGACCAGCTTATACACACCGAACCCGACGACAAGCAGTAAGGCAGTGAGTCCCAGCGCCGCGGCTTTCTTATAACTGAAAATCCGATCATTGCTGGAAATGGATGGCGGGAGATCGAGGCGAACGGTACTTGCTGCCGAAACATTCTGTCCGGAAGCCCATTGAAGATTGGCTAACGTAACCTCCGATTTTGGCGGCCGTGGTAACGGTCCCTTCGAACGTGACTGAGTCTCAAGCTCTTGTTTCAAACTCTTCAATTCGAGCACTAGATCGCTGGCGTTCTGATACCGATGTTGTCGATTTTTACTTAACGCCTTTGCAACGATGCGTTCCAACTCCGCAGGGATTTCTGAATAACGGGAGAGGGCAGGTGGTTCCTTTTGCAGGATGGCGAGAATCACCTGACTAGGCGTATCGCCCTTAAAAGGAACTCGGCCCGTTAGTAACTCGTAGAGCACGACACCTAAGGACCAGATATCGGTGCGCGAATCGACTTCCAATCCTCGCGCCTGCTCCGGCGACATGTAGCGAACTGTTCCCATCACCACGCCGGGGTTGGTATTCACCAATGATAGTTTCGCAGACTCCTCGATAATCTCGGCAGCTTGTTCCAGGGCCAGTTTGGCGAGACCGAAATCCAAAACCTTTACGAATCCGTCCGCGCGCAACATGATGTTCTCAGGTTTGATATCACGGTGCATGATCCCAGCCGAGTGGGCTGCGGCCAAGGCGGATCCGATTTGGATGGTGATATCCAGGACGTGACTAACGTCCATGTCCGACCTACCTCCCGCTCCGGACATGTGTTGACGCAGGGTTTGACCGTCGATGAACTCCGTGGCGATGAAGGGAGAAGAGCCTGATTGCCCGATCTCGTAGATGGTAATGATATTTGGATGGTTTAATGCCGACGCCGTGCGCGCTTCTGATTCAAAGCGCCGCACTCGCTCCTCTTGATTCGTGAACTCAGTGGGTAGCAGCTTGAGTGCGATCTTCCGGCCCAGTTTTTCGTCTCGAGCCAAATACACCTCGCCCATTCCGCCCGCTCCCAACAAGGCAGTAATTGTGTAATGGCCGAGCATTTGTCCCGGATTTAATCGTCTTCGCACATGCCCGAGAAATTCTGCGGCCAGATCTTCTACAGGGTTGGCGATGAATCCATCCGACTGCTCGTGAGACTCGATAAGAGACTCAACTTCCAAGCGCAAGAATTCGTCGTCTCCGCATTCATGTCGCAGAAAGTCAGTGCGATCATTCAACGGATGTTCCAAAACGGAGTGGAATAGACGATCGATTTGTTGCCAGCGTTCGGGAGTCATAAAAAGTGTTGTTACAGTTGTTAGCTGCCTCTCTCAATATCAAACGCGAGATTTGTGTGCGCAGCCTCTAATGAAGATTAACTTTGTGGCTTCGCGCCGGATATTTCTCGCCGCAGCCAGGCCTTCGCAAACGTCCAGTCGCGCATGACTGTTCCAGGCGAGACTCTCAGGACTTCTGCCGTTTCCTCAATACTCAAGCCGCCAAAAAAACGCAGTTCTATGATTTGACTTTTGCGCGGATCGAGTTCTGCCAAAGTGGTCAGGGCGTCATCAAGCGCAATGACCTCCGCTGCGCGCTCCGGGGAAACAATCACTGCTTCCTCCAACGGCACCGATCGCAGAGCACCGCCATGTTTGGCGAAGCTACGTTTCCGCGCGTAGTCCACCAAAATCCGACGCATCATTTGGGCAGCAATCCCGAAAAAGTGCGCGCGATTTTGCCACTTCACCTCTTTTTGATCTATTAAGCGGAGATAAGCTTCATTGACCAGGGCTGAAGTTTGCAGGGTGTGGTCGGAACGCTCGCGGTCCATATAACGGTGCGCCAACCGGCGTAATTCTTCATAAACAAGCGGCATCAGCTCATCGCGTGCGGCGCAATCACCTTCACTCCAGGCGACGAGCAGCTGGGTGACTTCAGGGGGGCTGGGCGTCATAAGCTCCAAGCATTCCGAACGATTAGAAACAACTGCGCAGGAGCGGATTATATATTGTTTTGCGAGATTTAAGACCTATTTATAGGCTCTACATTTGAGCCTACGCGCCTCACCTTTGTCCCCATCAAGATAAATTGCGTACGAGCCTCCGAGGCACAGAAGTCGTTAACCGAGCAAACTTACTTGCCGTTAACCAATAGTCCAATAGAGGCTCGTATGAAAACCAAAGAAACACACGCGACAGCCGAGAGCTGCATCCTCGCTTGCCATGACCGGAGAGAAAAACTATGCAGGATGTCAGTAGAGAGTTGCAAAATCGATCTGAAAGACAACCGAGGTCACATTCAGTAAAAGTGGAACAACCTTTTGACGAATGGCGAAAGCGATAGGTTCAGTGAATGGATAGCAGCCAAACGGAATGTCATACTCACTCCAATCACTCACACCGGGGCGAGATTTCTCATCTTACATATTCGCTTCATCCGCTTCGTAAGTCTCAATCATTGATCTGGGTGGCATGCGACCAGACGATCTGCCATTGACTCTTTCGCTTTTCGTAAAGGTCTGTATGCCAGAACCTGACAAGGTTTCGTCCGGGGCTCCCCTTAACAGAGATTCTCAAACGCGCTTGATAACGGATAACAGCCGATTTGCCGTACAGCCTAACGCGAATTTCACCCGGCTCCCATTCGAGATAGTTCAAGTCCCCGGACGCGATGTCTCGCAAGTATTGCTCCTTCGAAAGCGTCCCGCCGCGGGGATTTATCAGCTCGAAGTCGTCAGCGTGCAGGCGACTGGCGGTTGGTATATCCGCATCCACAAGCGCGCGTAACCGCGCACGCTCGATGGTCCGAAGCTGATCGGCTTTGTCCTGCGCGTTCACTTCGGCTGACGCTAGCATCATGCAACTCACGAAGCATACGGCCACTACTCTAAGTACGATCATGATTACCTCCTGCATGCTAAAGTTGTACGCGCTCCAACGTCTCTAATTCTCTGGCGTGCCCAATAACTCCGCCTGGGTCGTTGTCAGGTAGGACAAAAACACGATCATGAAAATTTGTGAGTAGAACGTCAGTTCTTGAACGCCATTGCGACATCACTGAAAGCGCGCAGGAGAGACCAGTAAAAAACACTACGAAATACCATCCACCTAATGCGGCTATACCCTACTGAAGTTCCAAACGACCGAAAGCCCGCATAGCGCGGGCTCAAGGTCGGCGCGAGACGTTCAGCCTCGGATGTCACTGTCCTCACCCCAGCGACATGTCGCCAGTTGCGCGTATTCTAAGCAAACAGTTATTAGAGTCAAAAACTTCTTAAAGTTTTATTAGCCAGTTGTTTTTCGGGCCAAGTCTCTCTTCCACATCGCGGAAGCTCAGGGCGAAGCGGAAATATAACCAAACGCATTGACTGACTGATGATCTCGGCAGGGAAGCGATGACGATGGTAAAGAGAAACAGTTATAGGTAAGCGGTTAGCTTGATTCTCGATCGTTCTATGCCTTCCTCGGCGGCGAGACGATTTAGTCTTTCACATCGAACTATTTACTGTCACTAACTCAGAACCGATAACTTACTGACCTCCGCATAACAAGCGCGGCGGTCTCGCTTGCGTACGATCGGGTTTGCACCAACATTCGTTATTTTCATTAGGTTCTTTCATACTGGCCCAAGTAGAGACAGAGACTCTGGCAACAAGATCGTTCTCAGCGACGTCAATCTCACGCCAAACGATTTTTGGCTCTAATCTGTTGTTTCTTGTAAATGATTGAAGAGGAGGAAGTTAAATGGTGGAGCAGAGGGGGATCGAACCCCTGGCCTCCGCATTGCGAACGCGTTTTAGTTCGTTCCACTGATTACCACGCGTTCCCTTTTTTTGACTTAAATTCAACAAAGCAGCCGTCCGAAAGAACATGCGCCTTCCATATATTCCTACTGGATGCCGTTCATTTCCCTACAGTCGCGTCAAGCTCACGCCAAAAATTTAACGCGGCGATCAAACTCAAGCCGCAGGCCGCTTTGTCTCGCATACCCTTATGAGGATAGGTATTGCTAGAACCATTGGCAATATGAATAGAAGGCCAAGCGCTCTTCATACTCTTCTACATACTGAACAAACTCTCGCGCAGGATTCGGGATTGTGGACGGCTGGCTGGCAACTTTTGATCGCTGCTAAGGGTGACTACGAAAGTACCACCAGGCAGGGGGCTGACCGGCGAGATCATTTCTGTGTTGACTATGGTCCCAGGTGAAAGTCTGGTACAACCTCACAATCCAGAGGACAGTGATCGTTGCGAACGGTGGTATTGGTCGTAGTCGCATCGCTTTCTTCTCTTCTCCTGACAGCTGAGTCGAAGAGCTTCACACATTCGCTTCGGTGCCGTCGATAGACGGCTATGCAAATATGCGCTGCCAGTATTTGCCGCATACCAAATGGATGCAGCCATTGCTGCAGCGGAAACAATTGGTCTGCGGGTTATGCGCAAGAGTTTTCGCGTTCATCATAGCGGACACAATTAGAATCTGAGCGTGTAATTCAATCGGACGCTGCGTCCGATCTCAGGCGCAATCGTTTTGATGAATGACAAATGATTTCGGTATAACGTGTCGCCCAGGTTATGAAGGTTGAGCGAGATGACGTGCACTATTCGGGTAGTCACAAACGTGTAAGAGGCGTTGACATTGAAAATTGCATAACCGGCCGTCGGCGCTTCATTATCGAAAACACGAGTTTGATGGTTTACCATCACCATTTCAGGACGTAGAGTGAATGCCTGGTGATGCCATTCCAAGGCAAGTATTCCGCGCAGCGGCGGAATGCGTGGCAGATTCTTGTTCTCATCGACCAATTCAGCGCGGACGTAATCGGCTTTACCTTCGAACCAAAGACTGCCAAGCATCCTCAACTCGAGACTTCCCTCCGTCCCTAAGAATCGACTGGTCCCTTGCTCGTACCTGATGATTGGCAGGTTTGACCCGCGATCGGTTTGACCGGTGAATGCGGTGAAGACGAAGTTACGAATGTTGTAGTAGTAGACGCTGGTTTCCATTCGCACGCGGTTGGTATTGTGACGCAATGTGAAATCAATGCCGTCGCCTTGTTCCGCGTTCAGGTTCTCATTTCCGATGTCGAAGGTAAGCATGCCGGGGTGTGGTCCATTGTTGTAAAGCTCTTCCAGTGCCGGCGCCCGAAATGAATGCTGATAGTTTGCGACCAAAGAGCCGCCGGACCATAGCGGTACTCGCACACCTGCGCTTCCTGAGAAGCCGACAAAGTTTCGGTCGCGAAAATCTCCTTCCGGATTGTACCCGTTCTGTTCAATTCGGCCGCCGAACTGAAAACCGACCTTTTCCAGGTCCAATCGCTCCAACGCATAGACTGCG
>JBKPAC010000180.1:0-24532 GCA_046726175.1 Acidobacteriota bacterium
GATGTGGACCATTCAGGAGTATTGCAATGGAACCAATACCTATGGTGTTCGGGCCGTGAAGTTGATCGCGCCTCCTCCGGCGACACCGACGAACGTCGTAACCGCCGAGTTGGTCCCGGGGTCAGTGCCTCAAGGCCGGCCTGCCTATATCATTACGCTTAATGGAACAGCAGTATCAGGATCAGGTTTCTATGATCCAGGTCCCGATGGAGCATCTCCAGCAACACCTTTTAACCATATCAGCTTCACAATCAATGGCGCCGGAGCGCCCACCGTTAATGCGGGGAGCATCACGTTTGTAAATCCGACCCAAGTTACCATGAGCATTAACACCGTTGGTGCTTCGCTCGGGTCTTACACCATTACCGCAACCAATCCCGATGGCCAGCAAGTGACTAGCGCGACGCCGATTATCACCATTATCGGGCCGACCGCAGCCCCGGCCACTGTAAGCGGATCCATCACAATGTCAGATGGAACTCCTGTACCCGGAGTCAGCATGCATCTGACTGGCGCCCGCTCAGCAACGACGATTTCCGACGCTAATGGCCTCTATCATTTCGATAATGTGGAGACCGAAAACTTCTATACCGTAACCCCGTCGCTGGTGAATTACAGATTCAGTCCTACAGAACGCTCCTTCTCGCTGTTGGGAAATAAGTCGGACGCGATCTTCACTGCGGTGAGTGATTCGGTCATCCGCGGCAATGCGATCGATTCGTCTGATTACTTTGTGCGCCAGCAGTACATCGACTTCCTCGGTCGCGAACCCGACCAGGGTGGATTTGAGTACTGGAGCGGACAGCTGGCAGCTTGCAATGGTGATTCAGCGTGTCTCAACCTCCGGCGCATCAACGTTTCGGCTGCCTTCTTCGCCGAGCGCGAGTTCCAGGAGACCGGGTCGTTTATCTTCCGGCTCTACAAGAGTGCATTGGGCAGACAAATAGGATTTGCAGAGTTCTCCGCCGACCGTCAACAAGTGGTCGTTGGGCCAAACCTCGACCAGAGTAAGACGGCGTTCGCCAATGCTTTCGTCCAACGGGCAGAGTTCGTGCAAAAGTATCAAACGAAGGACACTGCTGCTTCCTTTGTGGATGCACTGCTACAGACACTGCATGACACGACCGGACTCGACTTGGTCACCGAGCGGTCTAACCTGATCAATCGGTACAACAGCGCGCCATCACTTACGGAGGGGCGAGCACTGGTAGTCCGCGACATTGGAGATAATTTGGCGTTGACGAACGCCGTTTACAATCAATCGTTCGTGCTTATGCAGTACTTCGGATACCTCAGGCGCGATCCAGATCAAGGCGGCTACGATTTTTGGTTGGGTGTCTTGAATGGAAGCCAAGCTGGAAACTATCGCGGCATGGTGTGCGCTTTCATCACTTCGGCGGAATACCAGCGCCGGTTCGGCGGGTTAATCACGCGAAGTAACGCTGACTGCGGGTCCCCCTAACTACCGACAAAGTCTAGGAAGTCTGGAAGTCTAGACTCCTAGACTCCCTAGACTTCTAGACTTCTAGACTCCCTAGACTTCTAGACTCCCTAGACTTCTAGACTCCCTAGACTTCTAGACTCCCTAGACTTCTAGACTCCCTAGACTTCTAGACTCCCTAGACTTCTAGATTTCTAGACTCCTAGACTTCTAGATTCCCTAGACTTCTAGACTTCTAGACTCCCTAGACTTCTAGACTCCCTAGACTTCTAGACTCCTATTTCAGGTTCTCAATCTCTACCGGCTCAACTTCATCAGCAAGTTCGAATCCAAAAACTCTGGAATAAAAGTAGAGCTCGGCATCCAGCGCCCGCTTGATGTTCTTTGCCTGCCGGAACCCGTGCTGTTCTCCTTCAAATGCGACATAAGCAACCGGAATCTTCTTCTCGCGTAACGCCTCGACCATAAGCTCAGCCTGGTTTGGAGGAACAACTTTGTCCTCGAGTCCCTGGAAGAAGATCACCGGACACGAAAGCTGCTCAGTAAAGTTTATCGGCGAACGGGCGACATAAAGGTTCCGCTTCTGCGGATATGGACCCATCAATCCATCCAAATAGCGAGACTCGAATTTGTGCGTGTCTTTTGCGAGTGCTTCAGCATCGCTAACGCCAAAATGGCTGGCGCCCGCCTTAAACGCTTCTCGAAAAGTCAGCGCGCACAGGGTCGTATAACCACCAGCGCTCCCTCCGGTAATCATCATGCGTTCGCGATCTACTTTTCCTGACTCGGCGAGAAACAAAGCTCCATTCACGCAGTCATCCATGTCCACAATGCCCCAGTTGTCATTCAAGCGCTCGCGATATTCGCGTCCGTAGCCGGTGCTGCCACCATAGTTCACGTCAAGCACTGCGATTCCCCGACTGGTCCAATATTGAACAGTCATGCTCTGCGCTGTTGTAGCTGCCGCGGTTGGTCCACCATGACTCTTGACCAGCAGTGGTGGCAGTTCACCCGGAGGCGCAGAGTAGTCTCGATTCTTTGGGGAGTAGAAGAAAGCGTGCGCTTTCTTTCCACCGTTCGTAGGAAATTCCACGGCTGCCGGAATCGAGATGTACCCCTGATCGATCTCGAGATTATTCGAGCGGCGAAGCACCTCGATCTTCTGCGTTTTCAAATCGAGGTGAACAATCGACACTGGATCCGTAGGTGAACCGCCGCGAAAGACCGCCTTCCCCTTAGCTGCCCTGAGGTACGGCACATCGGTAAAGCTCGTTTCGACTTTGGTTAGTTTTCGTGTTTCCGTGTCAATAACGCCAAGGTGAGAGATTCCATGTTGGATGTAAGCACAAACAATTTCATGTGGCGAAGCAAAGTCATAACTCGACAGTCCAAATACCCACTGCGGCATCCCAAACTCAGCCTGCATCTCACAAACGTTTTCAACGGTACCGTCATGAGCGATGCGATATAGGTTCCACCAACCTGTGCGGTCAGAAACAAAGTACAACTGGCCCTCGGGGGACCACTCGGGTTGAAAGATCGACTCAATTGCAGAACCTGCTACCCGTCTGGGCTCGCTAAGATTGCCTTTTTCGGAAAGCTCCGCGAGCCACAATTCCGAACCGTCCCACGGCATATTTGGATGGTTCCAGCTTAACCAGGTTAGGTACTTACCGTCGGGACTGATGCTGGGATTCGAGTAGAAGTCATATCCCGAAGCCAGAATCTGTCCACAGTCGTCATTTCCATCTAGTCTGAGACTCACGATCGCGTTGACCGCCTCTCGGGCGGCAACGGTATGGTCCTCGCGCACGCAGATCAGCCGTTTGCGATGGGGGTCAACTACAGGGTCGGCGTAGCGCATCTGCGCAACGGGCGTGATCGGCTTCGGATCGTTATTTCCAGATTGAGAATACAGGCGCTGGTCCACGAAATTGGAGAAATAGACCACGCCTTCACTGACAACGTAATCACCGCCGCCGTACTCATGTACACGCGTTCGCACATTAAAGTTCCTTGGCGTCACATCAGTGGTCTCCCCGGTCGAATCGCGCTTCACGACCACGTTCCTTCCTCCCTCTGACGGACGCATCTCGAGCCAATAGACGTCCCGTTCGACAATCTTTGGCTGACTAAGTCCGACCGTCTCGCTGACGATCAACTCTGATGTGATCGGCGATTTCCAGGAACCGAAAGGTGACTGATGCTTGGCTTCCATAAACTGATACTCCTGACCTTGATTTCGTCATTAGCCTTGCCAAAATCCGTTTCGTCAAGGTTTTGTTACATCCTCGTAAAGGGTTTACAAGACCTCCGCAACCTATATCACGAAGAGCGGTTGTAGCATACGCCCATCGTTAATTCTCCATGGGAGAACTGAGATAAAGGCAAAGGGCGTTGGTCTTGGGGGAGGCTGACGCCCTTAGTTTTTGTTCAATTACTCACCGACTCCAGGCACCTCATCCCATTCGACCTATAGGACCGATAGGACTTATAGGACCTATTGACTAACATCAACGAAGCGGACAACAATTCGCGCGCGAATTCTGGAAGTGTAGTTTTAGTGAGAGGGGTTCCTGCCATGCGTCGACGCAAGCTGACCAAGGTGATGGCTTTTATCATCCTGGTGTCAATCGTCTCAATTCCCTTTCCGCGTGTAGAAGCGGACACATTTAGACCAGTTGTCCGTGGCAAACGAGGTGTAGTTGCTGGTGGCCAGCCTCTGTCCGTTGAAGCGGGTTTGCGGATACTTCAACGTGGAGGCAACGCCGTCGACGCGGGAGTCGCGACGATTCTTGCAGCATCGGTGATTGAGTTTTCACACTTCTCATTCGGCGGTGAAGTGCCAATCTTAATTAAACTCAAAGGCAAGCCGGTGGCGGTGGTCGAAGGCATGGGACAGGCGCCGATGAAAGCAACCCCGGCATTTTTCATTAGCCGCGCACGACTGAAGGGAGAAGGAGCAATAGCACCGGATTCAGCCGCGGCACAGGGCGGCACAATCGAAATGGCGACGATGGCAGGCGCCAAATCAGGGATGATTCCGCCAACTGGTCCACTGGCCGCTACCGTGCCCGCAGTTCTGGACGCCTGCGTGACGGCCCTTGACGAGTTCGGAACGAAATCTCTCGCTGAAGTCATGCAGCCGGCAATCGAGCTTGCGGACGGGTTTCCGCTGGATGAACTTCGCGTGCAGTACATCAAGACTCGCTCACCAGTATTCTCTCAATGGGCTGAGGCAAAGCAGATCTTTCTGCCCAACGGCAAGGAACCGAAGGTAGGAGATCTTTTTGTTCAGGCAAACCTCGCACGCACTCTTCGAGCGATTGTCAAAGCTGAAAAAGATGCAGAAAAAGCCGGGCGACATGCAGGCTTAATGGCAGCTCGTGACTACTTCTACAAAGGTCCGATCGGAAAGAGCATTGGCGACTACATGCAAACCCATGGCGGGCTGCTTGCCGCTTCCGACCTGGCGATGTTCAAGGCAAAAGTGGGCCAACCTGTAAAAGCAGATTATCGCGGGTATGAAGTCTACAAAGCGGGTTTCTGGACCCAGGGTCCGGCGATGGTCGAGGTGCTGAACATCCTCGAGAGTTACGACCTGAAGGGCATGGGCCAGAACTCTGCTAACTACATTCACACCGTAACCGAAGCGCTGAAGCTCGGCTTTGCAGATCGAGATCGTTATTACGGCGATCCAAATTTCGTAAAGATCCCCGCCGAACTGCTATCGAAGAGTTATGCTGCGCTGCGTCGTTCGCTCATTGAAGATGGACGTGCGTCACTGGCGCAGCAACCGGGTGATCCGCTGAACATGAAGGCGCTCCTCGCAAACACGGCGCAGCGAGTTAGCCGAGCCTCAGCTATTCCCGAGATTCAACGGGCCAACGACACAACGTGCGTAAACGTCATCGATAAAGACGGAAACCTTTTCAGCGCTACACCCAGCGGCGCCTGGCTGCCCGCAGTTGTTGCAGGTGACACTGGTGTATTGATGGGCCAACGCCTGCAATCGGCACTGACCGACGTAAACAGTCCCAACGTAGTTGCGCCTGGTAAGAGACCGCGTATCACTTTGACGCCAACCCTCGTGCTCAAAGGCGGCGAACCCTTCATGGTCCTGAGCACACCTGGAGGTGACAACCAGGATCAGGCTCTACTTCAGGTTCTGCTCAACGTACTTGAGTTCGGAATGAATCCACAGGAAGCCGTCGAAGCCCCACGATTCGACACGCAGCATTACGTAAGCTCTTTTGAAGGTCACGAGTTCCTTGCAGGCTCACTCAATGTCGAGTCACGGATTGACAACAACACGATTGCGGAATTGAAGAATCGTGGTCACAAAGTGAACGTGCAGACGGCATGGGGAACTCTCTCCTCACCTACGATAATTATTTACAACACACAAACAGGAGTTTCATCGGCGGGCGCCGATCCGCGTCGCGGAAGATATGCAGTCGCCTGGTAGCCACTAAAAACTGAATATTGAAAAACGACTATAAGATCTGGCAGGTCATCTCGGCCTCAGCCGTTGGCACGATGATCGAGTGGTACGACTTCTATATCTTTGGCAGCCTCGCCACAGACATTTCACCGCTTTTTTATCCACAAGGGAACGACACGCTGGCATTGATCGCATATCTCTCTACGTTTGCGGTCGGCTTCGTGGTACGCCCATTTGGGGCCCTGTTTTTTGGTCGCATCGGAGACCTGGTGGGTCGCAAGTATGCTTTTCTCGTGACGTTGCTGATCATGGGTGGAGCTACAGCGCTGATCGGTTTCCTACCCACATACGCTACCATCGGCATCCTCGCGCCAATTACGCTTCTCGTTATTCGTGTCTTGCAGGGACTCGCTCTGGGAGGCGAGTATGGAGGCGCTGCAGTTTACGTAGCCGAACACGTACCTGACGCGCGCCGTGGTTACTACACAAGCTTCATCCAAATCACCGCCACGCTCGGTTTATTCGTTTCCCTGATCGTAATTCTGCTCGTTAAGAATTTCATGACTCGGCAGTCCTTTGCTACGTGGGGCTGGCGCATTCCATTCATCATCTCCATTCTGCTTGTAGCGATATCGCTCTACATACGAATTCGCATGAAGGAGTCGCCCATATTTCATCAGCTCAAGAGCTCGGGTATGACCTCCGCGCGACCTTTGAAAGAAGCGTTTACACAGTGGGCAAATCTGAAGCGAGTGCTGATATCTCTTTTCGGAGCGACAGCCGGTCAGGGTGTCGTCTGGTACACCGGACAGTTCTACGCGCTCTTCTATCTGCAAACGATCCTGAAAGTTAATAACACTTCAGCAAACTTCATCGTAGCTATCGCTCTGTTGCTGGGCATGCCGTTCTTCATAGTGTTCGGAGCGATTTCGGATCGCATCGGCCGAAAGAAGATCATGATGTTGGGATGCCTGCTCGCGGCACTCTTCTACATTCCTATCTACAAAGCGATGCGAATGGTTACCGGATCGAACGTGGTTACCGCGACTTCACAGCCGAATCCAGTGACGGGTGCGATCACTCTTACACCGCAGACCATGGAAGGCGGAGTGCTACGGCCCGCCAAAGAAGTACTGACTTACACGAGCCTCAATGACCTCATGAACAATCCTGTGGCCTGGAAACTCGTTTTGCTGGTCTTTATTCAGGTGATCTTTGTGACAATGGTTTATGGACCAATCGCCGCGTACCTTGTAGAAGCATTCCCCGCAAGAATCAGGTACACGTCATTGTCGCTGCCTTATCACATCGGCAACGGTGTGTTCGGTGGTCTGTTACCGCTGATTGGCTTGATGGTCGTTGCAGAAACAGGAAACATTTACGCTGGACTCTATTACCCGATAGCAGTGGCCGTGACGACGTTTATAGTGGGGTCATTATTCTTGCCTGAGACGCGACACGTTCTCATCTGGGAAGAACTTGAAAGCGCTGAACATTGCGGAGTGCGGAGTTCAGGGGCAGAATAGGCCACACCCCCTCTTAAAAACCATAAGCCAGAACAAGGAGGCTCGATTTGTATGCGTTGGAGGGACCGTCGCCAGAGCGAGAACATAGAAGACCGTCGTGGCCTATCAGGTGGAAGAATTGCGGTGGGAGGTGGCCTTGGCACCATCATAATCGTCATCATCGTAATGCTGCTCGGCGGTGATCCTCGACAATTCCTACAGCAGTTACCTCAAGAGAGAGCTCAGCCTGGCTCGGAGTCTTCGCGACCTCTTAATCCTGCGGAAGAGGAACTCAAGCAGTTTTCTGCCGTCGTACTCGCAGATACCGAAGACGTTTGGAACGAAGTGTTTCGGCAGATTAGCCGGCAGTACCGCGAACCTAGACTCGTTCTCTTTTCTGATCAGGTTCAGTCGGCATGTGGAATCGCCGGCGCCGCCGTTGGTCCCTTTTACTGTCCCGGCGACGAAAAGCTCTATCTTGACCTGTCCTTCTTCCAGGAACTGAAAACTCGGTTTCGTGCTCCGGGTGATTTCGCTCAAGCGTACGTGATTGCGCATGAGGTAGGTCATCATGTGCAACGCCTGCTCGGAACTATGGACCAGGTAAACGCAGCTCAAAGCAGGATGTCGAAAGAGCAGGCTAACCAGATGGCGGTGCGGCTCGAACTTCAAGCCGACTTTCTGGCTGGTGTGTGGGCGCATTACGCCGAGAAGAAGGGCGTCGTGGAACCGGGTGACATCGAAGAGGCTCTTGGAGCAGCCAGCGCCGTTGGTGACGATCGGTTACAGCGAGAAGGCCAGGGATACGTAGTTCCCGACTCGTTCACGCATGGCACATCTGAACAGCGAGTCCGCTGGTTCAGGCGCGGATTGGAAACGGGCGACATCAGACAAGGAGATACGTTCAACGCCAGAAGTTTATAGCCGCTCGCTCGAAGCTTCGTTTCTCAAGGCCTTGCAGATACTCAAATCACGTACCGGCCAAGCTTCAACCACAGAACCGATCGCGGTAGCGCCGGGTCAATCTTCACAACGCGACAGCCGAGTGATGAACATTGACCCGGCGCTACGGCGATCGGTTCTGTGGTTGATTGTCCTGCTCGTTGGTTTGTGTTTGAGTTCGACATCAAGCACGGCGCAGGTCACATCTGCTGCTCCAGTTTACGTTCGTGTCAACCAGCTCGGTTACAAGCCTTCAGATCCGAAACTGGCGATCGCATTCGGTAGTGAATCCCTCGGCACAACTTTCAAGATCATCGAAGCGAAAACAAACCAGAATGTCTTCAACGGCAAAGCAAGGCCAATCAACGGACAATGGGGCCAGTTTACGTTTCACGCCGAACTCGACTTTTCATCGCTGAGCACTCCAGGCCGCTACCTCGTTCGCGTCGACGGCGGCGACTCAATGCAGTTCGACATTCGTGAGGATAGCTATAACGAACTTCCGGATCAGCTCCTGGAGTTCATGCGGCAGCAACGGTGTGGATACAACCCTTGGCTCGACGCCGTCTGTCATTCGTTTGATGGCCGCACCGCTTATGGTCCTTTACCGCCAGGCACATATTTGGACGCCAAAGGTGGATGGCATGATGCTGGAGATTTGCTTAAGTACCTACTCACTTCCAGCAATGCTACAGCTCAGCTACTGCTTGCGCATCAACTGACTCCGATCAGTGATCGCCACTTTCGAGACACTTTCAATTGGCTTGGTCAAAAACAACACGATCACATTCCGGATGTTCTCGATGAGGCGCGCTGGGGACTTGAGTGGATGTTGAAGCTGCATCCCGCTCCTGATCAACTTTATCACCAGGTTGCTGATGATCGAGATCACAAAGGTTGGCGTTTGCCTCAGAACGAGACTGTGGACTACGGCTGGGGTCCTGGGAGTTTTCGTGTCGTCTATTTTGCTGATGGAAAGCCACAGGGATTGCGCGAGTTCAAGAGTCAATCTACCGGCGTTGCAAATCTTGCGGGTCGCTACGCTGCAGCCATGGCTCTGGGATATCAGATCTGGAAAGACGATCCGCCGATGAGGTCCTTTGCTCTTCAGATACTGAAGGCAGGCAAGGAAGTTTACGCTCTCGGCAAGGCAAAGGAAGGTGTGCAACAGGGAAACTCGTACAGTGCGCCGTATCGCTACGAAGAAACGACCTGGGCGGATGATATGGAGTGGGGCGCTGCGGAGCTCTTTCGCGCTACTCACGAACGACAATACCTGAGTGATGCGCTGAGATATGCCCAGCTAGCGGGTAGCGAGTCTTGGATGGGACGTGAGCAGGCTGGCCATTACCAATTCTATCCATTCATGAATGTGGGCCATTTCCGGTTGTACGACCTTGCTCCAGCTGCAACAAGAAAGATTCTCGCCGGTTACTATCGAGACGGACTTGATCGTGCCTTACAAGCCGCGAAGGCCAATCCTTACGATGCGGGCGTGCCGTTCATCTGGTGCTCGAATAATCTGATGGTTGCACTGGCGACTCAGGCCGCGCTGTACGAACGGATGACCGGTGATAGAACGTATCATCAGTTCTTGCAAAAGCAGGTCGATTGGCTTCTCGGCAGGAACCCCTGGGGCGTTTCAATGTTCACAGGGATTCCTGAGAATGGAGTGTATCCGCGCGATGTGCATTTGATGACAATTGCGATACTGAAGCGACCCGTTCGTGGCGGTTTGGTTGATGGACCAGTTTATCGCCGCATCTTTCAATCGCTCAGAGGTGTCAGTATCACTGAACCAGATCCTCTGGCTCCGTTCCAGGATGATCGGGCCGTCTATCACGACGATGTGAAAGACTATGCGACGAACGAGCCGACGATGGACGGAACTGCTTCGGCGATTCTTCTGTGGTCGCTGAAAGCAGCGACAAAATAAGTTTGCCTTTGCGTCTTTGCCTTCTTTGCGTCTTTGCATGATCTTTCCTTCCGTCCGAAGACATTTCACGCAAAGGCGCAAAGAGAGAGCAGAGACGCAAGAATAGGAGATTGAAGTGAGAATAATCGTTGTTTACCTCAGTATGGCGTTCGTCGGTTTTCTGCTTCTATCAAGAGCAGATGCGCATTCGGTTGATGAGAACTTCAGCGTAAAGGAATACGAAGAATTTCATCGCGTGCTGCACCCGCTGCAACACGAGGCCCTGCCACGAAAGGACTTCGCACAGATCCGCTCTAAAGCGTTGGAGTTGATCAGGCTAGGCAACGCCATTGTCAAACTCGGTGTTCCCAATGGCACCGCGGAAGAGAATACTGAGGAGTTCAGGAAAGAGCTGGCGAAGTTCAGCAGTTCGCTGCAGAAGTTCGGCGCCGACTCGAAGCGTGGTACCAACGATCAGCTCACTATCTCGTACAACTCCGTTCACGATTCATTTGAAATGCTCGCCGCGATGCTGCCGAGCAAGAAAGGTTCCACTCCTGATTCGTTGTCGAACACTTCCACTTACTTCACCTTCAGACGCGATCTCCGTCGTTGTGCCTCACCTCTCTGTGGGGGCTATTTTGTGAAGCGCGTTAATCAAGCGCGAACCCGATGTGCTAAAGGAATGATGAAGAATGAGTGTTATGTCGCTGAGATGGATTGGAATAGTCAACCGGAGGTCGATGAACGTAAGGCGGTGATTCGAGGTGAGATGAAAGACAAGTCTTACGAAAAAAGAGGAAGGTGGGAAATCTTACTCGTAACTGAATCATGGGAGGCGGCGAGTGAGTCCACTTCTCGAAGCAGCACCTTCTATCGGGTCAAAGACAAAGGAGTGCGTTGCATAACCTTTCCTTGTCCAACTCACCATGGGGCGAAACTGAATTCGACGGTGAGTCGAGATATAGCCGGAGTAGACCTCACGAGCACTGGTGCTAGCGATGAAGCCGTTAGTGAAGCTAATGCAGCGATGACGGGAAGTGATGGAATTGTGGTCGTCGGATCGTACGTTCCTGTAAAAGGACCGGGTGGACGGTCAGTGACTCTGAGAGCAAGTCGTTTCTACCTTCAGCGTAAGTAGTCAGAAGCAGAAAAAGAAGAACCATTTACCATTTGGCATTGTAGATTTGCCATTTTCCATTATTTGATGCTTCTCGTTAATTCGTGGGATCGGTTTGGCCCGTGCTCAATTACTCACCGGCGGGAAGCTATTAGCGCCAACCAATCGGGATCCACGAAGTAACACGAAATACGCGACACGAATGACCAAATGAAAAATGATTAATGTCAAATGACCAATGATAAATGGTTCTTTCCGTCGTAGTGTTTCACTACCCCGAGAGCCCAACGCTCTTCAGAATCTCCCGAAACCTCGAGTCGGATCGTATGCCATCAAATACAGGATCCACCTGAATGAAAGGGATCCAGTTGAATCGCTCGTCGCGTGACTTTTCCAACCACTCAATTGCCCGTTGCTTCTCGTCAAGGCCGGCGTAGATCACGGCACTGTGAAAGGGTGAGACATACTGCTTCTTGGACAGCTCGTTGAGCCGGTCAAGAACCTTTAAGGCCTCGCTCTTCTTTCCCGCAGCAGCCAGGGCGTGACCCAAATCAGTCAGCGCTGCAATGTTGTTTTCAGAAATACTAAGTGCCTTCTGAAACTCCTTAACGGCCTCTTCCTTCATTCCTTTCTGTGTGAGTATTTGACCCAGCTCAATGTGACCGCGTGCGAAGCCCGAATCCATCTCAAGCAACTTTGCACACTCCTGACTTGCCTCGTCGTAACGGCGCGCATAATAAAGATGCCGCACCAGATCTGCATAAATAGTCAGCGAGAAAGGCTCGAGTTCTCTTGCTCGCCTTACCTCAGCAACAGCTTCATTGTGGCGTCCGCTCGCAGCTAGAAAGGCTGAATACCATTGATGTGCCGTCGCATAATTCGGGTTGAGCTTGATCGCTTGCTTGAACTGTTCCTCTGCCTCCTGCCACTTCCAATCGTAGCGATAATCGACAAATGCCAGCGACGCGTGCGCTTCTGCGATAGAGTCGTCTATCGCTAGAGCTTGTTTCGCCGCAGCCTGAGCTTGGGTGTAGGACGCGATTGCCGGTGTCACATTGTAGACGTTGAGTAACGCGTAACAATCGGCGAGTCCCGAATAGGCGAGAGCGTAGTTACGATCTTCACCGATGGCCTGGTTAAAGTATTCAATACCTTTCTGTAGTCCTTCGGCCGTCCGCTTGTTCCAGTTGTATCTACCTTGAAGGTAGAGTCGGTACGCTTCGGAGTTAGTCGCGTAGTGTCTTACTAATTGCTTTTGTTCGACACCACTCAAGCGCAAACGCAATTTTTCAGATACGTCTCGCGAAATCTCTGCCGGAAGAGCGACAACTTCAGAAATCTTACGGCCATATTGTTCACCCCAAATCTGGCTGTCATCCAAAGTGTCAATTAGCTCGACGCTCACGGTCAGATCGTCACCACGCTGCACGACTCTGCCCGCAAGTAAAGCGCGAACGCCTAGCTCCTTGCCGACCTTCGCCAGATCGTTGTTGCGTCCTTTGTAGTGAAACACGGTATTGCGAGATTTCACCTTGAGATATGGCAACTGCGAAAGGCTGTTGATAAGGCTCTCGGTAATTCCATCAGACAGATATTCGTTATTCGGATCGGAGCTCCCGTTTGTAAACGGCAGCACGGCGAGAGAATCAATCGCGGCGCTGCTTCTGTTGAAAAAAGACCAGTAGAGGACAATAGCCAGTGCCAGGAGAATCACGATCCCAGCCGCTGCAATTGGTCGCTTGTGTGACAGGCTCGCCAGCAATCCTTTGTGCTGAACGACCTGACGCGGAGGAATGTGCTTGATGGTACCGCTGCCGGTAGTGGAAGGAGTGCTGTCGCCCTGAATTTCCCACAACACGGCTTGCAGATCATCACGGAAGTCGACAACGTTCTGATACCGCTGGTCCGGCTCCTTGGCTAAGGCTCGGTCGAGAATTGTTTGCAAGCGGGGCAGGAACGGAGAGTGTTCACCTCGCGCTTCAGCGATTGGTTTTGGCGTGTCATGGACCACTGCATAGCGCACATCAAGAGCAGTCCTTCCTCTGAATGGCCATGTTCCCGCCAACATCTCGTAGAGCAGAACACCGGCTGAGAAAATGTCTGCCCTGTGATCAACTTTGAGGCCCTGTGCCTGTTCGGGCGCCGCGTACGTCGAAGTGCCGTAAGGAACACCGACTTCAGTAAGTTGGGGATCAACGGATCCTTCAGTAGGTCCCTCTATCAGCTTTGCCAGACCAAAATCCAGTACCTTAACTACGCCGGAATCTGTGACCATTACATTTCCAGCTTTGATATCCCGGTGAATAATGCCGCGGCCATGCGCAGCTGCCAGCGCATCCGCAACCTGAATCGCTACTGACAGGGCACTCGTGAGCTCAAGCGGAATTCCATTTACGAGTTGTCGAACGTTGCGCCCATCCACGTACTGCATTGCAATGAACTGGACGTCCTCAGCTTTATGGAGACCGTAGATGGTGCAGATGTTTGGATGGTCCAATGAGGAAGCGAGCTTGGCCTCGCGCTCAAAACGCGCCAGATTTGCTTGTCTCGCATTGAGTTCCGGCGGGAGTAGCTTAATAACTACAACTCGGTCGAGCGTTGTATCGGTGGCCTTGAAAACCGCACCCTGCCCGCCTTCACCGATCTTTTCGCCGATACGATAATGGAGCAACTCCCGGCTCGTCATGGCTTTGGTGCAACTGAATGAGTTCGACGACCAAACCACCAAGAATATTTTGGCGCGGTCTGGTTTGCGGATGCCTCGGGGAATTGGCTAGCGGGCTAAGATTATAACGAACAGGTATTGGTTGACCATGTTTTGTGTGTGCCCGCTCCCCATGTGCGATCAAAGCCTCGACACCTCAAAGCTTTCCATGATAAAGCGGGTGACGATGAAACCACTGGTCGTCCTTTTTCTTCTCGTACTCTTTAATCCCGATGATTGGCCGCAGTTTCGCGGACCGACGGGGCAGGGCCTCTCAGACGAACGCGGGCTCCCGCTCACCTGGGGTGAAACGAGTAACATCAGGTGGAAAGTCGCAATCCCGGGAAGAGGGTGGTCTTCGCCGGTCGTTCAAGGAGATCAGATCTGGCTAACTACAGCGACGGAAGACGGAAAATCTTTAAGAGCGATTAGGATTGAACGCAACGGTGGCGCTATTGTGCAAAACGTAGAAGTCTTCCGCCTGAAGTCACCGAAACAGATCAACTCGAAAAATAGCTTCGCCTCTCCTACTCCTGTGCTCGAAGGTGACCGGATTTATCTACACTTTGGCGCGAACGGTACTGCGTGTATTACACCGTCAGGCGAAATCGTGTGGAAGACTCGTCTCGAGTACGATAACGGTCAACACGGCTCCGGTGGATCGCCAGTGCTCTTTGAGAATTTGCTGATCATGAGCTGTGATGGTCAGGACGTGCAGTACGTCGTTGCGCTCGATAAATTGACGGGGAAGGTTCGTTGGAAAAAGATGCGACAGGGATACCAGGCTTACACAACACCGCTTGTGGTCCATCTTCCCGCTGGAGATCAAGTAATTAGCCCGGGTGCTTTCCGAGCTATCTCTTACGATCCGCACACCGGCAAAGAGCTCTGGCAAGTTAAGTACGGCGAGGGATTCTCAAATGTACCTAGACCAGTATTCGGCAATGACCTCGTCTTTATCTGTACTGGATTTCAGCAACCGTCGATGCTCGCCGTTCGATTGGATGGGCATGGCGATGTCACAAAGTCGCACGTGGCATGGACGCTTAATAAAGCAGTGCCGCTGACCCCTTCACCGCTTCTGGTTGGCAATGAGTTGTACATGGTCACGGATAATGGCATCGCGACTTGCGTGGATTCTCGGACAGGAAAGGAGTACTGGCGAGTTCGACTCGGCGGTAATCATTCGGCCTCTCCGATTTTTGCGGACGGGAAAATCTATTTTCTGAGTGAGGAAGGCGAGTCAATCGTGGTTATTCCCGGACAGCAATTCAAGGCAGTCGCGAGGAACCAGCTCGACGGCCGCATGCTCGCGTCAATGGCCGTTTCGGGTGGCTCCATCTTCGTTCGCAGTGAGACGCATTTGTACCGAATTAGCAATTAGCGAACACCGTCCTCCGACGATGCCTGCGGCTTGCCCGCAGGTTTCTCACGTTCGCCACTAAATCATCGAGGAAAGTTAGGTTCATTGCACTTTAGCAACAAACGTGAAGCTCCTGCGGACAAGCCGCAGGCATCGCGGGAAGTTAGCCCTGTCGCATGTAGCAACAAACGTGAAGCTCCTGCGGACAAGCCGCAGGCATCTACGTATTCAAGCTGACTCTTTTCAGCGCGAGAACAATAGGTCACAATTCTTGTCCAAGACGGCCCGACGTCAATTTAGAAACCAATCTCGTAGTGTCGCATATTCGGTGGGATTCAAGATCATGGGTTTCAAGGGTGTCAAAGGAAGTCAATCGCGAGCAGCAGCTCGTGCCGCAATGTTATTTTTAATCGCACTTTTTTTCATTTCAGTCTTCAAAGATCGCACGTTCGCCGCATCTTCACTTCAAAACGCGCGTATCAAGGGCAAAGTAGTCGCGGACATTCCAGATCAGCGCAAGCCACTCTCAGGCGTCGTAGTTCAGCTCAGTGGTGAACGACTGGGCACCAACAAACTTGAATCAATCAGCGATCAAGAAGGAGTCTACGATTTCCCCGCACTGCTTGCCGGCGAGTACACCCTCTCAGTCGAGTTGACTGGCTTCAAGAAATACGAACAGCGAGTTACGCTGCAAATTGACGCTACTGTCGAACAAAACATCCTGCTGCAACCGGTACCTGTCAGCGAAACTGTGACGGTTAAGTCGGATCCCACTGACGCTTCGAAAACAGAAACAACCACTCCTTCCGTAATCACTAATTCTTCTTTGCGCGATGCTCCGCTAATCGATCAAAGATTCCAAGATGCACTGCCGCTGTTGCCTGGTGTCGTACGAGGACCGGACGGCAATCTCAACATCAAAGGCACGCGGCCGAGCCAGAGCGGAATTCTGGTTTCGAGCTTGAACGTGACAGATCCTGTAACCGGTAATCCGGCGATTGAACTCCCGCTGGAAGCCGTTGATACGGTACGCGTTCATTCAAACCCTTACTCGTCTGAATTTGGAAAGTTCACCGGCGCTGTTACGACAATCGAGACGCGTTCGGGAAGCAATAACTGGCGGTACCTGCTGACGGGAACACTGCCGCGGCCGCGTCTCCGAGATGGTCACATCTACGGTATCGGCGCCGTCACCCCGCGGGTTGCGGTTGGTGGTCCAATCAAGAAAGACAAACTGTTCTTCTTTCAAAGTCTCGAGTATCGATTCGTGCGAACCAGCGTGCCGAGTCTGGAGAGGTTGAATGAACGGCAAAGCGACATTCAACGCGAGAGCTTTGACTCATTCTCTCGCATCGATTGGGTCATCAACCGCAATCATCAGTTGACTGGCAGCTTCTCAGTCTTTCCACAAAAGTTCGACTATTTCAATCTCAACACTTTCAATCCAGCCGATACGACAGCGAACTTTCACCAGCGGGGCTGGTTCCTGGCGCTCAACGAACAAGCCGTCTTCAAGGCCGGTGCGCTTCTCCAGTCGAGCTTCAGCGCAAAGCAGTTTGACGGAGACATTTTTGGGAATAGCGCAGATCCCTATCGCATTACGCCGGATCGAAATTTTGGTGGCTGGTTTGATAGACAACATCGAGAGAGTAGAAGGTATGAGCTGCTCGAGGTATATCACTTCGCGCCCAGAAAATTGCGCGGAGCTCACGCCATCAAGGCGGGGTTCAACTTCAGCCACACTTCGTTCGATGGTTTCGACACGAGTAAACTCGTAAGGGTCGTCCGCGCAGACGGCTTTCTCTATCAATTGATCGATTTTACGGGTACCGGAAGTTTGCAGCGCACACAGAATGAAGTGTCGGCGTTCGCTCAGGATAAGTGGACCATCAACCAGCGCGTCACACTCGATCTCGGTTTGCGGTATGACTGGGACCAGATCGGACGAAACAGCAACTTCGCGCCGCGCTTCGGTTTTGTCGTTCTACCCACTGCTTCCGAACGCACTGTTGTACGCGGCGGTGTCGGTCTTTTCTTTGACAAGATTCCGCTTAACGTCGGCGCGTTCGAGCAATATCAGAACCTGCTGGTTACTACATTTGCCTCTGACGGAAGCACTGTCGCAGATGGACCAAGGCTCTTTCGTAATACGGCTCCTGCTGATCTCGCTAACCCCAGGAGCATTGCGTGGAACATTCAAATCGATCACGAAGTTAGCCCGCGCTTGCTCTTTAGACTCGGCTATGAAGAACGTCGCACGCAGCGGGATTTCATTCTTGAGCCCGACAACAGTACTAACAGACTGTTGCTGCTGAATAGTGGGCAATCACGCTACCGAGAACTGCAGACGACTGCTCGATTTCGTTTCCAGGAAGGGCGAAACATTTTTCTTTCGTACGTGCGATCAGCTGCCAGGGGTGATCTGAACGATTTCAACACCCATTTCGGAAATCTTCGTAATCCTGTCATAAAGCCTAACGAATATGGCAGGCAGCCATTCGACGCTCCGAATCGCCTTCTCTTCTGGGGAGAGTTTGCTCTTCCGCACGACGTCGTGGCGACGCCAGTTGTTGATTGGCGTAACGGGTTTCCGTTTTCCCTTTTAAACGAGCAGCAGGATTATGTAGGACCAAGAAACGCCGGCGGACGCTTCCCAAAATTGCTGACGTTAGATGTGCTCGTAACCAAAGGGCTGACGATCCCTTTTCGCGGAAAGAAGTACAAGGGCCGTGTAGGACTAACGATCTTCAATATCACAAATCACTGGAATCCGCGCGATGTTCAGAACAACATCGACAGCATGATGTTCGGAACCTTCTACAACAGTCCTGACCGTAGCTTCCGCACCAAGTTCGAGTTTGTGAAATATTGATCGTGAGGAGAAGACAATCGGGAAGAAGATAGGCCGCGGATGAACGCGGATCTAGTTGAATAATTGTAGAGGGAGCTTCACCTTACCAACTCTTGATACTTCTGATCCGCGTTTATCCGCGGCTTTTTTCCTTCCGAGTTTTTGAATTCTCACAACGACTCACAGCTAAGCTTTCCGACTTTCTGTAATCTCTTGCGAATTGTTGAAATTCAAAATCGGCAAGAGCATTGAGTTTTTGGACAGCTTCTTTGGATCGATCGGTCCAGCAGATCTCATGCATCAAGAATTCCGGCAAAGAGATATTGCCCATCCACTCACTTCTTAGTTGGAACACTAACTGCATCCGCAAAAACTACCTTCTACGCCAACTGACCACGCGTCAGTAGCTTCGCGCAGCATTCGCACACGAAAAATTGTTTACGGATTAGCTGCGACGTCGAAGTTGAAGGTCAAAGCACATCAAGAAAATCTGCGGAGGACTCTCATGAAAGTAAATGTAAGTCTGTGGAAGCCATTTCTCTTTGCGCTACTCACTTCGCTGTTGTTCGCTGTGCCCGGCTACGCCCAGTCAGGCGGTTCGACAATCCGGGGCACCATTAAGGATCCCCAGGGAAACATGGTCGCAGGAGCGACGGTAACGATTACGAATGCAGAGAAGAATTTTAGTCGCACGCAACAGACCAATCAGGACGGTGTTTACACTTTCACTGCGGTTCCTCCCGGCACTTACAAACTCGAAGTCGAAGCAGCAGGTTTCAAGAAAGCATCATTGGCTGAAGTAGAAGCTCTTGTGGACACTCCGATTGTCCGCGATGTTCAACTGGAAATCGGAGCTGTTTCAGAGGTTGTGAATATCACTTCCGGCGGAGAGGCACCACTCAACACGAGCGACGCCAGCATCGGCAATTCGTTTGAACGACAACGCATCGTCGACCTACCCCTCAATGCAAACAATGTCGTCGGTCTGTTGTCGCTACAACCAGGCGTAAGTCGCACTGGCTACGTCAACGGTGGCCGAGCAGATCAGTCCAACATCACACTCGATGGAGTTGACGTTAACGAGCAGCAGGACGGACTCGATGTAGTAACTGACACGGCGTTTGCAAGCGTGCTACGAGTAACGCGCGATTCGCTGCAGGAGTTTCGTGTCACAACCACAAATCCAAATGCCGAGCAGGGACGTTCGTCTGGCGCTCAGGTGTCGCTTGTTACGCGTTCAGGATCGAATGAATGGCACGGCTCACTGTTCGAGACGCACCGGAACACAGTTACAACCGCGAATGATTTCTTTAACAACGCTGCTGGAGTTGAGCGGCCCCAGCTGCTTCGAAACATCTTTGGCGGCTCGGTCGGTGGGCCAATCAAAAAGAATCGTGCCTTCTTCTTCTTTACCTATGAAGGATTTCGCGAGGCGACTGCGACGTCAGTCGTGAGAGAGGTTCCGCTGCCGACCCTCGGGCAGGGATTGGTCCGTTATCGAACAGCGGACGGCTCAAGCGATCCAGGTTGCCCGGCCGGGACACCCGCAGGAGTTGACTGTCTCACTCCCGCAGAGATCGAAGCAGCATACGTCGCGGCAAATGGACCGGGAACCAGTCCAGGCATCAATCCAGTTGGCTTGGCCGTACTTGCTGATGCCGCGCGTCGATATCCTGCAAACGACTCAACCGTCGGAGACGGACTGAACACGAGCGGCTTTCGTTTCAACGCGAGAACGCCAACGGAGTTGAATACTTATATCGCGAGATTCGATCTGAATCTCACTGATCGTCAGACACTCTTCGTGCGTGGAAACTATCAGAACGATCTGATTTCGCGGGCAGTGTACTTCAACCCCGATTGCAGCTTCCCCGGCGACAACATTCAATGCTTCCCCGACACTCCGCCACTGGTAACCTGGAACCATCCGAAGGGAATCGCCGTCGGGCACACCTGGTCCGTTTCCAACGCAGTAGTAAATCGCTTTAGCTACGGGCTGACCCGAGCATCATTTACTCAGGCGGGCGACTCTAACGAAAACCGTGTGAACTTTCGCTTTATTTTTTCTCCCAACGGCTTTCACCGCGATCTCAGACGAACCACGCCCGTCCACAACTTTGTAGATGATGTGTCCTGGATTCGTGGAAATCACACCCTCGGATTCGGCGGCAACATTCGCTTCATCACAAACAACAGGCTCTCGCAAGCTGCGTCTTTTGACCAGGCGCTAATCAACCCCTCGTTCTACAACTTTTCCGGGGCTGTTCTCATTGATCCATTCTCGAACTTTGAGAGCGGCAACGATCTGCGAGATGCGCTAGCATCGGTTATCGGTCGATACTCAGAGTACAGTGCGAATCTGGTCTACGATGCATCAGGTCAACTCCAGCCTGTCGCGACACCCTCGGATCGCGCGTTTGCCACTCAGGAGTATGAATTTTACTGGCAGGATTCGTGGCGCATTCGTCCGAACTTCACACTCAACTATGGACTGCGCTGGTCGACTTCCACACCCGTGTATGAAAAGAACGGGCTGCAGGTCGTTCCCAATGTGAACCTGACGGACTATTTCAACCAACGGGTTGCCAGTTCGAATGAGGGAAGGCCTTTCACCGATCCGATTACGTTCATCAAGGGCGGGAAGGCAAACAACGCGCCCGGATATTACAAACAGGACTGGAACAACTTCGCGCCTTCCATCGCGTTTGCCTGGTCTCCGGACTTTGGTAGTAACTGGTTCGGTAAGCTCTTTGGACGTGATGGCAAGAGCGTTGTGCGTGGTGGTTTTCGCACTACATACGATCGTATCGGCAGCCAGCTGGCAGTCAATTTCGATCTGAACAACCTTGCGGGATTCACTTCTGCTCGCAACATTAACGCCAACACTTTCGACGTGCTGCCGGGCACACTCGGTCCACAATTCACAGGTTTCAATCCTGACGTTCGAGTACTTCCCTTCCCTGGCGCAAGTGGTCCAATACCAACCAGTTTGGTTTTTCCGCTTACCGTACCTGCGGATGAGGATCAACGAATTGAAACTTCGCTCGATGCCGGCATCACTACTCCATACAACTACAGTTTCAACTTGTCGTATGGGCGCGAGCTGGGCAGAGGCTTGTCGTTTGAAGCCAGTTACGTTGGGCGCTTTGCGCGCAAGCTGCTCGCGACACGCGACATCATGCAGCTGAACAATCTAAGGGATCCTGCGTCAGGAATGACTTTCTACGAGGCTATGAATCAGCTGATCGAGTTCCGCTATCAGGAACGGGCAATAAACTCGATTCCGTCAATGGCCTACTTTGACAACCTCTTCCCGTTCATGCCGGACTGGTTCGGCGATCCCTCGCTAACGCCAACGCAGGCAGCCTATGGGTTCCTGGCAATGCCTTCGGTTGGAGGCTTCGACATCATCGACTACACATTCCTGCAGTTGCTCTGGGACGACAGTCCCGGGTGCACGACATGTCCGCGCGGTGGTGGGCCGGCTCGCTTCAACAACATGTTCTATCAACCGCAGTTCGGCGCGCTATCGGCGTTCTCGACCATTGCGAGGTCAAATTTCAATTCGCTGCAGCTCAGTCTGCGTCAGCGACTGACCAATAGCGTTACGTTTGACGTCAACTACACATATGGTCACTCGCTCGATAACGCATCGGGATTACAGAACTCAACCAGCTATGGAACAGCGTTCATCGTTAACGCATTATTCCCCGACGAGAACTACGCGAGTTCTGATTTCGACTCGCGTCACATTATCAATGCGAACTGGGTCGTTGGTCTTCCATTTGGGCGCGGCAAGAGATTCTTCGGCAACATGAACAAGTTTGCCGATGCAGTGCTCGGAGGCTGGCAAACGACGGGGGTCTTCCGCTGGAATTCGGGTATCCCAATTCAGGGTCCAGTGGACTGCTGTGTGTGGGCCACCAATTGGAACCTCACGTCGAATGGCGTAAGGGTTCGACCGATTCAGTCGTCTACAACCAGGTCGGGAAGTCCGAACGTGTTTAGCGATCCTGTCGCGGCCTACCAAAGTTACAGACCTGCTCGGTCCGGTGAGATAGGTGATCGCAACGTGCTGCGCGCACCGAGTTATATCTCTCTCGATGCGGGGTTGTACAAGTCCTTCAAACTTCCGTGGGAAGGTCACCAACTGCAATTCCGTTGGGAGGTATTCAACGTCACAAACACGCAGCGCTTCGATGGACTGACATTAGCGGATCTGAGCTTGGGACAGGATCCTTTCCTGGGCGGCAACCCGAATGCTGATTTCGGACGATTCACCTCGACTCAAGCTCCGTTGGGTGAAACGAAGGCTGGACGCGTGATGCAGTTCTCGCTGCGATATACGTTCTGAAAGACAGCGGCCGTTGGCAGGAGGCAGGCGGAGGAGGCAGAGGCAGGCGGCAGGAGCAGGAGGCAGGAGTTGATGTTCGTGTTCCGTCGTGTCCTCGGTTTCGTGTTATTTCGTGGATCGTCTGTTGTAAAGAAAGCAGATCCACGAAACAACACGAAACTGACGATACGAACAAAACACGAACAACTGCTATCTGCCTCCTGCCTCCTGCTCCTGCCTCCTGCTTTCTCCTTCTCTTGTGCTGATCCTCCCGTTCTGTGTAATCTGCGGACTTCATGCTGCAGCTCCTTAACATTTCAAACATTGCGCTAATAAATGAACTACAAGTTGAGTTTGATAATGGACTCAACTTGCTTACAGGTGAGACAGGTTCCGGAAAGTCGATCATAGTCGACGCGCTTGGTGTGTTGATTGGAGGAAGGTTTACAGCGGATCTCCTGAAGTCTGGAACTGAGCGTGGTTCGATTGAAGGACTATTCTCTCTCTGCCTCAACCCTCAGATCGAGTCGCTGCTGAACGATGCTGGTATCGAAATAGAAGGCGATGCAATAACACGACAGGGCACGTCGCGTTCAAAAACCAACCACTCAGGTCAGACCTTCGAGCTGATCATTCGCCGAGAGATTTCGGCGAGCGGTCGCAATAAGATTTTCATTAACAATCAACTCGCCACGCAGTCGCTCTTGCGTGACTTGCGCCAGTTCCTCGTGGACATCCACGGTCAAGGTGACCAACAGACTCTATTCAATCCCGGAACCCACCTCGAATTGCTCGATTCCTTTGCCGGCACATCCGCTACCAGCGGCCTGCGGGAACAGGTAGCAGCAAGGTACCGAGAGTGGACCAACCTAAAACAAGAATTTGATTCGCTCCAGCGGAACGAAGCAGAACGCTTTCAGCTTTTAGACACGCTCAAGTTTCAGATCGACGAGCTCGAGCGTGCACAGCTTTCAATCGGAGAAGATACACACCTTGAAGAAGAACGACGCCGTTTGCTCAACGTGGAAAAGCTGACGGCACTTTGCCAGGGAAGCTACGGTCGCATTTATGAAGATGATGATGCAGCGCTCGCGCGGCTCCGTCTCACAATCAAAGAGGTAACGGAGCTGGCCGAATTTGAAGCGTCTTTTGGCGGCTATATCGAAGGATTGGAGTCTGCCTGCGCGTTGCTCGAAGACCTCGCCTTCTCGCTGCGCGAATACTCGGACAAACTCGAGTTTTCTCCTGAGCGGCTTGCCACGATCGAAGATAGATTGGTTGAGCTCTCCCGCCTGAAACGAAAGTACGGGGGTTCCATCGAGAGTGCGCTCGAGCACCTGGCCAGGTCGGAAGACCGCTTACAAGCAATTGAGCGCTCCGATGAACGGGAGCTCGAATTGAATAAGGAACTTGAGGCAGCCCGCACGGCGTACTTTGACTCGGCCCGAAAGTTACATGCGGAGCGAGTACGGACGGCAAAAAAGCTCGAACAAGCGATCGAACGGGGTATCACTGAGCTGGCAATGGATGGCGCCAGATTTCAAGTAGTAGTCACTGCTTCGGACGAGACGGAAGAAGCCTTCGGCGAGACAGGCATCGATCGCGTTGAATTCTATTTCTCCGCTAATGTGGGCGAAGAGGTCAAGCCACTCGCACGCGTCGCGTCAGGCGGTGAAGCATCGCGTTTGATGCTTGTGCTGAAGACTGTGGCGAACGCCTCGCAGTTTCCCCGAACGATTGTCTTTGATGAGATCGACACTGGAATCGGCGGCCGAGTAAGTGAAACCGTCGGTCAAAAACTGAAAAGACTTTCGCAGACAAATCAAGTCTTATGCGTCACTCATCAAGCTCAAATCGCGCGATTCGCTGATAACCACCTGGTCGTGCAAAAGGAAGCGACGAAAGGTAAAACGC
>JBKPAC010000181.1:0-19240 GCA_046726175.1 Acidobacteriota bacterium
GTACTACCTTGCAGCAGTGAACTATCCGATCAATGTAGGAGGCAAACCGTTAAATAGCTGGCCGGCATTTATCCCCATTACGTTCGAATGCACGATTTTGCTGGCAGCTCTGTTTGCGGTGTTCGGCATGTTGGCGCTGAACAAGCTTCCGCAACCTTATCACCCAGTTTTCAATGCGCCGAATTTTGCTATGGCGACACGTGACAGTTTCTTTCTCGTGATCGAAGCCAGCGACAAAAAGTATCAGCATGACGAGGTAGTGAAATTGCTCCAGGGGTTGAATCCCATCGGCATAACAGATGTTGAGATCTAGCCAGAAGAGAAACTTGATCAGAATTGAAGCGAAGGGCTTCTCTTTGTTTCAGTGTCTTCGTTATGTCTTGTTGTTTGCCTGCATCGTTTCTGGTTCTGCGTGCCGCAAAGACATGCAGGATCAGCCGAAGATGAAACCGTACCGTGCGACGACTTTCTTTCGCGATGGTATTTCCATGCGGCCACCCGTAGAAGGTACAGTCCCGCGTGGATTCCTGAGAACCGATACGGAGTTCTATACCGGAAAGAAAAGCAAGACTGGAACGGCGCAAACTTCAGCAACTAGCCAACCAGGCAGCGCCAATCCTTTCGCGGATGATGTGGACGTGTTTCCTTTTCAGGTAACTGAAGACGTTCTGAAACGCGGCCGGGAACGTTACGAGATCTTTTGCGTGGTCTGTCATGGGTTGACTGGAAATGGTGATGGAATGGTCGTGCGAAGGGGTTTTCGACGCGCCGCATCGTTTCACGACGACCGTCTGCGCCAGGCGCCGGTCGGTCACTTCTTTGACGCGATCACGAATGGGTGGGGAGCGATGCCTTCATATGCGCCGCAGATTCCAGTGCAGGATCGATGGGCGATTGTCGCTTACATTCGAGCGCTGCAACTCAGCCAGATGAACTCGCAGCAAGCTACGCCGAACGCGTCGCCTGGTGCTTCGCCGAGTCCAGCGCCAACAGCCGCAGGGGGACATGGTCCATGAACGGAGCGTTTTCAGTTCCTGCGGAGATCGCGCGAGTGAAACGGATCGCTTTGATTGTCGGGGCCATTGCCCTCGTGATCTTTCTTATCGGCGCTGTCATTAATCACGAGCAGTTCTTTCATTCGTACTTAATCGCCTACATTTTTTGGACGGGAATTCCACTTGGGTGTCTTGCGCTGTTGATGCTGCAACATATAACCGGTGGACATTGGGGACTGGTGATCAGGCGCGTACTTGAAGCGGCAACACGAACGCTTCCCCTAATGGCGCTGCTTTTTGTGCCAATCATCCTGGGGGCAAAGAGTATTTATCCCTGGACCCACCCTGAGAGGATGGATACGCCGGCACTCGAGATCAAAGCGCATTACCTCAATCTGACTTTCTTCATTGTGCGAGCGGCAATTTACTTTGCGTTTTGGATTGGAGTCGCGTTCTTTCTTAACAAATGGTCTTTGGAGCAGGATCGCACAGCCGATCGTCGCTTCACGAGGAACATGCGGCTACTCAGTGGTCCGGGGCTCGTCTTCTTCGTCGTCATCGTAACTCTCGCATCCATCGATTGGGTGATGTCGCTGAATCCTGAATGGTCTTCCACCATTTTTGGCTTGATCTATGTTGCTGCGTGGTCGCTGAGCGCATTGGCTTTTACGATTGCAGTCATGGCGCTGCTATCGGATCGTGAACCGATGTCTGGTGTGGTGAAAGCGTCTCACTTTCAGGATTTGGGAAAGCTGTTGCTCGCGTTGGTAATGCTTTGGGCGTACTTCGTGTTCTCGCAGTTTTTGATCATCTGGTCAGGAAATATCCCAGAGGAGATTCACTATTACCTGCCGCGTACAAAGGGCGTCTGGGGAACGATCGCATTGCTCGTCGTGATATTTCACTTTGGGTTGCCTTTCCTCCTGCTGCTTTCTCGGAACACCAAAAGGGATCCACATAAGTTAGCGATCATTGCAGGAGTCGTTCTGATCATGCGGCTTGTAGATGTTTGCTGGATGATCGAGCCCGAGTTCGGGCACAACGGTTTTCACATAAGCTGGCAAGACTTTGTTGCGCCGGTTGCCCTCGGAGGAATTTGGTTGTGCACTTTTCTGTGGCAACTAGAGAAGCGAGCTTTGATTCCGATCAACGATCCGCAATTTGAATCGCTCGTGAGCCAGGTGCACGCCGGTCACTGAAACAGATTTCGAAGTTTAGAGAAAACTGATATGGCAAGCTCAGGACACAACGGGAAGCGTCACGTAACCGAAACGCCAGACGTTTCGCACGTGCGCAATGTCGATGTCACGCATGAGATGACCGACATCAACGTGGGTGCGGTGCTGTATTTCAGCCTCGGTCTAGTGGCATTAACGGTTCTTATCTATGTAGGAATGCTGGCTCTATTCCGTTACTACACTTATAAAGCCGAGAAGGAGCCGCCACCCGGACCAGTCGCCATGAGTGAGAAAGAGCGATTGCCGCCTGAGCCACGATTGCAAGTCGCGCCAGGTTTTGAGCTGAAGCTTCAGAATGGTGAGGTAGTTAATCTCGAAAAACGAGAACCTCAGGCGGAGTATCGCGAGCTTCGAAAGCAATGGGAGGACGATCTGCGTGAAGGTGCGCGCGATCAAACAGGGAGAATCGTCGGCATGCCGATCGATCAGGCGATAAAGACGTTGGCTTCAGGCAACGCCCTGCCGTCACGATCGCAGTTCAAACCCGACGATCTTGCAGTCAGGATTCCGACATTCGCGAGCTCGGCGCGTGTTACAGAAGAAATTCGATGAAGTTGCATTACTACATTTCAAGCGCAGTTGTTTGCTTAGTATTCATCGCCTGTTCAGTTCCGGCAATGGCGCAGGGTGGACCACCTCCTAACGCACCGCTCTACGGAACGCGTAACGACAATGGCAGTGCGAGCGCGGGTTCAGGATTGCCATCTGCGTTGAAAGACGTTGGAATCGATCAGAAATTGAATCAGCAGCTGCCGCTGGAGCTGATATTTCGTGACGAGACTGGTGCGCCGGTGAAGCTGGGTCAGTACTTCGGCAACAAACCCGTTGTGCTCTCGTTGGTTTATTACAGCTGCCCGATGCTGTGTACGCAGATCCTGAACGGAATGGTCTCATCGTTTCGCGTCTTGCCATTTCAAGTTGGCAAAGAATTCGAAGTCGTCACAGTTAGCTTTGACCCGCGTGAGGGGGCGACTCTCGCCGCCGACAAGAAAAAAACGTACGTTGGTTATCTTCGACCCGAGGCTCAAAAAAATGCGCAAGCAGGATGGCACTTCCTGACGGGCGATGAATCCAGCATCAAACAACTCGCCGGCGCCGTCGGCTTCCGCTATCACTTCGACGATGCAACGAACCAGTTTGCGCACGCCAGCGCGATAATGGTCGCGACACCGCGCGGAAAACTCTCGCACTACTTCTACGGCATCGAGTACTCGGCTCGCGATCTTCGACTTGCTCTCGTACAGTCGGCCGACAACAAGATCGGCTCACCCGTGGATCAGTTGCTGTTGTATTGCTACCACTACGATCCGACGACCGGAAAATACGGAGCTGTAGTGATGAACATGATTCGAGTCGGCGGAATCGTAACGCTGGTTGCAATTGCGTTGATGATCTTATTGCTGCGCCGCAGAGGCAGCCAGCGAGTCAGCGTGCAAGCGGGAGGCGCAGTCTAGAATTATCATGCAGACGTGGGTGCCATTTGTTCCTGAAAGCGCTTCCACACTCTCGTGGAAAGTAGACGCTCTCTACTTTTTCATTTCAGGAGTAACAATCTTCTTTACCCTCTTAATTTCAGCGACGCTTATTTTTTTCGTAATGAAATACCGGCGGCGCTCACCACATGAGATACCTCGTCCCGTTGCGGGTTCGCACAAACTCGAGACTCTTTGGACCGCGATCCCGTTACTAATCGCAATGGCGATCTTCGCCTGGGGAGCCGAGCTTTACTTTGAGCAATACAAAGTTCCGAGAAACGCGGTCGAGATCTACGTAGTCGGTAAACAGTGGATGTGGAAGGTGCAGCACAGTACCGGGCAGCGCGAGATCAACGAGCTGCACGTGCCGATGGGTCGCAAGATCAAACTGATCATGGCATCAGAGGATGTCATTCACGACTTCTTCATACCCGCTTTCCGTATCAAGGCCGATGTTCTTCCCGGGCGCTACACCTCGTACTGGTTCGAAGCGACGAAGCCCGGAGATTACCATCTATTTTGTGCTGAGTATTGCGGCATGAATCACTCAGGAATGATCGGGTGGGTTCATGTCATGGAACCGCGTGAGTTTGATAACTGGTTGAGTGGCAACGTGAGCCAACAGCCACCGGCAGTGGCGGGCCAGGAGCTTTATCAATCGTTGGGTTGCGTGTCGTGCCATGGCGCTGCCGGTGAAGGCGGACGTGGGCCGGCACTCGCGGGTCTGTTTGGCACCCAGCAAGCGTTGTCGAACGGTCAGACAGTGAGAGTTGACGAGTCGTATATTCGTGAATCGATCACGAATCCGGCTGCGAAGCTCGTTGCAGGTTTCGGTCCGATTATGCCGACCTTCCAGGGGCAGGTTACAGAGGAGCAGTTGGTCCAGTTGACCGCGTTCATTAAGTCGTTGCAGGGTCCAAACCGCCAGCAGAATGCGCCGCCGGGTCGCGCGCAACCCGCGCCGAGTCCGAGGGCAACGACGCAGCGATAGCATTGCCCTACTCAGGTTACGAAACTGAGTTTATTTCTGAAGGCTTTGTATGGAAGAGTTTGTAGTACCAAAACCAAGTCGCACTAATTATCTCACCGCGGAATACGGTCTCAAGTCGTGGTTGTTGACTCGAGATCACAAGCGCATCGCCTTACTGTATCTGTTCTCGGTCACATTTTTCTTTTTGATTGGGGGAATATACGCGATGTTGATTCGCCTTGAGCTGCTGACGCCTCAAGGTGATCTGCTTCAATCGACTACGTACAATAAAACGTTCACTCAGCACGGAATCATCATGGTCTTCTTCTTCCTGATTCCGTCGATCCCGGCAACGTTGGGTAACTTCCTGGTTCCGATGATGATCGGCGCTAAGGATCTCGCATTTCCTCGTATCAACCTGCTTAGCTGGTACATTTTTCTAGCAGGTGGACTCATAACAATCTACGCGTTGCTTGCAGGTGGCGTTGATACAGGTTGGACTTTTTACACGCCGTTCAGTTCCACCTTCTCCAACTCGTTCGTAATTGCGACCGGACTGGGAATTTTCATCAACGGCTTCTCGTCGATTCTCACGGGTCTGAACTTCATTGTCACCATTCATACCATGCGAGCTCCGGGTATGACCTGGTTCAGGTTGCCGCTGTTCATCTGGTCGCATTATGCGACCAGCTTGATTATGGTGCTCGGCACCCCGGTAATCGCGATCACGATACTTTTACTGGCGTTCGAGCGAGTCGCGAAGGTCGGGATATTTAATCCTGACATTGGCGGCGATCCGGTACTGTTCCAGCACCTCTTCTGGTTTTACTCCCATCCTGCGGTCTACATAATGGTTCTCCCGGGCATGGGCGTAATTAGCGAGCTGATCGCGAATTTCTCTCGCAAGAATATTTTTGGGTACACGTTTGTCGCGATGGCGAGTCTGGCAATCGCCGTATTCGGATTTCTCGTATGGGGACATCACCTCTTTGTAGCAGGTCAGTCGATATATGCCGGAATGATTTTCTCGTTCCTCAGCTTCGCCGTTGCAATTCCATCGGCCATCAAAGTCTTTAACTGGACCGCCACGCTCTACAAAGGATCGATCTCTTACGAGACACCGATGCTCTACGCACTCGGATTCATTGGGTTGTTTACGATCGGCGGCATGACGGGACTGTTTTTGGCGGCACTAGCGGTTGACGTGCACTTGAGTGATACCTACTTCGTAGTGGCGCACTTTCACTACATTATGGTTGGTGGAACATTGCTGGCCTATCTCGGTGGCCTGCATTACTGGTGGCCAAAGATTTCAGGTCGCATGTATCCGGAAGGTTGGGGAAAATTTTCCGCACTGGTTGTGTTCGTAGGATTCAACCTCACCTTCTTTCCGCAATTTGTGCTTGGCTACATGGGAATGCCCAGGAGATATCACATGTATCCGCCTGAGTTTCAGGTGCTGCACGTGTTGTCGACCGCAGGAGCATCCATTCTCGGTGTCGGCCTGCTGTTACCGGTGATTTATCTGGTCTGGTCCATGCGTTACGGACGAATCGCGGAAGCAAATCCATGGCATCTGCCCGGTCTCGAGTGGCGAACGCCATCGCCTCCACCGACGGAAAATTTTGAAGTGACGCCGGTGGTGACTTGGGAAGCTTATGAGTTTGCACCGCCTGAAGAGACGGAAGTTGTAGGGAAGTTCAGAGGCGAATTGGAACAAGCATAGGTAAGAGAGGGCTCGTCCTTGGCAGATAGTTACGTTGCAACAGAACACGGCCACCCCTCGCTGCAGCACCATTTCGAAAATATGGAGCAGCAGCGGGTGGCGGGAACGCTCGGGATGTGGGTGTTCCTGGTCACGGAGATCATGTTCTTCGGAGGGATGTTCCTCGCCTACACGCTCTATCGCAATACTTACCCGGCCGCGTTTGCGTCAGCCAGCAATCACCTCGATATCACCCTGGGCGCGATCAACACCGCGGTGCTGATCATCAGTAGCTTCACTATGGCTGTCGCTGTCTATTGCACACAGGTCGACAAACGCCAGCTCCAAATTATTTGTTTGATTCTGACAATCCTGCTGGGCCTGACGTTTCTCGGCATTAAAGCGGTCGAGTATCACGACAAGTACACAGACAGGCTGATCCCGGGTCAAATTTTCGCCGGTCATGGATTCGGTCCTGCAGTGGCTGGACCGGGAGAGGAACAAGATAAGCACAAACTGCACTTGCTTCCGGGAGCAACGGTGCAACAGGTCGAGATGTTTTATTGGATCTACTTCGCGATGACTGGGATGCACGCGCTGCATATGGTCATCGGAGCTGGCCTGATGCTGGTGATTCTGTACCTATCGATTAAAGGAAGATTCAGTCCGGAATATCACAGTCCAGTGGAGATCACCGGACTTTACTGGCACTTCGTGGATATCGTTTGGATCTTCCTGTTTCCGCTGCTTTATTTGCTGGGACGGCATGTCGAGCACGGAGGGGGCCATTAAAAGACGATGAGCGAACATATTGTTCCAGTAAGAGTCTACCTCGTTATATTCCTGGCTTTGCTGGTAGGAACAGCTCTGACTATTGTAGCCGCGTTCTATGATTTTCCATGGCAACTGAACACGGTGATCGCACTAACGATTGCCTCTATTAAGGGGACACTGGTCGTGCTGTATTTCATGCACGTGCGTTACAGCCCACGCTTGGTCTGGGTAATAGTGGCTTCGGCTTTGTTCTGGCTGGGGATAATGTTTGCGCTTACGTTCAGCGACTACATGACTCGCGCTTGGCCCTCTGTTTTGATCTACTCCACTCGGTAGAAACTACCATCGCGCACGCCCACCACACCATCGCAAGCAGGGCAGCGAAGACGCAAGGTAGCGTCCGACGTGTGCAAATCTTTCGAGCAGTAGGGACACGCACCGGTTACGTCGGCTTTTTGAAAGAGGTCGCGCATCATGAAAAGCGGCAGCACCAATCCTGTCAGAAGTAAGGGAATGCCAAAAATGAGGCCGATCATGGCGCTTTGGCCGATCGTAAGAACGATAATCAGCCCGGCAATGAAGAGAATCAGACCGATGGCAATACTGAAAGAAAAACCATATGCACTGTCGAAAGTGCGTCCCGCCTTCTCCGTAGCCTTATCGGCTTCCATTATCCTTCCTCCGTCTAGATCGCTCGTTATAGGGGAAAGAGTCCTAAACAAATCGTGAGAAAGTTTTTTGAGTTGGGATCCTTTTACCTCTGCCAACCTTCATTGTCAATGCGCAGGCGAGCATGGCCGGAAACGGCGTTTTGGCCGCTACAACTCGGCGATTGAGGCGGTTATAATCGCGCATTCTTATGACGACACCAGCGACGTCCATTACACAAACGCAGTTCGAACGCTTCCTGGAACAGAACGACGAAGAGGCCTGGGCAGCAACGCTTACAACTGTTCGCCGATCGATTCACGAGGTTGACAGGGCCGCGACCGAGATCTGGTTCGCGTTCTATCCGTTAACTCTTTTTCGAGCGTTGCAAAAATCTGAAACGCCTGATCAGCTGGCCCAGCGACTCCTATTGCAGGGCAATTTTTATCTCAAGGATCAGATCGATTCGTCACATACTTTTCTTTATGGCCATCGCTACTGGCCAGAGGTCAAGCGTGCCGTTGAAGAGCATGCAGAGACATTTTCGGGCGACGAATCGCTGGCCGATCAGATTTTCGCAGTCGCCGCTAAGGTCGCAAATGGAACAAAAGCCGACGTTTCACTGGTGGTGGGAATTACGGCGGTGGCGTTCATGACTCTTGCGCAAGTTGGGCTCAATGCTTTTAAGGCTGCACCGGGAAAGATGTTGCTCGATAAGAAACATTCGAAAAAGTCGCCCGCGCAGGTGTTAAGCGAGCGCGCAAAGAATGATAGCCAGGGACTACTGGGTTTTCTCAAAACAGTCAACAAGCGTTGGACCGTCACTTATGATGAGAATGATGATGCGGCCTCGTACAAGCTGAACCACCTGCAGGATCTCGCCTGGGGCGCCGCAGCCGATCGGACACGTAATTGGCGAGAGATCGATCCGCGTCGCGTCGAAGGTCCGATTCCGGTCGAATGCCGTTCTGCTTCGTGTGGCACATGCTGGGTAGGTGTGCTTGGCGGGTCTGAAAAGCTGTCGGCGGTGGGCGCTCGCGAAGGCAAGAAGATCAAAGAGTTCGGCTACATTGATACCTCAGAAGCTCAGCCAATCATTCGTCTTGCTTGTCAGGCTCAGGCACAGGGAGCGATTTCAATCGTCATTCCGCCCTGGAATGGAGTGTTCGGGAAGTACTTAAAGTCGATGAAAGATAAAGGAAGTGGTTGAAAACATTTGCCATTTATCGTTTACCATTTCTCATTTTTCATTTCTGCCTTTCACTCACGTTGAATCATCAGGTTGATCTGCAACTCCGCAATGAAAAATGAAAAATGAGAAATGGTAAACGATAAATGGCAAATGGTTTCTCTTCCGCCGCCCGGTCCCCAACACAGGTCGATAAAGAGTCCTCAAGGTTTTCACCACTCCTGTTTGTCTTTGCTGCGGCGGTATTGTGGTCCACCGGCGGCTTGTTTATTAAGTGGACCAGCCTCTCTGGTTTAGAGCTTTCCTTTGGCAGATCTTTAACTGCGGCTCTTGCGGTCGCTGTTCTGACCCGGCACGAGGGTTTCGGTCTCAACCGGATAACGGCGATAGCTTCGCTACTCTACGCGGCATTGCTGGTGCTATTCGTTCTTGCTACCAAACAAACTACTGCTGCCAATGCAATCTTTCTTCAATATACAGCGCCGGTTTATCTGCTGATTCTGGAGCCACTCCTTTACAAAGAGAAGTTCCGCATGGGTGATCTCATTACAGTGAGTGCGTGCGTGGTGGGGATGTCGTTGTTCTTTGTAGGGAAGTTGCGACCTCAGGATGTGGTTGGAAACATCCTGGCACTTACGTCAGGCGTTTGCTTTGCGTGCTACATGCTGCTTTTGCGCCACTCAAAATCGCGCGCAGTAAACCGAGCATCGTCGGTGATCTACGGAAATCTTTTGGTAGTAATTCTCACTGCACCGTTTGGGTTGGCTGCGATAACAAAGATGAGCACGCACGATGCGGTGAGCGTGTTGTATTTAGGTGTTGTCCAAATTGGCGTAGCTTACACGTTGTTCACTGTCGCGATGGCCCGCGGAGTGAGGTCTCTCGATGCCGGGATAATCGGCTACATCGAACCAATCCTGAATCCAATCTGGGTCTTTTTGTTTATAGGCGAACGACCTTCGACCTGGGCTGTCCTGGGCGGGGCCATAATAATCACCGCTGTGATTGCTCACATGCTAGTCGAAGCAAAGCGCTCGAGAGCTACGGATTGAGCAAGCTGCCGATTTCGAGATCCAGCTCCGGCAGGATCCTGGATTTCAACACATCACCCCTTCCAAACCTTGTTCTAACGCCAAAAATGTTACCTTCACGATAGCGTACTTCTATCTCCCGACCTTGCTCATCGACCAGCCAAAGCTCCTTCACGCCGAGGCCAGCGTAAGCCTCTGCTTTGATGCCACGATCATATTTCGTTGAACCGAGTGAAATAACTTCAATCACCAAATCTGCCATTGTTCGATATTCAGGATCCAGTTCCGCCTCAGTCTCGGCGCTCATGTAGAAGAGATCCGGCGCTCGAGATACGTATTCGGCGACGTCCAGATAGCGGCACGCGGCACGTGCAACGCCCCCTGTAATCCAGATTTGATCGGGTATTCAGTTATTTTTCTTATGAGCCGGCTTATAGCACTGTCATGTTGCTTCCAGGGGTGTCATGTAGAGGACTCCTGCAATTAGTTCGAGCTTCGAATGGTCGGCCGGCTCCGGAAGATCCCAAAACTCCTCCAGGGTATACGTCTTTGATACCGGTTTATCTGAGGTGACCATTTAGAAGCCTCAATCGAATTTTTCGTGTGAGGCATTTTAACAGAAGAGCGATGAACCGAAGGCTTTAATGTCTGCTCAAAACGGCTATTTCGTGCCTAAAATGGCTACGTTTGAGTTGCGTTCAAATCACAGCAGCCATTGATTCCTATTCGCATAGTACGACGGCGAGCGATCCGGGTAACGCCGCTTGTACTTTTTGTATCGAGCCAGTAATGCTTCATATCGCCGATCAGAGGATCGTATGGCACGATGAGGCAAAGCTCGCAAATAGTCTTCAATTTTGTGCATGTTGCGCGACGAGAAGCGCCAATCGTAATTGCCCAGGTCGTAAAGATTCCCTGGTCCATAACCGCGTATGCGTCCGGTGAAGTCGACGTAAGGATCAAAGTAGCTCCAGGCGAGGTCCCGTAAACTCCTGAATACCGGGCGGCGGCCATGCAATCCAATATCTCGAGACCGGCCGATTGATCCCCAATGGCCCCTGTGTTGGAAAACGAAGATTACATGGTCCAAAAGATCCTGCGATTCGAGATCCAACACCAGCGGTGGATATCCATGTTGCTCCAGGATGACTGCGGCACCGATGGCTGCTTCAAGACAATGTGCTTCTCCCTTCTTAAGCAGTTCTCGAAAGGAACGTAGTGTTCCGCCCTTGCGCTCCCAGTTGTAAGGAAGCGAAGTGAAAAACCGCTGCACCTTCGCCGGAGTATTCAAAGACTTGATCAGCTTCCACTCGCGTTTAGTAAAAGCCTCCTTGCCGGGTCTGATCATCGAACAGAGCAATAACAGACGAGCTAAATAAAGGCAAAAGTAGGGTTGACCAAATTTAACGTTTAGTCAGGATTGGTCTTGCCACTTTCCGGTAGTATCTGCGGCCTTGCTTCAGGGGGCTTCGCTGTTGTAAGAAACATCCATCTGAAACTTTCCGCGACTGCGAGACCCGACCCCCGCGAAAAACTAATGAGGGTCTTCCCAGAGCCACTGACAGTTTTCATTACAACCAGCAGGTGAACATGAATCAAAGTGTTTCAGCTTCGCAAATGACTCGATCCGAACAGGAAGCCGAGAATGAAAGCACTCGTTTGATCGAACAGATTGAAGGTGCGTTGGCAATAATAGCAGTACGCTCGAGTGATGACGGAGGATCGCTTGAAACTGCGGCCGACCGGATCGAACGAGCAGCTCGGGATCTGGTAGACGCTCTACGCGAACTTGCGCGCGAGCGTCGCAATTCTGCCGGTGGTAGCTAGCCTGACTGGGACGGTTTCGTTCAAATTTCGACTAAACCATTGGAGCAAACTGATGACTTCCATTCGCAGAGAACGAGAAACTACGCACTTGGGCCGAAAAAACACGACGTACGAACTCAGCAACTACGGGCTCAGGGATCTCGACTCTGTTTACTGGAACCTTACTACTCCTGAGCTTTACGAGCAGATAGCTAAACGCGATGAAGGCGTTCTCTCAAATCGAGGGGCACTAATTGTTGACACCGGCGAACATACTGGTCGGGCTGCGAAAGACAAGGCGATCGTGCGTGAAGCGGGTAGCCAGAATAAGGTGTTCTGGGGCGATGTGAATAAAGACTTCTCCCAGGAGAAGTTCAATTCCATAAAGGCCAGGATGATGGCCCACGCACGCGGGTGCGAACTTTTTGTACAGGATACGTTTGTCGGCGCCGATCCGGCGTATCGTTTGCCAGTAAGAATTATCACGGAACTCGCATGGCACTCACTTTTCGCCAGGACAATGTTCATTAACAACGACTCGAGCCAGTCCCACACTCCAGAGTTTACCGTTATCAACATGCCGAGCTTTCAAGCGGATCCGGAGAAGGACGGCACGCGCTCTAAAACTTTTATCCTGATGGATTTCAGCCAGCGGCTGGTGCTGATCGGCGGAACGTCGTATGCCGGAGAGACAAAGAAGAGTGTATTTACCTTGATGAACTACCTGCTGCCGCAACGCGGCGTCATGAGCATGCACTGCTCTGCAAACGTAGGGGCGAGTGGAGACGTAGCTATCTTCTTTGGCCTTTCAGGAACCGGTAAGACCACATTGTCTGCTGATCCGGAGAGACAGCTTGTCGGAGATGACGAGCACGGTTGGTCGGATAATGGGGTCTTCAATTTCGAAGGCGGCTGCTATGCAAAAGTGATTAAACTCTCCGCTGAAGCCGAGCCGGATATTTATCGCACTACCGGAATGTTCGGTACGATCCTCGAGAATGTCGTGTTCGATCCCGAAACCCGCTCAATTGATCTTGATGATGCCTCAAAGACTGAGAACACGCGGGCCTCATATCCACTCACGAGCATTCCAAACATTGTTCCCAGCGGTTTCGCAGGTCACCCCAGAAACATCATCATGTTAACGGCGGATGCGTTTGGAGTGCTTCCGCCCGTTTCACGCCTGACTCCGGAGCAGGCGATGTATCACTTTCTCTCCGGCTACACCGCAAAAGTTGCGGGTACCGAGAAGGGAATCAAAGAGCCCGAAGCGACTTTCTCTACCTGTTTTGGTGCTCCGTTCATGGTTCTCCATCCTGGCGTCTACGCGGACCTGCTCGGCAAGAAGATGGCTCAGCATGACGCTGCGTGCTGGCTGGTAAACACGGGCTGGAGCGGTGGCCCATACGGAGTCGGATCGCGCATGAAGATTTCTCACACACGCGCGATGATCCGGGCGATCCTCAACGGCGCGCTCGCGAACGTACCCACAAATCCTGATCCAATCTTTGGTGTGCAGGCGCCTGTATCGTGTCCGGATGTTCCAGCCGAAGTTCTACAACCACGGAATACCTGGGCGGACAAGGAGAAGTACGACCTGCAAGCAAAGGATCTCGCGCGACGCTTCAATGAGAATTTTAAGAAGTACGAGAGTGGAGTGTCTGAATCGGTGCGTGTGGTTGGTCCAAAAGCTTAATTCCTGTCCGCGATATTAGCCTGGCGGCCAATTCAGCGGACGTCCACCAAGGACGTGAACGTGAAGATGGAAGACTGACTGGCCGGCACCTTCTCCGTTATTAATTACGGTCCTGTAGCCACCTTCGGAAAGCCCCTCCTGATTAGCAATCCGAGCTGCCATTCTTAACAGGTGCCCGAGCAGCGCTTCATCTTTTTGTGATGCGTCGTCCAGCGACTCGATGTGTTCGCGAGGAATTACCAGAATGTGAGTCGGAGCCTGCGGATTAACGTCGCGAATTGCTATGGCGGATTCATCTTGCAGGACCACGTTCGAGGGAATGTCACCCGCGATAATGCGGCAAAAAAGACAGTCGTTTGTAGACATGATTCGGACTTCTTACTGTTGTGCTTTATGGAACGGTGAGATGTTAGCACACGGGCGAGATGAAGCGAATGACTCAGGCTTCTACCATGTCTGATTGTTTCGGCAATGGGGCGGTAACAGTGTCTCGGATGCGTTCAATGTCTGCACCAAGCTCACGTAGTTTGGCTTCAATCTTTTCGTAACCTCGATCGATGTGATAGACGCGTTGGATGGTCGTTTCACCACGCGCGACCAGACCCGCGAGCACGAGCGAAGCTGACGCCCTCAAATCCGAAGCCTGTACAGGCGCTCCGTTCAGGACAGTTGGCCCATTAACAGTCGCTTTGTGACCATCCATTTGAATCCGAGCTCCCATGCGCTGCAATTCCGAAGCGTGCATGAAACGGTTCTCGAATATCGTTTCGTTAATCAACGCGCTTCCGCGTGCCTGGGTCATCAGCACCATGTACTGTGCCTGCATATCCGTCGGAAAACCGGGATACGGTTCGGTGGTAATGTCGCTCGCTGTCAATCCATTCAGACAACTGACTTCGAGCGTGGTGGGATTGAGCTCGTTGATTTCAACACCAAGTTCGCGCAGTTTGGTGATCACCGCAGCCAGGTGAGCAGGCATGCAGTCTTTGATTTCCAGCTTTCCGCCCGTGAGTGCTGCGGCGGCAATGAACGTACCTGTTTCGACGCGATCGGGAATGATCGTGTGCTCAGCGGCGCCAAGACTATCAACACCCTGGATTTGAATTGTTGGCGTTCCCGCTCCTAACACTCGCGCGCCCATCTTGTTGAGCAGCTCAGCCAAGTCCACAATTTCAGGTTCGCGAGCAGCGTTATAGAGTACGGTTCGTCCGCGCGCGAGAGTGGCAGCGAGCATTAGATTCTCGGTTCCGGTAACAGTCACCTTGCTGAAGTGAATCTCTGCTCCGCGGAGGCGACCATCTTTAGGTGCTCGCGCTACGACGTTACCAGATTCCAGATTTACCTGGGCTCCAAGTTTTTCAAAGCCTGCAAGATGTAGATCGATAGGCCGTGTCCCAATGGCGCAGCCGCCGGGCAATGAAACCTTCGCTTTGCCGAATCGCGCCAGCAGTGGTCCAAGCGCGAGCACCGAAGCGCGCATCGTCTTAACTAATTCATAGGGCGCTTCGAACACTTCGACATGCGAAGCATTGATCTTGTGCGTTCTAAGCTCCGGCGTCAGGACTGTTGCACCGAGATCCTCGAGCAGCCTTCGTTGTGTGATGATGTCGCGTACATAGGGAAGATTGTGCAGCGTGATGGTTTCCGGAGTGAGTAGCGCTGCAGCCATGCAGGGCAACGCCGAGTTTTTCGCCCCGCTGATCGAGACGCGTCCTTGCAAAGGCTTTCCGCCGTTTATTACGAATTTCTCCACGGCTCAACAGCTTACGGCAAAATGCTGAACGTACAAAGCGGGTATGAGGAACAAGAAAGGGCGCGACGGCAAGATCGCGCCCTTCGACAGTCCGGCAAGCTGAAACAATGCTATTCGTTAGTGTTCGTTCGTCTAATTCTCACACCGCCGTTCGTAGTCATTGCCCGGACAGTTGGGCCCCCCGACCCGAGATTCACAGCCAGCTCCCGACTAATCCGTCCCTGCACAGTGACAGGAAAATCAACATTGAGTCCGCCGTTTACCGTTCCTGTGACCAGATGTGCTGAGTAGTTCTCCGGCACTGACATCACGATTCCGCCATTTGTTGTTCTGACATCAAGCTCTTCGCCATCCCAACGATCGCCGGTGAGCTCAATCGCCAGACCACCGTTAGTCGTGCTGCCATGGACTGTACCTCCGATGTTCTTTAGTGCCACGCCTCCGTTGAGAGCAGTGAAATCAATTTTTCCGCGAACATCCGAAATTGCAATACCACCGTTATGAGTTTCAAGAGAGACATCCGAACGTCTGGGAACAAAAATCTCGTAACTCACATCCCATTGAAGGTCCTTACGCCTTTCTGGTCCATCAGCAAAAATCTTCGCGCCGCTTGTCTCGATCCGAATTTGTTTTGCGAGTTCGTCAGCCTCGTTTTGAGTTGGGGCTGCCGTCTGGATGCGGGCGCGAATCAAAACGTCACCGCGGTCCCAACCCTTGATTGAAATGCCGCCGTTTTGACGGCCGTCAACAGAAATAGCTCCGGATGCTGCCAATTGCTGTTCACGAATATCACAGTGTCCTACTAGCCGGTCGCTGTACCAGTTGTCACGACAGGTAAGCGACCCTTTCTTCTCGGTCTGCGCCGCTGCCGTCAACCCGGTCAAAGTCAGAAGTAGGAATGTGAGCGTGGCGCGCTCGAACATTCTATTCATGGTTGTTTCTCCTCAGGTGTCGTTTTTTGCGAAGGTTTTCCGGTTTCTGATCCCATAAACACCGCGGATTTCCGAAATGTGGCGGGAAAGTTCACGGAAGTTTTTGCAGCGCGACGATACGTGGAATGCCTTGCAAGTCGGGTTGAATCTCAAGGAGACGCCAGACATGCGGGTTGACCATCTGATTGACCGCCTCGTGCTGATCGAAGCCGATCTCAAACAGCAGGTAGCCTCCCGACTTCAGGTACGCGGGACTTTCGGTGATCAGTTTCTGAATGATTGAAAGTCCGTCACCACCTGGGCTTAGCGCAAGATGAGGTTCGTGCTCCCTCACTTCTCGCTGCAGACCGGCGAGAGCTGAAGCCGAGACATACGGAGGATTGGATACTATTACGTCAAACCTATTCGCTTGCCTCATAGCTGAAAATGCATCGGAAACTACGAGTGAGACGCGGTCGGTTGCGTTGTGACGCTTTGCATTTGCGAGTGCCACGCGGATAGCCCGTTCTGAAATGTCTACAGCAACTGCCTTGATTTCAGGGCGATGATAGACCAACGTGATTGCGATGCAGCCTGAGCCAGTGCCAACGTCGCAAATCAATTGAGAGTCGACTGACGCCTCGTTGATTAATTTGAGCGTGGCTTCAACCAGCAGCTCAGTTTCAGGGCGGGGAATCAGCACGTCGGGATTGACTGCGAACTCCAAGCCATAAAAGTTTTGCGTACCTGTGATGTATTGTTGTGGTTCTCCAAGCGCACGACGTCGCACCGCTGCCGCGAATTCCTCAATCGTTGTTTCATTCAATTCATCTCTCGCATGACTGATGATGAAGGTACGATCCTTTCCCAGGACATGCGCGAGAAGGGAACCTGCTTCACGACGCGCCTCAGCAACGCCTGCGATGCGCAGTGCGTGTGACGCCTCAAGAACCGCATCTGCAATCGATACGACTTTTGAATTTTTGCTCTGCTCAGAAACGCTCACACTTTCAACACTCGAGGTCTATAATACGCCGCAAAGAGTAATTCGGTTGTCGGTGATCATCAGTGAGCGAGATCACAACGTTTGCGGAAGCAGACGTTGATTGGACTTATCTAGTTAGTACAACGGACGAGTCTCGTTCCTCCCGTGTACGTCAAGAACCTCCGGAGCCACCTGGTTTCGGAGGTTCTGGCGTAAAAGGCGGAAGTTTAAACAGGTTTGACAGGAAAGGAAACTTGGCTGCGTGGGCACCCTTTCGAAAAGTCTTTTGTTGTTCGTGCTGAACTGGCTTGACGCTCAGTTAACGATTCTTTGGGTACGGATGAACATCGCCAGCGAGGGTAATGGTCTTATGGCCAGTCTCTTGAACGCCGGCGAAACGCCTTTTCTTGCAGTCAAACTTGGTGTGGGTGCATTCACAGCCTATGTCCTCTATCGCTGCGCTCACCTGCCGCTTGCGCGTCAAGGGATGAAATTTGTACTCGTTGTCTATTTACTGCTCATGGTGATTCACACCGCAACGGGTTTTTCGGCTCTTGGATGGAAAGCACCAGCAACTGTGTTCGCCTACCTAGCCGGTTTGCCAAGCGCTGTACTCGCCCAGTTCTCTTAAACACCGCCAACTTTCTCGTCACTCTTCAAAAGCGCGCCTTCCGACTCTCCGTAGGACTTGCAGTGGTGTTCCGATGGTCCTAAATTACGGCTGTCGTGGGTCCCAGCGCGGTCCAAATTGCACAACCGCCGTAGCCCCGGGGGCATCCAAGAAACACTCGCAATGGCGAGGTTCTTTGAAGTTTATAATTAACAAGCAATAAGAGAATAAAGCCATGTACAAATTGTCAGCACGTCAGATCCTGGTAATCGCATTGATTTCAGGACTTTTCGCGGCTGGTACTGTTGCCATCTTTGACAGATTGTCCAGTCGCTTCCAGCCTTCCACCGCAGCACTGTCTGAAGGTGCACCCCCGAACATAACTGATCCGGCAGCGGCGACAGACGAGCAGAACAACATCGAAATATACCGTGTTCTTTCACCGGGAGTAGTGAATATTCACTCGACTTCGTACGCTCGTGACTTCTTTGGCTTTGTCGAGCCGCAGGAAGGATCAGGTTCCGGCTCAATCATCGATCAGCAGGGAAATATTCTGACGAACTACCACGTTATCGAAGGGGCGCAGAAGCTTTCGGTGAGCTTCGGTGGCCAGAAGAACTACGCTGCGAAGGTCGTGGGTGGCGATCCTGATACGGATCTGGCTGTGATCAGGCTCATTGAACTACCACGCGAAGCACTAACAGTCGTTCCACTTGGCGATTCAGACAAGCTGTCGGTGGGCCAGAAGGTTTTGGCCATCGGCAATCCGTTTGGGCTTGATCGAACTTTAACCACAGGCGTCATAAGCGGACTCCAACGTCCGATTCGCGCGCGTAATGGTCGATTGATCGAGGGCGCAATTCAGACCGACGCTTCCATTAATCCAGGTAACTCGGGTGGACCGCTGCTTGATTCACACGGTCGAATGATCGGAATCAACTCTCAAATACTCTCTCCATCAGGAACGTCAGCGGGCGTAGGCTTTGCAGTTCCGGTTAACATTGCAAAGCGAATCGTTCCACAGTTGATCAGCTCGGGTGAGGTTCGACGGCCCAAGCTGGGAATCAGCACGCGCAATGTGGCGGCATTAAAGAATCAGGTGAATTTGCCGGTTGATGACGGTGTCTTGATTTGGCAAGTCGCACCCGGTGGCGCCGCTGCGAATGCTGGTCTCCGCGGCCTTCAACAGACTGAAGAGGGCGACGTCGAAATTGGCGACATCATCGTCGGCATTGATTCAGATAAGGTTGGCAATCTCGACGATCTATCGCGCTTACTGGATAAACGGCAGGTTGGTGAGGTCGTCAATGTTCAGATATTTCGCAACGGGCGCAGGATGAGCGTTCCGGTGCGACTCGCAGAGAGCCCGGATTCACGAACCAGGGGCCGACGCGCGGAGTAAGAATTACCTTGATTGCGTCGTATGGAGTGCGGTGGCAAGCGAAGCGCGACAC
>JBKPAC010000182.1:0-11746 GCA_046726175.1 Acidobacteriota bacterium
TCCTCTCGCAACGCAACTAACGGATCGACTCGGGTTGCACGCCGTGCGGGCACATAACATGCAGCCAGGGAGACAAGTGCCAGCGTTATTACAACTGAAACCATTGTTAACCAATCAGTAGGTGTGACTCCGAATAAAAAATTACTCATCAGCCTAGTCAACGCCCACGCGCCAAACAATCCAACCGCAACTCCAAAAGCCGCGAGCTTCAGCCCCTGTCGAATGACGAGATGGAGAACGTTTCCACGTTGGGCGCCCAACGCCATTCGGATTCCGATTTCGCGAGTCCTTTCGGTCACGGAAAACGTGAGCATCCCATAAAGACCAATGATTGTGATCAGGAGAGCGACTCCACCAAATACTCCAAACAGCGTAAGACTTAAGCGGCGCCCGTCTAACGCCGATGAAAAGACTTCCTCGAGAGTCGCGAAACTTAACGGCACATCCGTCCTTAAACTCTGTACAGTTGTGCGCAATGAAGGGATGAGTGACTGCGGATCTCCCCGAGAGCGAACCACGATCCCGAGACGCGCCACCTGCCACCACTGCGGCCGCTGCAGCGAGTAGCCATAGACAGCAGGCTCAGCTTCGCGCTCAAGAGTTTGGCGCACGTCACCGACCACGCCGACTATTTCCAACAACCGTTTGTCAGTATCCATATTTCCGAATTGAATTCGTTTGCCAATCGGGTCTTGATTCGGCCAGTAGCGCTGGGCCAGCGATTGACTGATCACTGCGACGTGCTGGCCCGTTACTTTGTCGGAACTGTCGAAGATTCTTCCATGTAACAAGGGAATCCGCATAGCCGAAAAGTAACCGGCGCTGGCAACGCGATACACACCATATCCCCGCTGGTTCTCATCGTTATTAATCAGAAACTGCGACATCCCTCCGCCGTTTAACGGAAGTACATTGATGCCACCGACTGCCATCACACCTGGGAGTTGACCTACGCGCTCGAGAAGTTGCACGTAGAACTGACGCAGCTGTTCGTCCTCTTCAGGTGTGATCGTGGTTGGCAGCGACAATGTCATTGCCATCGTCCCACCTGTATCGAAGCCGGGTTTGACGGCAATAACATTCAAGAAACTGCGCACCAGCAGGCCTGCGCCAGTTAGTAAAACTAGAGTCAAGCCGATTTGGCCCACCACGAGTCCAGCGCGCAAGCGAGCACCTCGCGCTGACGTTTGGTTGCGGCCGCCGGATTGAAGACCGACAGTCAAGTCACGCCTTGATCGCACGCCCGGCAAGAAGCTCAATACAATTGCAATCAAGATCCCCAGCGCACAGGAAAATGCCAGGACGCGAGTGTCTATCCCAATGGTGTTGATTCGAGGAAGAGTTCCGTTGTCGAGGATGAGCAGGAGTCGTACTGCGCAACTCGCCAACAGTATTCCGAGAATAGCGCCGGGTAAGGTGAGCGTCAGATTCTCAATCAGAACCTGACGAGTGATTCTGGCGCGAGAGGCGCCGAGAGCAGCGCGTACTGTGAATTCGCGCTGGCGAGAAACGAGCTGGCCCAATAACAGGTTTGAGAAGTTTGCGCACGCCACCAGGAGCAACAGGAAAACAGAACCAAGCAGAAGCCACAGACCTTGCCGCACGTTTCTGGTGAGATAAGTTTGAAGCGGGATCAGAGTGAAATCTACTGCATCTGTTTTATCGCCGTGTGTTTGCCGCAGTTGCCGGGCAATCGTACTCACATCAGCCTTAGCTTGATCAATCGCAACTCCCTGCCGCAGAAGCGCTATGGTTGGCCAATTGTGTGCGGTGCGAGCTGTATCTAATGGCTCGGTGTTGCGTGTGATCCAGACATCAGTTTGAACAGGATAATCAAATGATGGAGGCATAACACCGACGACATTGCAGCTGACTCCGTCAACGTTGAGTTTGACTGTTGAGTAGTCCGACCGTCCGCCAAGGATCTTTTGCCAATAGCCGTAACTCAAAATTACTGCTATTGGACCGCCGAACTTTTCCTCCTCCGGTAGAAATGAGCGCCCACTGATCGGCGCAACTCCCATGGCTTTAAAGAAATTCGCTGATGCATACGACACTCGCGCTCGAGTGGCTTCACTACCGCCGGTAACGACCAAAGGAAAGCTGCCGGCTGAAATGGCCAATTCCTCAAAGCTGCGATTCTGGTCGAGTACGTCTTCAAAGTTAGGGTGCGACATCGCCATTTGATTTCCCCTTGCGCCTACCTCGCGCAACAGCACGAGACGATCCGCATTGGGGTAAGGCAAAGGCCGCAGCAGTAGCGCATCCACAATCGAGAAAATGGAAGTGGTTGAACCAATGCCCAGTCCGAGCACAAGAATTACGATGAGAGTGAAACTGGGACGCTTCCGGAGATTTCGGAGTGAGAAGCTGACGTCCTGAAGTAACGTTCCCGTCACGCTTTAACGCTCTTTCTATTTCTCAGCACGAGGAACAGGCCGACGATTGCGAGCACGAAGGATCCCGACAGCACTAACGCACCAGGGATGATCCCCAGCAGCGCCTCCTCCCAACTCGTGCGACCATCGGTCACGATCGGAAGCAGCATCGAAACGAGAAAGACACCACCACCGAGTAACAACCCCAGGATTCCAAGGATCAGGATCACCTTTCCCATGGCATTCCTCCTTCTATTTCCGATTGTCGATTTTCGATTTTCGATTTGCGAGTACCTAGGGAAAGCAATCGAAAATCAAAAATCGAAAATCGGCAATCGATATTAATCGTGTCTGAGTGCTTTTACCGGATCAATTCGCGCCGCTCGCGAGGCGGGATAAAGTGCTGCGACGATCGAGACAAGCAAAGCAAACAGGATCGCGCCCAATGACAGATATGGCGGCAGCGAGAAAAAGTCAATGAAAGAAGCCCCTTGCGGCTTCAGCACAAAACGGTAAGCCAGCCTGTTTGCAATTCCATCGATCCCCCAAGCCAGCAGAGTGCCGAGAATACCACCGGTGATTCCAATCACCGCTGCTTCAAAAAAGAAGATAAGTCTGATCTCGCGATCTTCGGCGCCGATCGCTTTCATGATTCCGATCTCTCGCGTCCGCTCAAGGATCGACATAATCATCGTGTTAGCGATTCCAAACGATGCTACCAGCAGCGAAATGCCACCGAGGAGTCCGAGCACTGAATCCAGTATCAGAAACACCGTGCGAATCTGTTCCAGTTGATCAACTATCGAGAAACTTCCAAAGCCGGCCTCGGTTAACTTTTGACGGACCCCGGTCAACATTGCGGGATCGGTGACTCGAATGATCGCTGAATCATAACCTTCCGCCTGTTCGTCACTCAATTGACCACTGCTGCGCGCCAGTGCCAAAGCGACCTGGCTCATTGGGCCGCGATGTTCGAGCCCCCACTGCCGCGCCGCCGCCAAGGGGATATAGATCGCAGCAGGAGGTAAGAGACCGCGAAAGCCTCCCTGACCCGGTCCTTCTTTGATTTCGGTGCTCATCACACCGACGATGTGAAACGCTCTTACCGCAATCCCGTCAAACTTTTGGCGATCAGTTTCATCATCATCGAGAGGGATTCCAAAAAAATTCGTTGGTCCTTCGTCTTCGTCTGACGGCGATTCATCGTTGCTCTTACTTGAGGAATTGTTCTTACTTGAGTAATTGCTCTTTTCCGGCGCCAGGAATTCGACTGTCTGACCAACCGCGTCGGCAGGTTTTTCGAACCCGAAATCCTTTGTGAAACGCTCGCTGACAACGGCTTCATCCGCGTCTGCAGAGCTGATCATCTTGCCGACAAGAAATTGTTGAAAGCGGGATGATGAGTTGGGAATCGAAGCTCCGGACGCCGTGTTGGTCATCACTCGACCATTAGCACGCATGTAGATCCACAGATTGATGTTAGGTTCGACATAGGCGACGCCGGGGATCTTGGCAATCTCCGCGACAGCTGCGTCGTCAAGAATTCGCCTCGGAGGTCTGTTGGGTCTACCGCGTGGACCGCGCCGTTCGGGGTCACCCCGCCGATCAAAGCCAGCAGACGCAAGACTGCTCAGGCTGCGGCCAAAGACATTGATTTCATTGAACAGGTCGAGAGCTTTGAAACGCGCGAGCATGTTGCGCTGCAGCCCTAACCCGAACGACACCATGGTGACGATGACTGCGACGCCAACGATAACACCCATCGTCGTAAGGAATGCGCGCAACTTCGCCTGACGCAGGTTTCTTAACGCGAGGTACAGTATGTCGAGAAAACTCATAAAAATTTAGGATTTAGGATTGTGGATTTAGGATTTTGAGTTGTCCGTGGTCAGTAGTCAGTCGGCAGTTGCTGACCACCGACGAAGCGCAATCCTAAATCCTAAATCCTAATTCTCACGTTCGGTACAGATGCCTCACGGCGTCGACAGTCCAGTCGGCCAGGCTCGCAGTCACCACTTCGGCGCCGGCCGAGCGTAGCTGTTGCTCCGACACTGTATTCGTAACGCCAAGCGTTCTCATTCCCGCTGACGCAGCTGATTGAATGCCAGGGGGCGAATCTTCAATGGCAAGACACTCTTCCGGAAGCAGAGGAAGCAATCGATCCTGCCGCCGCTTCGCATTGAGCGCTTCAAGACCACACCGGTAGCAATCAGGAGCCGGCTTGCAAACGTTTACGTTCTCAGTGGCGATTACAACTGAGAACAATGAGCCGAGTTGCGCTCGCTCGAGTACATAACCAATCTCGTCAGTCGTCGCCATGCTGACCAAGCCCAGATGAAAATGCCGAGCAGTAGATTTTAAAAACGTGACCACGCCGGGAAACAAAGGCAGCTCGTCCTCGATCAGACGGCGGTGAATCATTGCCTTCTCGAGCAGCACATCGCGCAAATTCTCCGGCGTCATATGTTTTCCCGCGCGCTCAAACGCAGTGATGACAAACGTTTTGTCATCCATTCCAAGCGCGCTGAAGTACATCTGCTCAGTCAGATCAATGCCGTAATCTTTCAGCACCTCCTGGTAAGCGGTCATCTGCAGCCGCTCGTCGTCGATGATTACACCGTTGAAGTCAAAGAAGATGGCTTCGATCATTTGTTCGAGGATGCCGCGTTGCCACTCACACTCGGCAGTGTAGTCTCAGCTCTTGCCGCTAAAAGTTTCGCATTCTGCTCTTCGAACAACCTCGGCAGACGCTCGCTCTCAAGCACATCGAGACGTCGCAGCACCTCGGCCAACGACAGCTCGTTCTTCAAATTCACTTGATAGTCCAAATCTGCGCGGAGGCGATCTTTCTCGCCTTGCCGGTTCTGCGACATCATGATGATCGGCGCCTGCATTCCAGCGATTACCGCGAGCACAAGATTCAACATCTGATATGGCGCTTGATCGAATGAACTCCTCAGGAGGTACGAGTTGAGAACGATCCAAAACAAGATCAACCCGATCGAGGCGCCGATGAACTTCCAACTCCCTCCAAACTCCGCGATCGCGTCGGCAGCTCGATCGGCCATCGTCAGGCGTGCGGCCTGCTCTTCGTTCACATTGCGTGACACTCGCGATCGGAGCAACGCGTCTGTTCGACGTAACCGATTGGATACGGCACTCAACATTTCGAGTGCCACATCAGGATTGGAACGAACAAACGCAATGAAAACCGGCCGGGCGAGTACTGCGAGCGTCGCATCTTCAACCACTTTCGCATCCGCAGATCTTTGCTTACCATCGATCAGCGCCATCTCCCCGAAAAAGTCGCCCTCGGCCAGCTCCGCGAGCACGACTTCGTGGCCGTCTTCGTCCTTGATGCTGATGGAAATGCGGCCGCTCTCAATCAGGTACATCGAGTCGCCTGAATCGCCCTGACGAAAGAGCCAGTTATTGTGCGAAACAGTTCTTGATTGCAGCAGGCTGCGCAACTCAGTTGCGGCGTTGTCATCCAGCGAAGCGAACAGCGGAACAGATCGCAACGCTTCGAGGGTCATTTCCTGTGCGGGTTCCGGCATCTGCTACTCCAAGGTTTCGAGTGGGAAGCGCATCGTGAAAAAGAACCATTTACCATTTGCCATTGTACATTTTCCATTTTCCATTCTTTCGTTTTAAGAGTTTTGAGTTTTCTAGACAGCAACTCATTCTTAACGGAACAAAAAATGGAAAATGGCAAACGTACAATGACAAATGGTAAATGGGTTTCCGGTTTTATTCCTCGGAAACGACCTTCCCATCCTTCATCAAGATGATCCGATCGGCAAAGCTCGTCGCCAGCTCGCGATCGTGAGTCACTATCAACACAGTCAAAGAATCTTGGGCAACCATCTCGCGCAACAAGGCGAGCAACTCGTGCGCTCTCGTCGAGTCGAGATTTCCAGTGGGCTCGTCAGCAAGTAAGACCTTGGGTTGGTTTGCTAGTGCGCGTGCAATCGCCACGCGTTGCTGTTCACCTCCGGACAATTCTGTGGGACGGTGCGTCAACCGATCAGCCAACCCGACGCGAGTCAGCAGTTCCTCAGATCGTCTTCGTCGCTGAGTACCGCGCAATCCACCAAAAGCGAGTGCCAGGCCAACGTTCTCCTGAGCCGTCATTGTCGTGATCAGGTTGAAGTTCTGGAAGATCATTCCCACAGAGAAACGACGATAACGTGCCATCTCGCGCTTGCTGAGGGGCGCAAGCATTCTGGAAGCGAACAGGACGTCGCCGCTGCTCGGATGGTCCAACCCGCCGAGCATGTTGAGAAGAGTTGATTTTCCCGAGCCTGAAGTACCCTGGATCGCGACAAACTCGCCCTCCTTGACGCCGACAGAAACATGATCGAGAGCAGCGACACTCGTCGTGCCCATCTGATAAATCTTAGAAACGTCACGTGCTTCCAGAAGTGCTTCCATGATGACTCTGCTAAACTGTCGCACCTGAAGCGTCGGCTGTGACCGAAGCTTCTCTTTTCACGCGCCACAAACGAAAGCGCTCTTCAGTAAACCCTTTCAACTCCATTTCAAACTGGGCCGTACTCAGCTCGTTGTCTGAGCTGAGTAACTCACGGACTTCCGCATCAGCATAGACTGCATCAGAAATGATCACATCGGACCCGGTGGAGAGACCTTCCAGTCTCGCGGCCATGTTGACTGTTGAACCAAAATAATCGAGCCGATCGTTGAGCGTTACAGCGATGCATGGTCCCGTATGAAGTCCCGCCTTCAGCGTTAGCGGCATCGATCCATCTGTGGGTGACGCCAAAGTCTCTTGAGCTTCGAGCATTGCACGGAGTGCGCGCGCCGGACTGCGAAACACAGCCATCACGGCGTCGCCGATAGTTTTCACCAGTGCGCCGTCGTTCTCGGCGATCTGTTTTTTCAAAACGTCGAAATGATTCATGACGCGACCGAATGCTGTGGCGTCTCCGATTTCCCGATAGAGTCTCGTCGAGTTTCTCAGGTCGGTAAACAACACAGTCAGCGTCCCTACCGAGATCTGCTCGCCGGGCCGCAGCGCTTCGGTAGAAAACAGATCTCTAAACACCTGAAGCGCAGTAACTTCAGCGGCAGTCGCCGCCTGATCACTCCAGGCCGTGCGTTCGAGGATCAGAAGTTGTTCAGCGTCAGTGCTGTTTTGTAGTTGCAGCGCCGCGCTTGTGGCGAGACTCAACTCGGCTTCACCCCAATCAGGTCCTGTGACTGCTATTCGCGCAGCGTTATTGCCATCATCGCTCACCGCAATCCGCTGTTCGCCATCCAGCTCGAGCGCACGCAGCCGGTATTTTCCCACCTCGAGCGGCAGCGACAGCAGGCGTTCAGTCTGAGCCGGCATCAACTGCTGAGCAACAACGTGCGGTGACTTGTGAGGACTTCCCATGCAGAACAACTTGTTCTCGACGTATCGCACTGAAGCATTCGGTCGAAACGTGACTTCGACAAACCGATCGAAGTTCGCTTTGAAATCAATGCGGCAAGCATCGCAATGCACTTTCGCATTAATGTCACGTAATGACGTTCCCGTCTCTGTAGCTCCGCGACAGAGAGGGCACATCAAGTCCCATTGCAGATCGAGGAGTCCGGCTCTGGTAGCGCGGAGGCATGCGGCGAGTACATCCTTGCGCGGCAAGTTCCAATCGTCGGCCAATTCGTAGGGTCTGATCCGGCTGACGGAAAAATCATCTCCTTGTTGAACGAAATCTAGCAGCTTGTTTACCAGCAGTGGAGCGACTCCTTCTTCCGCGAGCCTTTCTTTCACGCTGGTGATACGACCGAGCGCGGGCGTAGATAGTTCAGTAACCGCATCGCTCCTGCCGGCTAGCGTACCCATCGATGCCAGTTCGTCATATTTCCTGAAGGTTCTTGCAATTTTCGGAGCGCTGTGGAATCTGAACTGTAGAGGAATCAACATCGCTCCGATGAAAGTCTTTGGACGAACCCGAACCTCGTACTTCAGCCTGGTGCCGCCGGATTCCAGTGGTGTCAATTCAGCAAGCGCTCGCAGCTCATCAACCGGTCCTTTGGTGTATTTCCGTGCGATGCCGAATCGCAAAGGCCTCACCCATTCGAAAGGTTGCTCCTCCCACTCAACGGCGAAGCCATAAAAAGACAGACGAAGCCGTCGTCTCGCGTTTCTTAGTTGTTGTCGTTTTCCCTGAGTGGCTTCTACCGACGGGACACCGGTATCACGATTGAAGCGGTTCGTGTCAGACACAAAGGGCCACAATTGTTCCGGACTAGACTTGAGGTTGTATTCCCAACTGTAGTGAACTTCGCGGTAGGACATTCAAAGTTTCTTGGCGAAAGAATGAAGGACGCCGCCACGGATTGACCTAAACCTCTTTGTATTCAGAATCAACGTCCTCATCTGAGAAGGCAACACGGTAATTCTTGGATTGAACCTGCGTAGTGATTAGCAAATCTTGCTTGGTTTTTAGCAGATCCGCCCGGTTGTAAACCGACAGCTCGAAGTTGTAGCCGTGTGTGATCGCATCTTTCGGGCAAGCCTCAACACAGTAGCCGCAGAAGATGCATCGACCGTAGTCTATGTTGTAAACCTCAGCGTAGCGTTCATCAACGCCGATTCGCTCTTCAGGTGGTCTCGGATCGTCTTTGGCTACAATATAAATGCACTCAGACGGGCAAGCGGCGGCACAAAGGAAACAGGCCACACATTTTTCCTTGCCAAGCTCGTCAACATGAAGCAGGTGCTGGCCTCGATACCGAGGCTGCACCGTAACGGGCTCTTCGGGGTATTCGACAGTCCACTTCTGCTTGGGAATATACGACAGTGTCACACCCATGCCCTGGATGATTGCCTTAGTCGATTCAATTACATCTGAAATTATTGACATTGGGTACTCAAACCTTTGAATTTCCCGCTAAGTAATTCATTTTTGTCACTGGTTCGTTGTCAGTTGAACCTTGACCACAGCCTACTGACCACGGACTATTGCCTCCCTCAGTGTAGCCGACTAACCTCTGAGCCTGTAGCCAGCCAACGGCCGTCGCGCCAAACAAACTTATCAGTGAAACGAAGTTTTTGCTCGCGTCCGTTTATAGTCAGCTTGATCGTGCCGTTCAAGGTCGCCCGGTCGCCGTTGAGATTCAGTTTAAGATCCTCAAACTCCCAGCGGTCGATTGAAGTGTCACGCTCGATTGTATGAAGGTACTCGGCTTTTCCCTGTCTTCGCCCTTCAGTTATTCCGACATAGTCGTCAGCAAGAATCCGCTGCAAAGCTTTCTTGTCGGCGTTGATGTTCGCAACTGTCCACTCGTGCTCGAGATTCGTGAGATCCGAAAGGACTTGAGCATGGTCTGTAGGAGGACTGGAGTTCTCTGTGTCTGAGTTCCCTTTTGTATTCTCGTTCGTGTTCTCATTAGCGGCCGAGTTGGAATTGTTCTCGCTGCGGTTTGGAATGACAACCGCTTGGTTCTTGTTTGCCGAGGAACGTACTAAACGCGGGATCATGAGCGCCGCCGCTACGGCAAAGCCCGCGATCGCCATTAACACTACGGCCAGAATCCCAAGCAGCCACGGCCAGCTGCTGCGTTGCTTGCCGGCCGGCACGTAAGATCCGGGAGGCTGGTAAGCAGGCGGCTTCCAGCTATTTCCGTAAGACTCTGACCCGGATTTCGGCGAGACTGCCGTTTGCTCGTCATCGTCCGGTATGACGGCTAGTGGCGTGCCGTCGTCAATGCAAAAGCTGAGATTGCTATCGGTAAACGTGCGATTACAGGTGGGACAACGCTTCATACTTCCACCTAAGGTTAAACGATTTCGATCCTACTGAAGAAATACGCTATCTCAATCTGAGCGTTCTCGTCAGAATCTGACCCGTGAACGGCATTTTCACCGACCGACGCGCCAAACTCTTTGCGCAGCGTACCTTCGTCAGCCTTTGCGGGATCCGTGGCTCCCATCAAGTCACGCCATGCCTTCACGGCATTCTCTTTCTCCAGCACCATGACGACAACAGGGGCGCTCGACATAAATTCAGTCAAGCCGCTAAAGAACGGACGCTCGCGGTGAACTGCATAGAAGCCTTCCGCTTCGGGGCGCGTCATGTGCAAAAGTTTTAAGGCTCTTATCTTGAAGCCGTCTCCCGAGATACGTTGAAGAATTGTTCCGATTCTGCCCGCGCGAACTGCGTCTGGTTTTATGATTCCAAAAGTTAAATTGTTCATTGGTTCGGTTTGATCTTGAATCTCAAGTCCTAAATCTCAAATCTTAAATCTCAAATCTTAAATCCTGGTTTTTTGTTCTTTGTGCTTGGTGCTTGGGCTTCGTACAAAGCACAAAGAACAAAGCACCAAAGTACGAACAAAGTACTAACCGGCCAACGCCCCCTTCATCGCACCTCCGATATCTGCCGGCGATTTGACAACATGGATACCTGCATTAGCCAGTGCACTCATCTTCTCAGCTGCAGTTCCTTTGCCGCCCGCGATGATCGCACCTGCATGGCCCATCCGTCGACCGGGTGGAGCGGTCTGTCCGGCAATGAACGCGACGATCGGTTTGGTGACATTCTTGCTGGCAAATGTTGCTGCTTCTTCTTCTGCGGTGCCCCCGATCTCCCCTATCATGACAATCCCATCTGTCTCGTCATCGGCCTGAAACAGGGCAAGCGCATCTACGTGCGAAGTGCCGACAATCGGATCACCTCCAATGCCAATTGCGGTCGACTGACCCAATCCCAACGCGGTCAGCTGGCCCACAGCCTCATACGTCAGCGTTCCCGATCGTGATACCACACCGATCCGCCCTTCACGATGAATGTGACCCGGCATGATTCCAACCTTGCACTTGCCTGGTGAGATGATGCCGGGACAGTTTGGACCAATCAGCCGCGTCGATCTTTCGGACAAATATTCCTTCACCTTCACCATGTCGAGCGTCGGAATTCCTTCTGTGATGCAGACAATCAGCGGAATACCGGCATCAGCAGCTTCCATGATGGCATCAGCCGCAAATGCCGGGGGTACGTAGATAACGGATGCGTTTGCGCCGGCCTGTCTCACAGCGTCTGCAACGGTATTAAAGACCGGAATTCGCTCGTGAGTGGTGCCGCCCTTACCCGGAGTAACGCCACCAACAACATTCGTTCCGTACTCAACCATTTGTTTCGTATGAAACGTACCCTCTTTGCCGGTAATTCCCTGGACCACGAGGCGCGTGTTCTTGTTTACAAGGACGCTCAAATGAAAGTGCTCCTAATACTGCATGTTGATTGTTGTCGAGCGAGGGCGAAGTATAACAATTGCCGTGTAACGAACAAAAATTGCACTGGGAGCGCGGGCGTCTCGCCCGCATCACGTTGCGAATCAGCCAGCAAGCGGGCGAGACG
>JBKPAC010000183.1:0-65821 GCA_046726175.1 Acidobacteriota bacterium
GCGTCAGGCGATGGCCCAGGATTCCGCTCAGTTGACTCCGGTCCGCGAGTTTCCCAAAGGTTTTCTTTGGGGTTCAGCGACTGCATCGTACCAAGTCGAAGGTGCGACAAACGAAGACGGAAGAGGACCTTCGATCTGGGACGTATTCTCCAAAACGCCGGGCAAGACGGTGAACAACGCGACCGGTGATGTGGCGGATGATCACTATCACCGCTACAAAGAAGACGTTCAGCTTATGAAGTCGCTCGGTGTAACGACATATCGCTTCTCGATTGCATGGCCCCGTGTTTTTCCGAATGGCGACGGTTCGCCCAATCCCAAAGGTTTGGACTTCTACAATCGTCTCGTTGATGAGTTACTGGCCAACAACATTCAGCCGTTCGCAACTCTGTATCACTGGGATTTGCCCCAGTCACTGCATGAGCGTGTTGGCGGTTGGGAGTCGCGTGACACATCGAAGGCGTTTGGCGATTATTCCGGATACGTGGCTGAACGTCTCTCAGATCGTGTGAAGCACTTCTTCACGATTAACGAGTTCGGAGCCTTTGTTGAGCTAGGTTACCGCGTGGGCATCCACGCTCCCGGCCTTAAGTTGCCGCCAGGTCGCTTCAATCAAACAAGACATCACGCAGTCCTGGGACATGGGCTTGCCGTGCAGGCAATTCGAGCCAAGGCTAAGACTGGTACAAAGGTCGGCCTCGCTGAAAACATGACTATCTGCGCTCCGGTAATCGAAACAGCTCAGCATATTGAGGCGGCCACACGCGCTGCGAGAGAACTCAACGCGCCATACATGACCGTGATTCAGGAGGGCAAGTACACCGACGGATACCTGGCACTCACTGGTGCCGATGCTCCAAAGTTCACTCCGGAAGATCTGAAGATCATTTCCAGTCCACTCGATTTTGCCGGCATCAACATCTACACGCCCTCTTACATTCGGGCTGACAGCTCGCCTAAGGGATTTGCCGTGGTAGCACACCCAAAGTCATACCCGCACATGGCATCGACGTGGCTGAATATAGGACCGGAAGCACTCTTCTGGGGACCGCGTCATGTTGCGAAACTTTGGAACGTGAAAGAGATCTACATAACTGAGAACGGATGTTCATCATCAGACGAACCATCTGCCGATGGCACTGTTTATGACACCGATCGAGTCATGTTCCTGCGCAACTATTTGTCGCAACTTCAAAGAGCTACGTCACATGGTATTCCTGTTCGCGGTTATTTCCTCTGGAGCTTGATGGACAATTTCGAATGGTCTGATGGTTACACCAATCGTTTCGGCCTGCACTATGTTGATTACGCGACTCAGAAAAGGACGCCAAAATTGAGTGCCGCCTTCTATAGGGAAGTTATCGCTCGGAATGCCGTCGTATGAAGATGTGGCGTTGGAGACCGAGGTGCAGGTCGAGTGCAGTTAACATTTCGGCCTGCCTGGTTATTTCGTTGCTTTCCATTGCTGCGATTGCTCAAACGCGATCGGCCGAATGGCGGTTCTATGGTGGCGAGCAGGGCGGCTCTCGTTATGCAAATCTCACGCAGATCAATCGCAATAACGTTAAATCACTCAAGCGAGCGTGGACTTATCACACCGGGGAGCTGGATCTCGGCCTCGCCGATGCTCCTTTTCAGGCTTCATTCTCCTGCACGCCGCTGGTTGTAAACGGCGTGATGTACATCTCCACTCCGTCGTCTCGTGTGATTGCCCTTGATGCCGAGACAGGAGCGGAACTTTGGAAATTCGATCCGCAAGCGGACAAGAAACAACGCGAATTCAACTCTCATCGCGGCGTCGCCTACTGGGAAGGAGGCGTTCCTAACGGCAAAGGTGTCGAACAGCGGATTCTGTTTGGAACTGTTGACGGTCGTTTGATCTCGCTCGACGCGCGCACAGGAAAACCAGATACGGCGTTTGGTAACCAGGGCTTTGTCGATTTACGTGCAGGCGTGGCCGATCGTTGGAGACAAGAACCTTCCTGGGGAGCGCGTGTTACGTCACCTCCGGGAGTCTTCAAAGACCTCGTTATAATCGGTTGGGGTCTCCAGGAGTTTCCGGCCAAAGGACCAAGCGGGGATGTCCGCGCTTTCAATGTCCGGACCGGCAAGCTCGTCTGGACGTTCCATACCGTGCCTCGTCCTGGTGAGCCGGGAAACAACACTTGGGCTGGCGACTCCTGGAAAGATCGAATGGGCGCGAACGTGTGGTCCATGATGAGTGTTGATGAACGAAGAGGAATGGTCTTTCTGCCAACTGGTTCGCCCACTTATGACTTCTATGGTGGAGATAGAAAAGGGGAGAACCTGTTTGCAAACTCGCTTGTGGCACTCAATGCCGCTACTGGAAAGCTAATTTGGTATTACCAGTTGGTCCATCATGATCTGTGGGACTACGATTTGCCCGCGCAGCCTTTACTAATCACTCTACGCCGGCGTGGTAGATCCATACCTGCGGTAGCACAGGTCACAAAAATGGGTTTCGTATTCGTCTTGGATCGTTTGACGGGCAAGCCTCTGCTTCCGGTGGAAGAGCGAAGCGTGCCACAGACTGATGTGCCGGGCGAAGCCACCTGGCCCACTCAGCCATTTCCACTAAAGCCACCTGCTCTTGCACGTCAGTCAATGACGCGAGCTGAGATAAGCCGAGTCTCACCTGAATCTGAACGCTACTGCACCGAGCTCTTTGACAAGCTCATTAATAAGGGCATGTACACTCCCGCTGGAATTGAGCCGACGTTGATGTTTCCGGGTTTTCACGGCGGCGGCAACTGGTCCGGTGGCTCGATTGATCGAAAGACAAACGTGCTTTACGTAAACATGAACGAGGATGGCGCCGTTGGAGCCATGACACGTCAGCCGGCAGATGCACCACTGCCTTTTATTCGAAAGGGTAGATTTGAAGAGTATGCGTGGTTTCGAGATCAGAACGATCGGCCGTGTCAGCAACCTCCGTGGGGCACGCTCAATGCGGTCGACTTGAACACTGGAGCGATCCTGTGGAAAGTGCCATTGGGAATCGTGGAGGAGCTCGAGGCGAAGGGCGTACACAACACGGGAACTCAGAATCTGGGTGGTCCAATTGTTACGGCAGGCGGATTAGTTTTCATCGCCGCAACTACCGATCATCGCTTCCGCGCCTTCGACACGCATACGGGGAAAGTGTTATGGGAAGCGAAGTTGGAAGCAAACGGTCATGCTACTCCGATAACTTACATCGGCCAGAAGAGTGGCAAGCAGTTTGTGGTCATTTCGGTAGGAGGTGGAGGGTTCTTAAGATCGCTCAGCAGAACTCTTTCCGATACTGTGGTAGCTTACACTCTGCCTTAACTAGTCTTCACGGATAATCACAGTCAGGAAGGGGGCAAGCGGTCGCCACTCAGTTTTCTCCGCACTCAAATCCAGCGCGCCCCCGCTTACTATCAACAGCTTCACCTCACAATGATACTAGTCTTTGAATGGTCTACACCAAACAAGCAAGTAAGAGTTGGGAGCAGCTGATGAGAGTAAGCGGGGGCGCGCTGGATTTGAGTGCGGAGAAAACTGAGTGGCGACGCTTGCCCCCTTCCTGACTATGATTATCTGAAGAACCTGATTCACTTCTTTCAGGTCTCTTTCGAGCGTGGTAGCCTCTCTCCGTGGCAAAGGATGATGCAGTCGAAGTTCTGACCATTGATGGTCGAGAGGTGAAGATCACTCACCCGGACAAGCCGTATTTCTCCAGACAGACCAAACTCTCCAAACTTGATCTCGTTCGCTACTATCTGGCAGTCGCTGCGGGAGCACTAGCTGGAATCAGAGATCGTCCAATCGTCTTAAAGCGGTTCGTCGATGGAGCCGAAGGACAGGCGTTTTATCAAAAGCGCGCACCCACCACTCACCCATCGTGGTTGCGAACCGTAACTCTCTCATTTCCGTCGGGCCGAAAAGCCGAGGAGGTCGTAGTTGATGATCCGGCAGGCCTCGTGTGGATCGTGAACCTCGGGTGCATCGAGCTCCATCCCCATGCTGTTCGTTCCGCAGATCTCGACCATCCGGATGAGTTGCGTGTGGATCTGGATCCCGGACCGGGTGTTGAGTGGTCGGATGTGCGTCGAGTTGCGCTTGATGTGCAAGCTGTGCTCGAAGACATGGGACTTCGCGGTTGGCCGAAGACCAGCGGTTCAAGGGGAATGCACGTCAATGCACGGATCGAACAACGGTGGACGTTTGTCCAGGTGCGACGAGCCGCACTGGCACTCTCGCGTGAGGTTGAACGACGAGCACCCGCAATAGCAACTTCCAAGTGGTGGAAAGAAGAACGGCATGGCGTGTTCCTTGACTACAACCAGAATGCGAAGGACCGGACAACTTGTTCGGCCTATTCAGTGCGGCCGCTTCCCGATGCGCGTGTATCTACACCAATTCACTGGAATGAGGTTGCTGATTGCGATCCGGCTGACTTCACGGTCCTGACAGTGCCTCGCCGTTTTTCGGAATTGGGTGATCCTCACGCGCGCATGGATGAGAAGCCGGGTTCGCTAGACAAATTGCTCGAGCTCGCTGAAAGGGACCAGGCTGCTGGATTAGGTGATGCTCCATGGCCACCTCACTTTCGCAAGATGGAAGGCGAGGCAACGCGAGTCGCGCCATCACGTGCAAAGTCGGCGGCAAAAAAGCCTCGGATAAAGATGCCGCTGCTGGTAATCGCTAACTCACCCGATAAAGAAGCAGCGCTCGCTGGTCTTGAAAGATGGAAAAAGAAGTATCGTAAGGTCGCGAAACTCCTTACGGTTGAAGACGTGCTGATCGACACGATGCGGGGCCGCTCGTCTACATGGACCAGGATTCGAGTAAACCTTCGGAACGTACCTGAAAAAATCCGACCACCCCAGGAAACGCCCGACCCCGATGATGATCCAACGCGTGAGTGGAGAGAGTGGAAGAGGAAGCAAGAGTGAAAAAGACGGAGAACTATTTATCATTGATCAATTGACATATCTCATTTGTCATTTTGTCTGCGTTTCGTGTTGATTCGTGGATCGCTCGTTTGAGCGGAACAACGAACCGATCCACGAAACAACACGAACAAAATGACAAATGAGAAATGTCAAATGATGAATGATAAATGTCTTCGTGCCCTCGCCGTGGGAACCTCCTTCTCATCGCTCATCCGCCAAATATCTCGGAGAGTTCCTGCGGTGGGACAACTTCAAGTTGTTCGTAAGTGCATTCGCGGGGTTTCTTGTCGGTGCGCCATCGCCGAAATTGCGCGGTGTGACGGAAACGACTTCCTTGCATGTGATCGTAAGCAACCTCGATCACTAATTCGGGTCTCAGCGGCTCCCATGACAGATCCTTGCCGTGACTCCAGCGACTCTGCGCACCGGGAATTCGATGATTGCCTTCGAGTTGAGCCCACTGCTTCCATGGATGATCATCGAGCGCATTCTTCCTGTAAGGTGCAAGAAATTCCACGAGCTCACGCCGTTTTTGATCTGTGAAGCTCGCACAAACTCCGACGTGATGTAATGCTCCGGTCTCATCGAATAAGCCGAGCAAAAGCGAACCTATACCAGTGTCTTCACCTTTCTTATGCCAGCGAAATCCCGCAACCACACAGTCGCATTCTCGCTCGTGCTTAACCTTCAGCATGACGCGCTTATTCGATTCGTATGTTCCCGCGACTGGCTTAGCTACGACTCCGTCGAGCCCTGCACCCTCAAATCGCCGGAACCAATCGCTGGCAATTTTGTGATCGCTCGTCGCAGGTGTCAGGTGCAGCGGTGACTTGGCTGCCTTAAGCATTGACTCGAGTCGAAGCCGTCGCTCTTGAAAACCCACTCCACGAAGATCTTCATCGCCTTCGCAAAGGAGATCGAATACCACGATCGATGCTGGTATCTCCTGGGACAAAAGCTTGACGCGTGAAGCTGCAGGATGAATGCGAAGCTGCAACGCTTCGAAGTCGAGTGAGCCCTCTTTTGCTATTACGATCTCACAGTCTAGAACGCAACGAGCGGGCAGTTGAGACTGCAGCGGTTCTAGTAGCTCCGGAAAGTAACGATTGAGCGGCTTCTCGTCCCGACTCTGGATGAGGATCTCGTCACCATCACGAAAGACCAGTGCGCGGAACCCATCCCACTTGGGTTCGAAGATCCAACTGCCTATCTGAGGTAATTCCGTAACACGCTTCGCGAGCATCGGTAGAATCGGTGGATGTACCGGAAGTTTCATGGTCGGCATTCATGATGCGATGAGCGTGACTTGTGGAGCAAGTCGAGGCGAGGACGGATTTATCGTTCCTCATTTCTCACTTCTCATTTTCGTGTCATTTCGTGGATCGCCTTGCTTCGTCTCTGCGTCGGGCCGACCCTCAGTTTTGGTGTCGTTTAGTGGATCCGTTGATCTTGCCAAGCCGACATAGATCCACGAACTGCCACGAACATTGGGGTCCGGCCGACTCTGATACGAAGCAAGGCGATCCACGAAATAACGCGAAAATGAGAAACGAGAAGTGAGAAATGATCTTGCGCGAACTGCTGCTATCCGCTCTCCATTGCTTCATTCAGCTTTCGAAAGTGATACCCCATCGCAGCGAGACGCATTGAGTCGGCAAACTTTGCGCGGTGCTTGAGTAGCGTCACTACAAAGTATCGCCAAAACTCACGACGTTCACGGTCCAGAATTCCTAACTTGAGAGTTATGCGTGTGAATGAGGCAATGCCGGCTAAGAGATCGAACGGTTCTGGTGCGGAAAACTGTTGGGTCGTACGCCTCAACGAATCGAGCGCTCGCTCGTAGTACTCGCGAGGTTTGTAAATCGTTTTCATGACGGACTGATAACCTTCGATCAATCGCGCCGTGTCCATCCGCGGTATGAAGTTCAGTGAGCAATTCGTATTGTTTCCAGAACTCTCCCCCAGCAAACGGCCCTCGCGTTCCAGTCTACGCCAGAGCTGCGTATCGGGAAGCGCTGTCAACAATCCAACCATCGCCAAAGGAATTGCACTTTCACGAATGAAATCAATCTGCCGCTGGAAGATGTCGTCAGGATCGTTATCGAACCCGATGATGAACCCTGCCATTACTTCCATTCCGTATCGCTGAATCCTCTTAACTGAATCGATCATATTGCCGCGGTTCTGAGACTTCTGAGCTTCCTTGAGACTTTCCTCCGCAGGCGTCTCGATACCGAGAAACACGCGGCGAAAACCTGCTCGCTGCATACCACGAAGCAGTTCATCGTCGTCGGCGAGGTTAACGCTCGCTTCAGTCAGAAGCAGAAATGGATAGCCGTGTCGCGCTTGCCAATCAGCAAGCTCAGGCAACAACCGTCTGACATTCTTTTTGTTACCTATGAAATTGTCGTCAACGATAAACACCGTGCCGCGCCATCCCAGTTCAAATAACGCGTCGAGTTCGGCGAGTAGTTGCTGATTGCTCTTAGTCCGTGGAACTCGGCCGTAAATCTCGATGATGTCGCAAAACTCGCATTGAAAAGGGCATCCGCGCGAATACTGAACGCACATGGCGCTGTAGCGTTTCAGGTCCGCGAGATGGAAATCTGCCACAGGTGTGGCCGAGAGCGGAGGCCGGTCAAGCGCCCGGTATACCCGTTGAGCTTTGCCTTGCTCGAAATCTTTGACGAACTGAGGAAGAGTCGTTTCAGCCTCGCCGATAAAGACGTGATCTATCTCCGAGAGATCCTCGGTCGTCGTAGTCACATATGGACCACCGAGGACAATCCGTTTACCCAAAGCTTTGCATTTCCGGATGACATCGTGGAGAGACTCTTTCTGGACCAGCATCGCCGTGAGAAAAACCATATCGGCCGACTCGATATCGCTGGTCTTCAGTCGGCTGATATTCAGGTCGCATAGTTTTCGCTCCCAGGATCTCGGCAGCAGAGCAGAAACGGTCAACAGGCCGAGTGGTGGAAAGGCACACCGTTTGTTTTCAAACGGTAACGCGTGCCGAAAACTCCAATAGGTATCGGGAAATTGCGGGTTTATTAGAAGAACCTTCATCGCCCCCTCCTGATGAAGCTGTGGTTGTGACCGCTGAACCCTTATCGTAGTCCTGATTAATGTACTCGTCGGTAATAGTTCTGTAAGAACTTTCAGGTAATACCTATCCCGAGGCCGCTCGATTCTGAAAAAGGTTCACTAGCGTACCGAGCGCACCCCCGCTTTGTGCGCTAGAGTCCAACCCCCGTTGGACAAAGAAGGGAGCCAGTATGAAGCGGACGGAAGCCCTTTCCGCATGGAGGCGCATACTCTGCGGACAGTTTCCAGCAATGTCTATCGAGATCGCTCGTGAATGTCCGCTGCGATGCCCGGGGTGCTACGCGTACGAGCCGGATCATCTGCAGGACTCGGTTCCGTTGCGCTCTTTGGCCGATTTCAAGGGGCAGGAGCTGATCGATCGCGTACTGAACCTGGTTCAAAAGCATCACCCAATACATATATCGATCGTTGGTGGCGAGCCGCTACTGCGGTACCGGGAGTTGAATGAACTGCTGCCGCGCCTTGCCAAACAGAAATTGAGTGTCCAGGTCGTGACCAGCGCCGTTCGGTCCATTCCACTTCAGTGGTCCAATATTCCGCGGCTGCAGATTGTAGTTTCAATTGACGGTTTACAGCCCGACCATGACAAACGGAGAAAACCAGCAACTTACGAGCGCATTTTGCAAAACATCGACGGAAACCGGATTACGATTCACTGCACGGTGACTGCTCAGATGTGCGGCCGGACCGGTTACTTCGAGGAGTTCGCAAGATTTTGGTCAGAACGACCTGAAGTTGTGAAGATCTGGTTTAGCCTTTTTACGCCTCAGTTAGGATCAACCTGCGGCGAGATCCTAAGCGCAGAACAGCGAGAAGAAGTTCTCGGCGACCTGGCGCGGCTGCGTAGTTCTTATCCAAAAATTGCTTTGCCCGATTTGGTGATCGACGGTTACCGGAATCCGCCGAAGTCGCCAAGCGAATGTATCTTCGCAAGGACGACGATGAGCATCACCGCGGATTTAAAAAGCAGAGTCGTGCCGTGTCAGTTTGGAGGTACTCCCGACTGCTCGCATTGTGGCTGCCTGGCTTCGGCGGGACTAAAAGCTGTCGGCGATCATCGATTGTTCGGGGTGCTGCCGCTGTACCGGCTTTACAACGCTTCCGATCGGGTGGGCAAAACTGTCGCGGCAATCCTTCATCATTAGTTTGTCAGTTTCGTATTTCCCCGCGAGCTGAGCCATTTGCCTTTCGGCGGTGTTGTTTGGTAAGCGTTAGCCACAAGTGAAGAGAAGCGTTGCGGTTCATCCGACGTGAAACACGAGAAAGTTGAAAAGCTGCCGCTATCCGAAGCAGTAACCCACCTATTGGAAGAATGCCGAACGGTTTTGCCTGGCATTCAGGCGCTGTTTGGATTTCAGTTGATAGTGGTCTTCAATCCCGCTTTTCACGAGAGACTTAGCTCGATCGAGCGTGAGATGCATCTCATCGCGATGGGCCTCGTGATAGTTTCGATAGCGGCACTGATGGCGCCGGCAGCCTATCATCGACAGTCTGATCCCGAGGCCGTGAGTGAAAGATTTGTGATGATCGCGACTCGGCTCCTGCTCTATTCGATGTTCCCGTTGATGTTCGCCCTCGGTCTCGAGTTCTTCCTGATTGCTCGAGTGATTACAAACAACGCTTCGGTCAGTTTGACTCTCGCGATATTTGTGGTGGGGGTATGCTTTGTCAGTTGGTTCGTACTTCCACGGAGCAACCGCTTGCAGTCCCTCCTGACTAGTCGGAGGTGAGATTCCGCGGCAACGTCCGCGGAGTCTCACGCTCGTTCGCGACATTTACTACCTCTTCCTTGCTTTGCCGCCTTTCCTGCCGCCCTTACGGGATGAGGCGTGGCTTTCTTTCTTGCCGCGACCTGAACCGCTCTTCTTCCCGCCACCGGATTCTTTGTTCACTGTTGCCCAGGCACGACTTTTTGCCTCTCGCTTTGACACTCCCCGGTCCTCATAGCCTTCAGCGATGTGCTCCGCCTTCCGCTTTTGCTTGCTCGAATACTTCGATTTGTCACCTCTTGGCATTTCAGCTCCCTCCTTGTCTCATGAACATCAGCCGGCGGCTGAACTCCCTCTCTAGTGTCAGCAAACGTACATTCATTACCGCTGTTCGCTAATAGAACAGAAATTACTAATTCTGCACCGTGTAAATTCACACGGAACATGAAAACCCCATTCGTTACACAAGTTGCTGCAAGCTGCGGGCCGATTACTTTCCAGTGTTTAGTATCCGCGGGGGGAACGCGAAATCTGGCACTTCTATTGCACCAATTGTCGCCGGGCAGCATGGAAAAGATGGCTTTACCGTGCACAGCTAACAATCGAACGGTAGGTCAAAGGGGGAATGAACAAGGATAACGGACACCAAAGTCGCAATGGTCAGGGCAACTCAGTTGCTCGCAATGTTCACGTGGAGAAGGCAATCACCGTCGGATGTCCAGTATCAGAGTTGTACCAGTTCTGGCGAGACTTCAGGAACCATCCAACTTTCATGGTCGGTGTTGAGTCTGTCGAGGTTATCGATCACAAGAGTTCTCATTGGACCGTGAAACAATTCGGGCGTACGTATCAATGGGACGCGGAGATCGTTAACGAGAAGGAAGACGAGCTGATCGCCTGGCGCTCAACAGGCGCGGCCGATATCGTGAATGCAGGTACCGTGCGTTTTCAATCGTTGCCAGGGAACAGAGGCACACGGGTACAGATCACATTGAACTTCAATCCACCGGGCGGAAAAATCACGGCTGCAGTCTTGAAGCTCCTGGCGGACCATCCCGGTCGTCTTATAGAAAAAGATCTGAGGCGTTTCAAACAGCTGATGGAAACCGGCGAGATTGCGACGATCGAGGGTCAGCCCTCCGGCAGCTATCAAGCCGCATGATCAACCTGTTCGAGGTCTGCGATGAAAGCACTGTGCTGGTTCGGCAAGAAGGATGTGCGCGTTCTTGACGTGCCCGATCCCAAGATTCTCAATCCTCACGATGCAATCATAAAGGTCACTACAACTGCGATCTGCGGTTCCGATCTTCATCTCTATGACGGCTGCGTTCCGACAATGGAGAAGGGCGATATTCTTGGTCATGAGTTCATGGGTGAAGTCGTTGAACTCGGACCCCAAGTCACGAATCTGAAGGTCGGCGATCGCGTCGTGGTCCCGTTCACCATTGCGTGTGGTAAGTGTTTCTTCTGTCGAAAGCAATTGTGGTCAGCTTGTGATAACACCAATCCCAATTCCGGATTAGTGGAGAAACTGTATGGCTTCTCAGCTTCCGGCTTGTTTGGTTATTCGCATATGTTGGGAGGCTACGCAGGAGGACAGGCTGAGTACGTTCGAGTGCCATTTGCCGATGTGGGTCCAGTACGAATTCCTGACGGCCTTCCCGATGAAAAGGTGCTCTTTTTGTCAGATGTTTTCCCCACCGGGTACATGGCAGCTGAGAACTGCAACATTCAACCCGGCGATACTGTTGCAGTGTGGGGTTGCGGGCCAGTCGGCCAGTTCGCGATTAAGAGCGCATATTTGCTGGGCGCTGAGCGTGTAATCGCGATCGACCATATTCCTTCGCGTTTACGACTCGCAAGCGAAGAAGGCAAAGCTGAAACAATTAATTTCGACGAGCACGACGTATTCGATAAGTTGAAGGAGATGACAGGTGGAATAGGACCGGATGCTTGTATCGACGCGGTCGGACTCGAAGCGCACGGATCAACGATCGATGCGCTGTACGATCTTGCGAAGACAGCAATCTATCTCGCTACTGACCGTTCGCATGCTCTAAGGCAGGCGGTATATGCGTGTCGAAAGGGTGGTACAGTATCTGTTCCGGGAGTATATGGCGGCTTCCTGGATAAGTTTCCATTCGGCGCAGCGTTCGCGAAAGGATTAACTTTGAAGATGGGCCAGACGCACGTTCACAAGTACCTCAAGCCTTTGCTGGATAAGATCGAGAACGATGAGATAGATCCGTCGTTTGTCATCACACATCGTTTGAATCTCGATGATGCAGTGAAGGGCTATGAAACTTTCAAGAACGATCCCGAGCAATGCATCAAGGTAATCCTGATCGCAAACGGCAGCAAAGGAGATCGTTAGTCATGCAGCAACGAAAGGTTATCGTCCACATCGGAACAAGCGCGGACGGTTACATCGCGCGTCCTGACGGTGATCTTGAATGGCTGACGTCCCGGCCTGCTCCCGAAGGTTTTTATGGCATGAACGCCTTCATGCAGTCGGTCGACACGAAGCTGCTTGGCCGGAAGACCTACGAGGCGAGCCTGCGGTTGGGGGCGAAGTTCGAATCGAACGGTCGGTACATCGTCTTCTCGCGTCATGCGCCACCACCCGACGCTCCGTCAGGCGTGGAGTTTGTGAACGGTGCAATTGGCCCATTCGTGAGTCGTCTTAAAGAGCAGCCTGGCAAGGACATCTGGTTGATGGGCGGCGGCGAGCTCATCGCCTCATTTCTTGACGAGCACGCGATCGACGAGTTCGTGATCAGTATGGCCCCAGTGTTTATTGGGGATGGCATTCCACTGATAGCGCGCCGTCACCGTCACGTGCCCTTGGAGTTGTACTCCGTGAAGCCCTTCGAGGACGGTCTGGTTCAACTGCATTACCGCGTTCAGTACCATACTTGATGCCGGATTTTTCTGATTTGTCTTATCCGCGCTTGTCTGCGGCTAATTTCCTGCACGGGCTTTCATTTCGAGCGGTTTTAGTCTCTCGTAGATAAACTGATGCGTCGGGACGTCGATCATCGATTCGCGAGCCATTCGTACGACTGCGCCGTTTTGTGACTCCAGTTCTGAAGGTCTGCCTGCACCGACATCGCGTTGCATCGAACTTGTGGCCTCAGCAGGCAAAATGTCAACGGCTGCCATAGCTCTTGCAACTGAGTCGTTCGGCAACGTTACGCCGCGTACGCTCGCCAACTCGAAGACTTCATTCATCGCTCGCAATAACATCGCTCGCGATTCCGAATCAGATCGGATTTCGCCGGCCGTGTAACCCGTGATAGAGCCGACGCCACTGAACGCAGCGATGAAGAGAAACTTCGTCCACAGCGCCGCATGGATGTCCTCGGCAATTGTTGCCTTTTCACCACTGCGAGTGAGAGCCGCATGAATCCGTTGAACTCGTTCGCTGTTGCGATTGTCCAACTCGCCCAGCGTAATCGAGGGATCAAAGCCGGCGTGCCGAATAAATCCCGGCGCCACGATATAGCTGACGATCTTGCACAAGCCGCCGAGCACGCGATCACGACCCAACTCCGCCGCCAGTTGTGAAGGCGCGTCCACTCCGTTCTGAAGCGGCAGGACTGTTGTCTCCGTACTCACCATGGGTTTAATGGCCTTAGCTGCTTCCGGAATCTGCCACGCTTTCACTCCCATCACGACGAGGTCGACCGTTCCGACTTCCGTTGGGTCACTGGTCGCCTTCAATGAATGAACAACAAAATCGCCAACACCACTTTCGACCTTCAGTCCCGAAGTTTGCATAGCATGCAGGTGCGCTCCTCGAGCAATGAAAGTTACATCTTCGCCAGCCTGAGCCAGCCTGCCACCAAAGTAGCCGCCAACTCCGCCACTACCGAAAACTGCGATGCGCATTGAAATTTCTCCTAGGCCTCCATTATACAGTCGTGTGCACGGCCTCGATTTGTAGAAACGTAATATGATGAGGAACTCCATGAGCGCAAGCAAACCACTCTTCATACCGGTCATTCTTGGTACTGTTCGCAAAGGGCGTGCGAGCGAGAACGTCGCTCGATTCGTATTCGGTGAAGTACAAAAGCGCGAAGCCGTTGAAACAGAACTCATCGACATACGTGATCTCGAGTTCCCCAATACTGATGCGGGCGAGGCTATCAAACATCCGCGGTTTTCAGCACAGATGGAACGAGCCGACGGTCTGGTCCTCGTTGTGCCGGAGTATAACCACGGATATCCCGGCATGCTTAAGCATGTTCTCGACTCGAATCTGAAGGAATACATCCATAAGGCCGTCGGTGTCTGCGGCGTTTCGGCCGGTGTTTTCGGCGGCGTGCGGGTTATTGAAAATCTGTTGCCTGTGCTCAGGGAATTAGGGTTGGTGACGATCTTCTGGGACGGTAACTTTCCACAGGCGCATAAACTCTTCGACGTAGACGGGCAAATTCTCGATCAGGCATATTACAAACGAATCGATAAATTCCTCGGTGAATTGATCTGGATGAGCAAGGTTTTGAGGTACGGACGCGAGAATGTTTCAGTGTAGCCACCACTGTCAAAAATGACAGGTACCGATCATCTTTGATCGAGTTCATACTGCGAACATCCAGAATCGCACTGAAATTTGGAGCAGTGGAGCAGTGATATGAGTGAGGCGGTAACTATTCAGTCGCACAGACATCATGGCAAGGCTCCTGCAAAGGACATGGTGTGGATCCCTGATGGCACTTTCATGATGGGATCCGACAAGAACTACCCGGAAGAAGCGCCGGCTCACCTTGTAACAGTTGAAGGCTTTTGGATTGATCAGTTTACAGTGACAAATGCTCAGTTCAGCCGCTTCGTCGAAGATACCAACTACGTCACTCTCGCCGAGCGAATACCGAATTTAGGAGACTACCCCGGAGCCCAACCGGAGTTGCTTGTGCCTGCGTCCGTAGTCTTCCAACGTCAGCCTGTAAGAGTTGATCTGAGAAACCATTTCAACTGGTGGAGATATATCCCCGGAGCAAACTGGCGTCACCCGCAGGGTCCTCACAGCACTCTTAAGAATCTCGCAAAACACCCGGTGGTCCACGTTGCCTTTGAGGATGCGGACGCGTACGCGAAATGGGCCGGCAAAGAGTTACCGACCGAAGCGGAATGGGAGTTTGCGGCGCGCGGAGGATTGGACGGCGCGGAGTTCACGTGGGGAGATGAATACACACCCGATGGGAAATTCATGGCCAATACGTGGCAGGGAGATTTCCCCGTCGAAAACTCGCTGGACGACGGCTGGGAGTGGACTGCGCCGGTAGGGTCGTTTCCCGCGAATGGTTATGGTTTGTATGACATGGCCGGCAACGTGTGGGAATGGACCACCGATTGGTATCAGGAGCACAATAAGATCCAGAACAGCTGTTGCGGAAGCATCAATCCACGCGGTGGAGAACGCGAGGCGAGTTACGACCCCTGCATGCCGGAAGTGAAGATTCCTCGAAAAGTAATGAAAGGGGGATCGTTTCTGTGTGCGCCCAACTACTGCAAACGCTACCGACCCGCGGCGCGCATGGCCCAACCGATCGACACGTCAACCTGCCACCTTGGCTTTCGTTGTATTGTGCGGCACTCCTAGTTTTCAGTCCGCACCCTGTTCTGCCTTTGCCGCTGATCGCATCCACGACTGAAGTCCTTCAACATCACGAACAACTGTACGTGAAGCTGCAAACAAGACCGCAGTCAGCAACACACTAAGTACCGGAACCACATACATCGCCGCGTGAAGACCATCAGCGCGAAACGGTTCCAACACTTGCTGCGACACACCTAACACACCGGCGGCTCTCGCTGCCCGAGTTGTGAATAGATCACTCAACAAACCTGTCCCATACGGTCCCAACGATGCTCCCAGCAGGTACATAGCAAAGAAGTAAACCGCCATTGCCGTTCCTCTGAGCGACGGTTCAATAACGTCGTGGATCGTCGCATACACTGACGAGTAGTAGACATACATGGCGGCACACGCTGTCCCCATCAGCAACATGAACCCAGTCGTGTCTCCTCTGGGCTGCGCCAGCGCCAGGAACAGGAACGGAACTGAGCAAAGAATGGCAAGCGTGCCAACAGTCAAGCGTCCATTAGTCTTTCGTTTCGAGCACGCATCACCTGCTATGCCACCGAAAATCAGACCAATGCTTCCTGTGAGTCCGTAGACGACCATGGAAATGAAGTTTGCTTTACGAATGTCCACTCCGTGATATCGCATGAGAAAAGGAGTAATGAATGAGGCAATGGCGTACATATTGAAGTTGTGCAAAGCGCCGGAAAGGATAAGCCAGCGCATTGTTGGTGTGGCGAGCACGAGCCGATAAGGCGAGCCGGGTCGTTTGAGTTTACCGACAGCGTGAGCTTCTGTCGCACCGCGCTCCGGTTCCCTGATATAGAAGACTGCCAGTGCGCAGAGCAATCCCGGCAGTCCGGCTACGAAGAATGCCTGCCTCCATCCGTATGAGCGAGCTATCGTTCCGCTAACAGCAAAACTCAAAGCGATACCGACTGGGAGACCCATCATGAAAATGGAAAGCGCTTTGGATCTGCGATTGGCCGGTACTATGTCGCCGATCAAGGAAGTAGCTGCCGGCGCGCATGAAGCTTCGCCGACGCCGACTAACAGGCGGACCACAAAAAGCTGGCGGAAGTTCTGGGCCAAGCCTGAGGCGACTGTCATTAAACTCCAAAGGACCACCCCGGCTGAAAGCATCCATTTGCGCTGAGTGCGATCGGTGAGGCGGCCTAGTGGCACTCCGATCAATGCGTAGAGAAGTGTGAATGCGGTTCCAAGTGCACCGAGGGCACCGTCGCTCAAGGACCAGTCTTTGCGAACTGCTTCGCCGACCGCACCAAGTATCTGGCGGTCGAAGAAGTTCATTGTGTTAATTGCGAATAAGACTGTGAGTGTGAACCAAACTCCTGCCAGGTCTCTTTTGAACAATGAGCCTCCAAGACGGACATTAGTTAGTGGAGCAGAACAAATTTCCGCAGCGATAAACCTTGACGTCTCCGGAGTCTGGTGCTAGTTTACCGACCGTTCGGTCGGTAGCTATTATGCTCAGCCCGGTGATCCCGGTCAATTACGTTTAGTCTCCACGTCCGGCGGCCGAGCACAATCATCGCGTCCTGCACCCAAAAAGGAGATAGCCATGAGAAGCCTGACTCGTCTTGTCTTGACGGCGCTCTTTGTCGTCTGCGCATTCTCCCTTGCTTTCTCACAAGCATCGAGCTCCACTGCGGAGCTTCGTGGGCAAGTAACGGACTCAGCCAAAGCCGCGATCCCGAATGCAACAGTCACAATCACTGATGTTGGCAAAGGAACTACGCGCACTACGACTACCGACGGGGCAGGTTATTTTGTCTTTCTCAATCTCTTACCCAGCACTTACGAACTAAAAGTTGATGCGACGCGTGCAGGATTCTCGCCCGCAAGCTTGCGCATAGACCTCACAATAGGCGAGCTGGCAAACATACCCGTTCAACTCGGGGTCGGCAATGTTTCTGCGACGATCGACATTGTCGGCGGGGGCGAAGTTGTCGAGACCGAGCGAACACAACAATCATCCGTGGTGGAGGCACGCCAGATAACCAACCTTCCCATCAACCGGCGTAACTATCTCGATTACGCGTTGCTGACTCCAGGTGTAAGCGACTCAGATAACATTTCCGATGCTTCCGACTTTCGCGTGGCTCAAACGCCGCAGTCAGGCCTTTCATTTGGTGGTAATAACGGTCGAGGCAATCTGGTCGCCGTTGATGGTGGCGAAATCAACACTGTCTCGGGTGGCGTGCAGGCTACTGTCAATCAAGAGGCGGTGCAGGAATTCCAGGTTCTGCGCAATAGCTACAACGCGGAGTTTGGTGGAGCTTCCGGCGGCATAGTTAACATCGTCTCCAAATCAGGTTCGAATCGCTATCACGGTGGCCTCTTTGGTTTGTTCCGTTCCGACAAGTTAGATGCTCGCAATCCGTTCGACTTCAACCCGAACGGCAAATCGCCTTTCAACCGGCAGCAATTTGGCGGCTCGCTCGGCGGACCAGTGAGCAAAGATAAGACATTCTTTTTCGCTTCGCTGGAAGCCTTTAATCAGAACGAAACGACGTTTGTGAACCTTCTCAATGATCCAAATATCTTCAACCTGACCGCGTCTCAGTCTACGCTATTCAATTATCTGGCGGGGACTCCGTTCGCACCGCTGGCAGCCTCGTTGACCGGAGCGCTGACGACAACGGCTACACGTTATCCCCGCACCGTCAACCTTTTCACTTCTGCGAGCGGTCAGTTTCCGTTCGATTCCAACCAAACGACTTTCACTGGCCGAGTGGATCATCAGTTCAACCAGCGTGACAATGCCTATGTGCGTTTTAACTTTAATGATTCGACGTTTGAGAACCAGGCAGCCGGCGCGCTTACAGCGGTTTCTCGCGGGCGTACGCTCGATAGTGTGAATGGTGGCGTGTTGATCTCAGAGACTCATCAGTTCACTCCGAACCTCGTCAATGAAGTGAAGGCACAGTGGAGCTACTACAACTTCAAAGTAATACCCAACGACCCGATCGGCCCCGAGTTCAACATTGAAGGTTTCGGTTTCTTTAACCGCGACATCTTTTTACCTTCAAAGACCATTCAGCGTCAGTATGATGTGCTCGACAACATGACCTACTTGCGCGGCAGTCACTCATTTAAGTTTGGTGGACTCTTCTATGCAACAGATGTCTCGACCGCAAACCAGACTTTCTTCGGTGCCAGGTTTAATTTCGGTACAGCTTTCCCTCTCGCAACATTGATTCCGGGTGCGACACTGTCTGCGTTGCAGAGCTTCCTCGCTACAAACAATCCGGCGCTGCTCCCGAACCTGGCGGCCCCAATTAATGCTCTTCAAGCATTTAATCTGAATCTGCCGACTGTTTATCAGCAGGGCTTCGGTACGGCAGAAGTTAATTCATGGACATATCGCTATGCGCTTTATGGTCAGGATACCTGGAAGGTCCGTCCCAATCTGGTGGTAACGTACGGTCTTCGTTACTCAATCAGCGACGAGCCTTTTTACATGCCGATCGACAAGAATGATTGGCAGCCTCGCGTCGGTTTTTCATGGGATCCATTCAATGACGGCAAGACAGCCATTCGCGGCGGAGCAGGAATCTTCACTGGATACACAATCTATTCAGTTCCGAACGTTACGAAAACTTTGAGTGGATTTCCCGGTGACCCGATCAACATCGTGCTAACCACCGCAACGTCCAGTGCACTCGGTTTGCCGACTTCAATCGCCGTCTACCAAACGTTGCTGGCCCAGGGCGTGATTGGTAACCGCACAATCGTGGCGTCAGATCTACTCCAGTTTGGTGTCGTACCCAGGCCAGGCGCTCCGCTCGAAGTACGCTTCCGTGTTGAGCCACACTATGAAACTCCGACGAGCTACCAAGCGAGTTTGGGTGTCCAGCGTGAGATCGGAACGGGCTTGTCGGTGGAGTTGAGTTATCTCTTTACACGCGGGCTGCACCTGACGCGCAATCGTGATATCAACCAGTTCAAGCGGACTGGCCCAATTAGTCCTTTCACAGGTCAGCCGACGTTTATTCGATTCCCAACAGCGGCCCAGATTGCTGCGGGCCTCACGAGCGACTTCATTAATCCGCTTCGTTTCCAGGACAACATTTACGAATCCAGCGCCAGTTCCTTCTATCACGCAGGAACGGTTTCTGTGCAAAGGCGATTCACGAACAACTTTAGCCTGAACCTTCACTACACGTTCTCAAAGACAATCGATGAAGTAACAGATTTCAACAGCGACTTTTCCGCGCAGAACCCGCTCGACATTCGGGCGGACAGAGCGTTGTCATCATTTGATCAGCGTCACCGGGCCGTCTTTGCAGCCGTGATTGCCAGTCCTTACAAGAACAAGTTTCTGGCAGATTGGATCGTATCGCCGATTTTCATAGCTGGTTCAGGACGTCCGTTCAATTTGCTGCTCGGCGTCGATGCGAACGCCGATGGCCGTTCGCAGTCGGACCGGCCGTTTGCAGTTGGCCGCAATACCGGCCTCGGTGAACCTTTCTACAGCTTCGATGGTCGCATCGCTCGCCGCATCCCGATCAAGGAAGGGATGCACATCGAATTGTCGTTGGAGGGGTTCAATCTCTTCAATCACAACAATCTCTCGGGCATCAACAACATCGTGGGAAGTTTGCCCATCGATCAACTGAGATTGCTCTCAACTACACAGGCACGAGGAGATCGTACAAAAGCTCCGACGCAGCCGCTCGGGTTCACATCGTCATCAACGCCACGCCAACTGCAGTTAGGAGCTCGCTTCACGTTTTAAAGTTGAAGCATTGCAGAGGGAAAGAAGACCGAAACATTTATCATTCGTCATTTGACATTAATCATTTGTCATTTGTTCTTTGCGCACTTTGCTTTGCTTCTTTGCGTGAACTCCATCGACAGGCCCTGAAGTCCAAGACATCAGATCATGCAAAGCAAGCAAAGGGAGCAAAGAACGCAAAACAATCAGGCCCGCAAAGAACAAGTGACAAATGATTAATGTCAAATGACCAATGATATATTTTCGGTTCTTTGATTAGTCATCTCCAGCCATGGCAGAATCCCCACAATGCCTACATCTTCGATAGAGTTCAGGCGACGGCTGCGTTGGGCTGATGCCGACGCAGCTGGACGACTGCACTTTCCTCGCATATTCGAAGTAATCGAAGAGGCCGAAACCGAACTCCTCCGCAGCCTCGAATTGCCTATGGATGTCCGCCGGCGCAGCTATGACTTTCCGCGTGTGAACCTGAACTGCAATTTCCTGCGCGTTATCAATCTCGATGCCCCGTATCGATTGCGCTTTTCTGTGGGCCAGCTCGGTAAGACTTCAATTCGCTACGACTATCAGGTCTACGATGAAGCGGATGAATTGGCGATCGAGGGAACGATGACAGTCGTAGTGATGCAGGATGGTAAGAGGATTGAGATTCCAACAGAGCTTCGCAGGGCGCTGGGCGAATAGCTTACCAGCGGATGACGCCTCGTGCTCCTTCGCCTGAAGCCAACGCTTCCAACGCTTCGTTGATCTGATCCAGCTTATAAAAGCGAAGCGCGAGTTCATCAAGCTTCAGCCTTCCTTCTTCGTACAGTTCAATCAATCTCGGAATGTCTTTCAGAGGTTGGCCTGAACCGTACAACGAGCCCACCAGCCGCTTCTCCTGCATGACAAAAGGAAACAAAGGCACGCCAGCAATTGCATCGGTGCGCGAGAGTCCGGTGAGAATGATCGTTCCGCCTTTGCGTGTGAGGCTCAGCGACTGCTCAATTGTTGCGGGTGCGCCTACTGTGTCGAACACGTAGTCGGCCCCGCGACCACCGCTTAACTCTCGAACAATCTTCACGACATCTTCTCGCGAAGCGTTTATCACATCGGTTGCGCCAAAGGCACGGGCCAGTTCGAGTGGCTTCTCTCGCGTGTCAATCGCAATGATCTTTTGGCAGCCCGCAATGCGTCCCCCCTGAACGACATTCAAACCGACTCCACCAGCTCCTATAACAGCTATTCGATCATCGCTTCCTGCTCGTGCCGCGTTGAGTACCGCTCCGATTCCAGTAATCACAGCACACCCGAGCGTGGCCAAAGCAGTGAAGGGAACTGCTGCCGGCACCGGTACTGCGCCTTCTTCAGCAACGACCGCAAAATCGGCGAAGCATGCAGTGCCGTTAAAGTGCCCCACGTCCTTATCGCGTGCACGAAGGCGCGTGCCTCCACTCGGCAATCGATTGCGATAAGTTGTTCGGTCGAGGCGATCGCAAAGAACAGGGCGGCCTTCGAGGCATGGAGGACAAACTCCACATGCGGGCTCCCAACAGAGCACGACATGATCGCCGGCTCGTATACGAGAAACATTTTCTCCCACTGCGCGCACTATGCCTGCGCCTTCGTGGCCCAGAACTAGTGGCGTTTTGGCTCGCCAGTCTCCACGCGCCGGATGTAGATCACTGTGACAGACACCAGCTGCTTTTACTTCCACCAGGATCTCTCCCACGTGTGGTTCTTCCAACTCGGCGGGCTCGACCGAGAGCGGTTGACCCTGCTCCCACAGAATGGCCGCGTTTATTTTCATAATCCCACTAGCTCTGTGCCGAGTCTCGCCAACCACAGGACGTGCTGGTCGAGCCCGGCGAAACGAGGATCGTCTGTTTGTCCACGATGATAACGATAGAAGATTTGTTGGAGCACGACCGCCAATTTGAAGACGGCAAACACTTCATAGAAACGAATGTTAGTCAGGTCGTGACCGGTCTGCTCTTCATAGCGCTCAAGCAGTTCGGAACGCGTGAACCAACCAGGCAAGTGCGTAACGGCCGCTACGGAATCTTTTGGCGAAGTAGCTGTGGCGGTATGCACCCAGTAGCAAAGAAGAATGCCCAGGTCGACGAGAGGATCTCCGACCGAACTCATCTCCCAGTCAAACACTGCAACGAGACGTCCCATGTTCTTCGGATCGAACATGGCGTTGTCCAGTTTGAAATCTCCATGAACAAGAGTCGGTCGCTGAGGATCAGCGGGCAGACGATCGCGCAGCCAGGTTGCCAGCATGTCCATCTCAGGTACATTGCTGGTCTGCGAGCCGTGCCAACGTGTGGTCCAACCGACTATTTGTCGCTCGACAAACCCGGACGGCTTTCCTAATGAAACCAGTCCATGCTTGTTCACATCAACTTTGTGTAGTTGGCCCAACGCGTCAATCATCGCAACGCTGGCGCGGCGTCGTGCATCGGGTTGCTCCTGAAGCTGTGGTGGTTCAGTCGTTCGTACTACAAGTCCACGCCGCCGCTCCATGATGTAGAAAGTTGAACCAATTACGTCGATGTCTTCGCAAAGGAGGAACGGTCTGGGCGCTAGTTCATAAACCGGATGAACGGCCGCGAGGATGTGGTACTCGCGTGCCATGTCGTGAGCTTTTGGTGCGACTGGACCAAACGGGGGACGGCGCAATACGAATTCGTCCGGACCGAACCGAAGCAGGTAGGTCAAGTTCGAATGGCCACCGGGAAACTGCTCGACGGCAAAAGATATGTCATCAGCAATTGGATGGTGCAGAGCCTCTGCCAATCGCGGGCGCAAATAGGTCTCCAATGAGTGCCAATCAAGCTGCTCACTGAGACGCACAGGTTTAGTGTCAGCCGCCTTACACATCGTTACTGGTTATTTTGTGACTTCGTTTCGTGTCAATGTGGATCAAAGGCCTCGCAAACATGATCCACGAATAAACACGAAAAGAAGACACGAAATAACACGGAAGTCCTCACACGTAGTACCGAACTAGCCATTCGGAGACACAGCAGGGCTTTTCTCCGCCTTCGCGTTCGACAGTCACCTTCCACGTACACTGCGCCCCACCGTTTATCTCGTCGAACGCCTCGAGTGCGAAACGACCGCGTACTCGTGATCCGGCTGGAACGGGGCTGATGAAACGAACGCGATTAAGTCCGTAGTTGATGCCCATGCGAACTCGACCGATCGATACTGCTCGTTTCATCAATTCACTTAAGAGTGACAATGTGAGAAAACCGTGTGCGATCGGTTGTTTGAAGGGAGATTCGCGACGAGAGCGCTCAGGATCGGTGTGGATCCATTGGTGATCATCTGTTGCTTCAGCAAATGCGTTGATCCGGTCCTGAGTGATAAGCAACCAATCACTAACGGATACTTCCTTCCCGACGTATTCCTGCAATCCCGTGATGTCTTCGATCTCTGTCATGACTTGTACTTCGCTAGTTCCATGCGAGCGAGCGCCTCGAGGTGAACCTCATCTGGCCCATCGGCGAGTCGCAAAGTGCGCGCATGAGCCCAGGCTCGAGCAAGTACAAAATCGTCCGAAACACCAGCGCCACCATGCGCTTGAATTGCTCTATCAAGAACTCGTAATGCGACATTCGGCGCCACCACCTTGATCATGGCAATCTCAGTTCGCGCAGCTTTGTTGCCTACCGTGTCCATCATCAACGCAGCTTTCATCGTTAGCAGCCGCGCCTGATCGATTTCGGTTCTCGAATGAGCGATGTCCGAACGAATCGTGCCTTGCTCAGACAGAGGTTTGCCGAAAGCTTCTCGTGACATGACGCGCCGGCACATCGACTCGAGTGCACGCTCAGCCATTCCAATCAGTCGCATGCAGTGATGAATCCTTCCCGGACCGAGCCTTCCTTGCGCGATCTCAAATCCTCGACCCTCACCCAGAAGTAGATTCGTGACAGGAACACGCACATTTTCAAACAACACTTCGGCGTGACCGTGTGGCGCATCGTCATAACCATACACCGTCAGCATACGCTCAACATGTACGCCCTTCGCATCCATTGGAACGAGGATCATCGTCTGCTGACGATGTTTCGGCGCTGTGGGATCGGTCTTACCCATAAAAATCGAGATCTTGCACCTGGGATCGCCGGCGCCACTGGTCCACCATTTCCGACCGTTGATGACATAGTCGTTGCCGTCGCGTGTGATGGTCGATCGGATGTTCGTAGCGTCCGATGAAGCAACCTCAGGCTCTGTCATTGCAAAGCATGATCGAATCTTCCCGTCGAGCAACGGTTTGAGCCAGCGTTCCTTCTGTTCCGCCGAGCCGTAACGAACGAGCACTTCCATATTTCCTGTGTCCGGTGCGCTGCAATTGAAAACTTCCGGAGCAAATTCAGGCGAGCGACCCATGAGCTCGGCCATCGGCGCATACTCGAGATTTGTGAGTTGCGCTCCGTACTCGCTATCAGGCAGGAACAGATTCCACAGGCCTTCAGCCTTAGCCTTCGACTTGAGGGTTTCGGTTATTTCCGCGGGCTGCCAGCGATCACCAGTTGCGATTTGCTGGCGAAACAAGGATTCATTCGGATAGATGTTCGAGGAGATGAATTCGGAGAGGCGTTGATAGGTTTCTTTCGCGCGTGCCGAAACCTGGAACCCGAGATACGGATCATTAGTCATAGAAGCACTGGGAGCGCGGGCGTCTCGCCCGCTTACGTTATTGAAGGTCGTAGAGGGAGGGCGGGCGAGACGGCCCGCGCTCCCAGTTCAATTCACATCTGGCGGAACAGCATGCATGTGGCTGTGCCGTGCGCGTAAAGCTTTCCACTTTGGTCGACTATTCGACCTTCAGCAGTGGCCATGCGACCACCCACGTGGAGTACCTTGGCGATACAGCGCACTTCACCGGTCTCAACGCGTATTGGGCGGACGTAATTGACTTTCATCTCGACAGTCGTGAAGACCTTACCTGCCGGCATCATTGTATTGATGGCTACGCCGAGCGCCGAATCGAGCAAGGTCGCGGCCAATCCTCCGTGAACAATACCAAGTCCGTTGTAGTGTCGTTGTTCCGGAGTAATCACAATCACTGCATGGCCCTCGCTCACTTCAGCGAGACGAAAGCCCATCAACTCACTCATTCCGGATACCGGGATCTCACCAGCGATGAGCTTTTGCATGTACTCGAGGCCGGATAATTCCTGCCTCTTTTCAAGTACATAACCTTTGCGCTCTGGATCATAGTAGCTCAGCACTCCGCTCTCGTTGCGATAGAAACATTCGTGGCCCATTGCGAGCATTTCTTTCACCCACGGCGCAACTTCGATACCGTTCGCTTCCATTTTCGAAACAGTCGAGCGCACACCAAGCGTATCCCAAATCTCAAACGGTCCTAATTCGTGGGAGTAGCCCCAACGAATTGCACGATCGATGTTCACAATTCGATCAGTGATTTCAGGCAGGCGGCGCGCAGCATAGGCCAGCGCATTGTATACAACGTGCCTCGCCAGCTTTCCGACACGATCGTCTTGCGCGAGTACGAAGGCGAGTCTCTCGCCGAGCGAATCGATCTTCAACGCTTGTTCGACTGTGGGCAAATCAGGATTCTGGCGCGAGCGGTATTCGAGGGTCTTCAGATCCAGAGTCAGGATATCTTCCTTGTTACCGTTCAAAGGCTTACGGTAAAACCCTTGACCTGTCTTGTCGCCCAGACGTCCGCGATCGATCTGTGCTTGCCGCAGCGCGTTGAGTTCCGGATCGCGCAATACTTCGCGGGTCTCGTCGTTGGGAATGAGATGGTAAAGATTTGTGCCCACGCCATACGACACATCCAGTCCCACCAGATCCTGCAATCGGAAGATACCAGTTTTGGGACGACCAATAACCGGACCCATGATCGCATCCGCCTCTTCCACTGTGTAGCCGTTTCGCAGAATGTACTCGAGCGCAATGGCCCCTGTGATCGATCCATAGCGGTTGGCGATGAAGTTCGGAGTGTCTTTACAGATCACAACGCCTTTGTCTAATTGATCAGTTGCAAAGTCAGTGATGGTTTTGATCACTTTGGGCTTTGTCTGTGGCGTTGGAATGACCTCGAGCAGCTTCATGTAGCGCGGCGGATTAAAGAAATGTGTGCCGAGCAAATGCTCTTTGAATTCATTGGAGGTTTCAGCACCTATCGATGCTATGGGCAGGCCTGACGTGTTGCTCGATACGATGCTGCCTGGCTTTCTCATTTTTTCAATGCGGGCCATCAACGCTCGCTTTGGTTCGAGTTGTTCGACGATGGCTTCGACAATCCAATCAGCCTCGGCGATCCACTCGAAATCGTCTTCAAGATTTCCTGTTGTTACCAGGTCAGCTGTTTCAGGAGTCAGGAATGCTGGTGGGTGACGTTTTTTGAGACGGTCGAATAAGTTGTTTATGATTCGATTCCGCACCGAAGGATCTTGAAGTTTCAGTCCAGCTCGTTCTTCTTCCGGAGTTAGTTCCGTGGGAGCGACATCGAGCAGATACACAGGAATACCAGCGTTAGCTACAACGGCGGCAATCCCGCCACCCATCGTGCCCGCTCCAATCACAGCCACTCGTTTGATGGTCTGACTCACAATCCTAAATCCCAAATCCCAAATCCTAAATCCTAAATCCTAAATCCTCCCGCTCTCTTCTCGCAGAACGCGATGCAGGATCTTCCCAACTGCTGTCTTCGGAAGACTCTCTCGAAAGTCGAAATAACGAGGCACCTTGAATTCTGCCAGATTGCTTTCGCAATGCGCCTTCAACTCTTCCGCACTTGCCTGTGCTCCCTGCTTCAGCACAATGCAGGCCTTCACACACTCGCCCCGATACGAATCGGGTACACCAATCACGGCTGCTTCCTGTACCGCAGGATGCATGTAGAGCACACCTTCCACCTCTGATGGATAGACATTGAATCCACTGACAATGATCATGTCCTTCTTGCGTTGGACAATGTAGAAGTAGCCATCTTCGTCCATTCGCGCGACATCACCCGTGTAGAGCCATTTCCTTCCGGTGTCATCTGTGCGCAGTGTCCGTGCAGTTTCTTCGCGACAGTTCCAGTAACCCAACATCACTTGTGGGCCAGCGATGCACAGTTCTCCTTCTTCGCCGATTGCCACCTCGCGGTCGCCGGTCTCCAGATCAACGATCTTGCAATCCGTGTCCGGCAACGGCAGACCGATGCTGCCGGGTTTGCGTCGAGCGAGCGAGGCGGTCGTATGTGTTACCGGCGATGCTTCAGATAACCCGTAACCTTCGCAAAGCGCACCTCCCGTAACGACTTCGAACCGCTCGAGCACTTCCAGAGGTAATGGCGCCGAGCCACTGTTGAAAGCGCGAACACGATCGAGCCGGTACTCCTTCACACGAGGATGATTCAAAAGCGAGATGTAAATCGTTGGGACCGCCGGAAAGTACGTTGGAGCGTAGTCGCGTATCGCTACGAGCAAAGCCTCGACATCGTATTTGGGAATCAGTATTTGCCGCACGCCGTGCCACACTCCGCCGATCATTCCGACTGTGAATCCATAGATGTGGAAGAAGGGAATTACCAGCAGGAAAGTATTCTCGCCGCGTCGAGTTGGACGGAAAACCCAGCCTTCAGCCTGCACAACATTCGCAAAGATGTTGTAGTGAGTCAGCATTGCGCCTTTCGGCGTGCCGGTCGTTCCTCCGGTGTACTGCAAGACAGCGACGTCAGCTTCCGGATCAATTTCGACCGATGGTAAGTCGACGCCGGTAATCTCATCGATCAGATCTGAAAACCGGAGTGTTCCCTCGAATTTGGGACAAAGTAGTGCAGCAGCCGAATACTCAGCCGCTGAAGTGACGATTAACGTCTCGATGAGAGGCTCGGGACTCGAACGTTCATTGACCGCAGTTGGAACTGGAAGCAGAGAATCGAGAACGATTAACGTGCGCAGAGCCGAGTTTTTCGCCACCACGGCCAACTCTCGTGGTGTATAGAGTGGATTGACGTTCACCACGATCGCTCCGAGCCGCAGCAAAGCAAATGTCGCAATCAAATACTGTGGGCAGTTGGGGAGCATGATGCCCACTCGATCGTGTTGTTTGATCCCGAGTCGCGCCAACGCTGTGGCGAATTTGTCCGAGCGTTCCTTTATTTGAGCGAAGGTAAGTTCAGCACCAAGAAATACTGTGGCTGTGGCGTCGGGAACATTCGCCGTCGCCACCCGCAGAATTTCATACAGCGGCCGGCGCGGATAGTTGTAGTGCGGTTGAATCCAGTAGTCGTAATGGTTTAGCCACGGACGCGCTGCATACGGTGATTCTGATTTTACGTTAGCTGGTTTAACTCTGCTCATCCATTCTCCCGCTGAATGTTGGCGCGACCTCAGCGTAGCCTTAATTCCCATCAACCACCAGACGTGCAATGCGCTCGCGGTGAAAAGTCGCGTCCCCGAATGTAGTTTCGGCGGACTTGCTTCGCTTGTAATAGAGTTGCAGATCGTGTTCCCAAGTGAATCCGATGCCGCCATGGATTTGCACACCGCGGTTAGCGACCTCGCGGAAAGCGTCGGAGCAGTAGGCCTTCGCTATGGAAACACTTAGGCGCGCTGTGGGATCGTTTTCACTGAGTGCCCACGCAGCGTAGTAAGTAGCTGACCGGGAACTCTCCGTCAGAAGCAACATATCTGCGCACTGATGTTGGACTGCCTGGAATGATCCGATGACGCGGCCAAACTGTTGGCGCGTTTTCGCGTACTCAACAGATGTATCGAGAATCCATTGCATCCCGCCAACCATTTCCGCGCACAACGCAATTGTCGCAACCTCGAGAGCACCTTCAAGCGCTTCCCCGGCATGACCGTCAGCTGCCAAAAGATCAGCGGCGGCAACGCTGATATTTTCGAACTCCACTTCATACAGCTTGCGCGTTGCATCCATCGAAGGCATCGCCGTGATTTGCAGTCTCTGATTCGTTCGTTCGATCGGCAATAGGGCGATGCCATCCCCGTTGCGTGCTACACAGATGATGAGGTCGGCGGTATCAGCGTCGGGCACAAAAAGTTTTTTGCCTGTGACGATGAGGGAATCACCATCGCGATTTGCTTTGAGCTTGATCGCTTCTGGTTCCAAGCTTGCGCTCTTTTCCAGAACTGCAATGGTTGCTTTAAACCTACCATCCGCTATCGGCGCCAGATAACGCTCTCGCTGAGTTTCGTTTCCGGCGCGTTCAATAAGAGCAGCGGCAGTGATCGTGGAGAGAAAAGCGCCCGGCAAACAAGCGCGTCCCATCTCTTCAGCGAGCGCAGCGAGCTCAACGGTACTCAGACCAAGTCCACCATACTCCTCCGGGATACTCAGTCCCGTCCACCCCTGGTCCGCCATCGCGTGCCAAAGCGCGTCGTCATGCGCAGAGTCACTTGCCATCAATTGCCGCACACGACTTGTTGGACACTCGCGCGCGAGAAACTCTCGAGCGGAATCTTTCAGAAGCTTCTGCGGTTTAGATAGATCGAAGTCCATTTAAATAAGTAAATCGTAAATGGTAAATGGTTGTCAGTGGTCAGTGGTCAGTTGATTTCGTGTCATGTCGTTCTTGGTTCGTGTGATTTCGTGGATCCGATTGTTTACGTAGCAGAATCGTCGTCCACGAAATCACATGGACCAAGAACGAAACAACACGAACTAACTGACTACTGACCACTGACAATATCATTCAATAACTCTTCGGTAATCCCAGGACGCGCTCGGCGATGATGTTTCGTTGAATTTCGCTCGTGCCGGCCTCGATCGTGTTGGCACGAGCGCGCAAGTAGCCGTATTCCCATCTGCCATTGTCAAAATCTTTGAGCTGACCATATGGTCCGAGGATCTCCTGCGCGATCTGTTGCGTTCGCTGGTTCATCTCGCTCCAGTAGAGCTTTTGTGTCGAGCCTTCTGGTCCGGGTACGCCCGTCTTCGACAGAGACGTTAAGGCTCGATTCGTATTCAATCCCAGTATTTCCAGTTCCAGATAAGCCTGGGCCAGCTTCTGTCTAATCAAAGGATCATCGCTAGCAGGTTTTCCATTGCGTTCCGTTGTACGAGCTACAGCGATCAGCGCCTCGAGATTGCGCTTGAAAACAACCTGTATGCCAGTTCCCAGATTGGCTCGTTCATTCATCAAAGCGGTAATTGCCGTGGTCCATCCCTGGTCGATCTCACCCAACACTTGCGACAGACTCACACGAACATTTGAGAAGAACACTTCGTTGAAGCCTTCATCGCCGGACATCTGTCGTAGCGGACGCACCGAAACGCCCTCGGTTTTCATATCGACCAGCAGGCAAGTAATCCCTTTGTGTTTTGGAGCCGCAGGATCAGTGCGGACCAGCAACAAACACCAGTCGGCCATCTGTGCAAAGCTGGTCCAGATCTTTTGTCCGTTAACAATGAAATCGTCGCCATCGCGGACCGCTCTCGTCCCGATTGAAGCCAGATCACTTCCAGCGTTTGGTTCTGAAAAACCCTGACACCAAATCTCCTCGCCCGACAAAATCGGTGACAGGTAACGCTCCTTTTGCTCGGGAGTACCCATGGCAATGATGGTTGGTCCACCAAGAGAAAGGCCAATCGTGCCGATCAGCGGCGGAGTATTGGCTCGCGCTAACTCAGCTTGAAAGATGGCCTGTTCCATGAGGGTTGCGCCGCGCCCGCCGTATTCTTTCGGCCACGAGATACCGGCCCAGCCATCCTCATAAAGTCGTCGTTGCCAATTGCGCAGGTACTCGAGGTAAGCGCCCTTTCCTTCTGCGCTCGTCGAAGCGCCGCTCCATGGTTCGGGAGCGTTCAGCTCAAGCCAGTTGCGAAACTCGTCGCGAAATTTCCGTTCAGCAGCGGTTAGGTTCAGATCCATAGTCAAATACTGGCCGTGATTAGCGCGAATCAGAAGAGAATTAAACTATTGGTTCTTCTCATTTTCGCAATCGAGCTACGCATTCCTTTCACTCTTATCTTCAGATCAGTTCTTATCCGCGTGCATCCGGGGCTCCGTTTTGAACAGCTTCCCATAGCAATTCAGAGACATCCATCACCTTCACATCCTTCTCTTCTTTTCTTGCGTTGATGCCGTCTTCCATCATCGTCAAACAGAAAGGACAACCGACTGCGAGTACATCTGCACCTGTCTCGAGAGCTTCGCGAGCGCGTTCCTGATTAACGCGTTGGTTTGGCGGTTCCTCAACAAAACTCATTCCTCCGCCGCCACCGCAACAGAAGCTCTTACTGCCACTTCGGTACATCTCAACTGGTTTCTGCTTTGAAGAGATCTGCACGAGTTGCCGCGGAGCATCATAAATGCCGTTTTGCCGTCCAAGATAACAAGGATCGTGAAAAGTAATCTTGCGATTCGAAGGGTGATTCGGTTTCAGCTTACCTGTATCTACCAATCCCGCTAAATACTCACTGTGATGATAGACCTCGAATGTGCTGCCGTACTGAGGGTACTCGTTTTTGAACGTATTGAAGCAGTGAGGGCATGCGGTGACAACCTTCTTGACCTTGTACTTGTTCATGTTGGCAAGATTGTCTTTCACAAATGTCTGGAACAGAAACTCGTTGCCGATTCGTCGGGCTGGATCGCCTGAACACTTCTCTTCACGGCCCATGATGGTGAAGCTCACTCCTGCCTGTTCCAGGAGTTGAGCCGTTGCACGAGTTACTCGTTGGTTCCTCTCGATAAGCGCACCGCCACAACCTACCCACAGTAACACTTCCGCATCTGCTGATTCGCTAGCGAGTTTGATGTCCAAATCGTGAGTCCAATCAAGCCGCGTAGCCTGGGTGCCCGAGAAAGGATGACCCCTTTTTTCGAGCGACATTAACGCACCTTGCAACGTGTCAGGAAACTCCGTTTCCTCCATTACCAGAAAGCGGCGCATGTCCACGATCTTCGGCATCTGTTCTATGAGGACGGGACATGCTTCCATGCAGGCTGCACAGGTGGTGCATTGCCAAAGCGGAGCTGAAGTAACTGCCGGCGTAGCGCCGATTAAAGGTTTCGCTCCGTCGCTACGATTCCCGTTAGACGATACAGAACCTGCGTGCATTAAGTCCCGCAGTTGCAGAATGATGTCGCGGGGTGACAGTTCTTTACCGACAGTGTGAGCCGGACAAACCGCCGTGCACCGGCCACATTCAGTGCAGGCATCGAGATCAAGCAGATCCTTCCATGTGAGGTTTTCAAGAGAATTGACGCCAAAAGATTGTGACTTTTCAAAATCGATGCTCTTCAGCGAAGCGCCGAGCGGAACAAGATTGCTTGTGTAAATGTTTAGCGGCGCTGTCAACAAATGCAGCATCTTTGTGTACGGCAACCACGCGACGCAAGCAAAAACAGTTACGAGGTGAAACCACCATACGCCCGCATGGGCCATCCGCATCTGACCATCGGTCATAAAGGCGTCGGACACGCGCGCCACGAGCAAGCCGATCGGTGACCAGCGTGCCCAGGGATCATTTGTTACCGCGATCCGCCAGCCTTCGATGAGAAAACCTTGCAGGCACATCAGCAAAATCAGCGCAAGGATCAGGCTTGCTTCATTCGTGTAGACCAGCTTCGATGGTCGCGCAAGAGAGCGTCTGATCGCGGCGAGCAGGATTCCGAGAATCACCAATCCGCCGAAGAGATCGACAACCAAAGATTGAAAGTACAGGTAGAACGGCCCACGCATAATCGTCGTTCCGAAATCCGCATCGAGAGCGACAACAATCGTGGCTATGGTGAGTACGACGAACCCATAACTGATCAGGAAGTGAAAGAGTCCGGCGTACGCATCGCGAAACGTGCGACGCTGTGCGACCGCGTGATGTATCACCAGTCGCAATCGTTTAAGTGGCTGATCAAACCGAGCCGCCGGCTGACCAATCCGCCAGCGGTTCAGATGACGGTAGATGCCATAGCCTGCGAAGCCGAGTGTGGGGACAAGCAACACGTACATCACCCAAATATGAGTGATGTTCCAATAGATCTGACGCGTAGCATCCGCAGGATTCATCCGTGGGTTTTCCGGAGCGCAACCAACTTCTCACGCAACAGCGGCACTACCTTGCGATAGTCTTCGACGATCCCAAACCGGGAATGCTTGAAGATAGGCGCATCGGGATCTGTATTAATAGCTGCAATCGTCTTCGCTTCTGATATACCGGCCATGTGCTGACTTGCACCTGTGATAGCGATCGCCAGGTACAAATCGGGCGACACCTTTTTCCCGGTCTGTCCGATTTGCCACGTGGGTAAAACCCAACCTGCATCGCACGCTGCCCTTGAAGCCGCCATCTGTGCTCCCATCAGTTCCGCCAACGGCTTCAGTTCAGTCTCAAATGGTTCGGGACCGCCGATACCACGCCCGCCCGAAACAATTACGCGAGCCTCTTCCAGGCGGACCTCACCCTGATCTTCTCGTTTGCGTTCGACTACTCGCGTTCGAGTGTCGACGTGAATCGGTATCTTCGAGGGCTTCAAGTGGGCTTCTATTTTTCTTGCTGGTGCGGGAGCGAACGAACGCGCTCGTAACCAGACAACTGCTGGTCGTCGCTTGAAGTCGATCACGGCCTGAGCCTTGCCGCCGTAGACTTGTCTCACAACTGAAAAGTCATTGCCTTCTACGCGGAGCTCGATCACATCACCCGCAGCACTGCCGCCGAGTCGATGCGCGAGTCGCGGCACGAGTTCCTGACTGTAGGTGTCGTTCGCAAACAAGACCGCACGTGGCGACAGTTCGCGGCAGATTTCAGTTAGCGCCGCCAGGTAGGTTTCCGGCTGGTACTGCGCTAGTTCCGGCTGGTCGGCTATCGTCACTTCGTCGGCAATGCGACCGAGTTCACTTGCAACCGCGTCCAGCCCCTGGCCAATAACAACGGCGTGAAGAGGCCCGCCGAACTTGTCTGCAAGTCGCCGGCCTTCACCCGCTAATCCCTGAGCAGCCTTGTCAAAGCTGGGCGAGAAGAATGAGATGATTACCATTTACCAGTTATACCCGATCGATCACTTCGATAATGCGTTGCGCAAACACTTCGACGCGGTCGTTCAGTGTGTCGCCTTTAACAAATTCACAGCTCGTCTCTTTTTGCGGGACAGACAGTTGCACCACCTCGTAATAGGAGTTTGTGTTCGCACCGATACCAAGATCTCCGCGCTTCCAGGTTGTCAGTGGTTGTCGATACGACGCCATCACGTCGCGTACTTTCGGGATGCGCGGCACGTTTTCGTCATTGTTCGTGATCGTGACAACAACTGGTGGAGTAGCTTCAAAAAGTTCCCAGCCTGTATCCGTCTGCCGCCGCAGCAACAGCTTGCCGTCTCTTTGGTCTATGTGATCGACAAATGAAACGCAGGGAACGTCCAGCTCTTCCGCAAGCAGTCCGCCGGTTTGCCCTGAACCCCAATCACCTGATTCTCGCCCCACCATAATTAGATCTACTGAGTCTAAGGTGCGTATCGCAGCAGCCAGGATTCGAGCCACCGATAACGGGTCCGGATTTCGTTCATCTTCAGTGACGATCAAGTGAGCGGCATCGGCTTTCATCGCCAACGCTTTTCGCAGAGAGTCTTCAGCTGAAGCTGGCCCAAACGATAAGACCGTGATTTGTCCGCTCCCGGTACGCTCGCGAAACTGCAGCGCTGTCTCGAGCGCGTTCTCACAAAAAATGTTGGTGACCAGACTGCTTGAGCCTTGCTCAGCCTGAAGTTTTGCGGTGTCAACACGGAAATCGCGTGCCGGAATTTCCGGATCCAAAATCTGTTTGAGACAGACGACGATGTTCATTTCACGACGGTCAAGCTGGGCCGCTGACGCTGGTCGGGACGAATCAATCCATGGAGGACAATTTTAGAGATCTGCTCAGCAATCTGATCAGGTGTTAACGCGCCGTCCGAGCGATACCAACGCGACAGCCAGTTGATCATTCCGAGAATGCTAAAGGTAGCGGTAGTCACGTCGACATCCTGGAGCTTGCCTTCGCTCTTGAGCTGATTGAGCGTCGATCGCAGCTTGTCAAAATAATCTCTCTTGCGAGCGGTGATCTTTCGGTTCTGTGTGGGAGTCAGTGCGGTGATTTCGTCGACGAGGATTGTGATTGCGCCTTGCCCACGCGTGACGAGCTGAGCGTGCTTCGTAATGATGAAATGAAGTCGTTCGCTCGCGTCTGCTATCGATTGCGCCGGAATCACGCACTCGTCTCTAAGCTCATCAAGGCCGAACGACATGATGTCGAACAAAAGTTCTTTTTTTCCACTGATGTAATGGTAGAGACCCGCTTTGGTCATGCCGAGCGCATTGGCGATATCGTTAACGGAAGTCGCATCGTAACCTTTCCGCAGAATGATCTGTGCGGCTGTGCGATAGACCTCCGCGAGTCGATCGTTATTTGGTGGGGATTTTTTTTGGAGTTTCATACGTGGATGATTAGTACGAGAAGGCCCTAAGGAACTTGTTGTGTCCAGGTCGGAATGTTACCCTTACCGACCGTCCGGTAGGTTTTATACAGCCTAATTGGAACGCCGTCAATCCATAGCAGATCGACTAGAACTCATGGCAACAACTCACGCTCCCCGCGAATCTTCAGGAGGCACTTTCCTCTGCGTCAATTCCACACCGGGACAGGTATTCACACGCGAGGATCTTAGTCCCGCTCAACAGATGCTGGGAAAAGTTGCCGCCGACTTCATGCGCACAGAAGTCCTCCCGGTTGAACGTGAGATCTATAAGAAGGATTGGCAGCTGACTCGTGATCTCTTGCGCAAAGCCGGTGAGCTCGACCTGTTGCGGGTGGATATTCCTGAAACTTATGGAGGCCTTGGACTCGACAAAGTAAGTTCGGCGTATCTGGGCGAGCAGATCGGCATCATCCCGTCATTTGCCGGCTCGCTGGGCGCGCATACGACAATCGGCACGCTGCCTCTCGTCTACTTTGGTACCATCGCACAAAAGAACCGTTATCTTTCTCGATTGGCGAGTGGTGAATGGGTTTCGGCTTTCGCTTTAACTGAACCCGGTTCTGGATCTGATGCGCTGGCTGCGCGTACGCGAGCAACGCTTGATACGGATGGTAAGCACTACCTTCTGAACGGCCAGAAGATTTGGATTACAAATGGCGGCTTCGCCGATGTGTTCACGATCTTCGCGAAGGTCGATGGCGCTAAGTTCACCGCCTTCATAGTCGAACGTGAGATGGGCGTGGTCAGCGGTCGCGAGGAACCAAAGCTCGGCCTCGATGGGTCATCAACAACGTCTTTGATTCTCGAAAACGTTCGCGTACCGATCGAGAATGTGCTGGGTAAGATCGGTGAAGGGCACAAGGTTGCTTTCAATATCCTCAACCTCGGACGGCTGAAGCTTGGCACGCGGAACATAGCCGGTGCGAAACAGGCACTCAGTCGCGCTGCCCGTTACGCGGTTGAGCGACAACAGTTCGGTCGATCGATCGCGGAGTTTGGACTGATAAAACAGAAAATCGGCGAGATGGCACTGCGCTGTTTTGTAGGCGACGCGATGGTCTATCGCACCCTCGGCGCTGTCGATCAAGCTCTGGAGCAGATTCCTGAGACTGACACAACACAGACGCTTAAAGCCATCGAAGGATTTGCGGTTGAGTGTTCCATCAACAAGGTCTGGACCAGCGAGGCACTGGCATTCGTCGTTGATGAAGCACTGCAGGTGTATGGCGGCTACGGCTACTCGCAGGAGTTTCCGGCGGAGCGGGCCTATCGCGATGCTCGCATTACTCGGATCTACGAGGGCACGAATGAGATTAACCGCCTAATCATTACTACAAGGCTGCTGAAAAATCCGGCAACAGCCGATCTCTTGGACACAACTGGTTCTGCACTAAAGGATTTCGAACGAACGGCGGCTCCTAACTTACCGATGCTTGCCTACCCGCGCGAGCTGCTTTCAGTTGCAAAGCGACTCGTACTTTACACATTAGGCAACGTTAAAGTCGCGTTTGGCAGCTCGCTATCGGAAGAGCAGGAAGTTCTTGGGCACATAGCTGACATCATCATCGACACTTACGCTCTTGAGAGCGTGACGTTGCGTACGGAGAAACTGTTCGCCACGGGTAAAGGCGCGCAAACCGAAGTGACGCTGGACATAACCAATGTTTTCGCAGCGGACACGGCCGATCGATTGACCCACTCGATCAGACAAATCCTCGCCACTCTCAACAAAGACGATCGCAGTGAACAGGATGTGCTGCGCGTGGTACCACTCAAATCGTACAACACCGTCGCCGCGCGCCGTCGTATTGCGGATGCAATCATCAACGCCGGCGGATATCACCTCTGAAGAATCTCGAGAGCCGCGTCAGGCAAACTTTACGTTAACGTTTGCACCGAACACATTCAGTCCTGCGCGAGTCACTTGCGGAGAGCCATCGATTGAGACCTCCTTCAATTTCGGCAGGCCTGCGAGGAAAACTAAACCATCATCAGTAATCCCAGCGCAGTTGTCGAACAAGACCTGCTCGAGCGATTCCATGCCTCCGAGGATCTCCAAACTGCGATCAGTAATTTTCGTGCTGCCAGCGTAGTACTTCCTGAGCCTCGTCAGGCCTTTAATATGCTCTGTAGCAATGTCCGTAGTGTTCCGGCAATACATCATCACTAAAGATTCAAGCTTTTCGCATTTGCCGACGTGGCGAAAGCCAGGGTCCTCGACGTCCATCGGCATCAGCTCAGTCAAAGAAGGGAACCGAGGCAATGTTGAGAGTGACTTGTCGTAAACGTTCTTGCAGCTCACTGCCAGGCCGCGCAGAGATGGCATATTTGATAACGCCATAAAACCGCGACCCGATAGGTTCGGACACTCTCGTCCCCAGATGTACTCGATGGTGCGTGATCGGCTCAGCGACGCAAAGCCGTCGTCACTTGCGACAGTGCCTTGACCCATCAGCACGCGCAGCCGCGGGAGCGCTGCTATGTGCTTCATAGCATCGTCGTCACAGAGCTCGCCCTGGCATCCGAGGAATCCAAGATGCGGCAAATAGGCTAGCGGCATTAGATCTTTGCCTCTGAGCACATTTGTGTGCCAGAAGAAGCTCAATGCGAAGAGCCCTTCGAGCCCTTTCAGATTTTCAAGGCCGTTACTCGTGAATGGACCGTCGATAAGCAAGTTGTTAGGTTGAGCTTCGAATGTCATCAACTCCGCAATGACTTCACCTCCGTGATACGACTTGAAGGCTGGAAATTGATGAAGCAGCGGCAGGCCTTCGTCAGTGATGAGTCTTCCGGTTTTGAGTCGTCGCAGATTGGGTTTGCCCGCGAGGGCTTTCAGAACACCATTTCCGGTGTGTGTTCCAAGAAGGTCGACTTCTTCAAGGCGATCGCAAAACTCCAGATTCGAAACGCCCGCATCAGTGATGGCACGCTGCCATGTCATGCGGAAGCTTCTGAGATCCTGAGTGTGACGCAGGAACTCGAGTCCTCGATCAGTGATCTGACCGCCGGGATAATCACCAAGCTCCATCTCTTGTAATTGCGGCATGTGGTGCAGGTGTTTGAGACCCGCGTCAGAGATTCTTCCTGTGCCTCCGAGATGCAGCCTCGTGACGTGATCGATTCGTGAGATTCGCTCAAGGGCTTTGTCGGTCATCCTTCCTTCGGCACTGACGCCTGTAATCCGCAGCTCCTTTATTAGATCAATGACTGCGTTCCAGTCTTCGTCAGATGCCATTGGGCCTGGGGAGATTGTGTTCGTGGCCCAATCGATCCGATAGAACGGCGGCGTCGAACTCATTCCGTGTGAAAGGGAACGAGGATCGTGAGGTGGTCTTGAAAAGCTCGCAACGAACTCGGACCAATTGGCAAATCCGTGTTGACGAGCGACGAGCAGCTGCGCATCCACACTCGTTAATTCAACGAGCCGGTCCTCATCAGTCGAACCACGCAGTACTTTCATGCGCCGAGCGATTAAGTCACGGGCCTGTTCGAATGTTAGAGTGCGTCCAAACACGTCGTTTACGGCTGCGAGTGAGGTGGCGTCTCCGTTGTAAGCTCGAGAAATGTCGGTTGCCAAGCGTTCGAACTTCTTGACGCGATCGGAAGCGCTTACACCCTGAACGTGGCGTACGAGCTTGGGCCAGCTTTCGAATCCATGCTCGCGCGCCAGAACCAACTGCGCATCGGCGAGAATTGGACTGGATGATTCGGGTCTGTGCTTGTGGAATCGTTCTCGAGCTGCTGAATCGCCAGAGCGAAACTGTTTCAATAGATCTTTGGCTTGTTTGCGCAGTTGCTCGAGCGAGGGATGTGCGGGTAACTGAGACGATGAAGTGGAAGGGAGGGCAGACGAGCTGGAATCGTTATCAGACATGGCGATCTCCTTTCGGTGACGCCCGGTGTCCGCAGGACGGGCCAAAAGAAGATCGAAGATGTTCGAAGAGTTCTGTCAGGTGGGCTCAGCCCTTCCCGCGGACGGGTTGCGGCCTGTTACGCGAAGGAGACTCTAACGTGTTGATAAAGACTCTTGCAAGAGGCGGAGATGCTTCCTGACAACGTGACACGGTGTCGCAACATATGAATTGTTCAATGGTTTGGTAACGTTTACGAAGATGACAAAAGTTGGACTAAGAATTGAAAGCCCCACAATTGAAGCATGATTCGCATATGCAAACATTTGCACTCCGATCACTCAGAGGACGGCTGCGCCCTCTGATGTGCGGCGACGGCTCTGCCTCGCCATCAGTTGCTTCCTTCCATCGGGCTGCGCCCTTGTTTCGGGCTGCGCCCTTTACACGCATCATTAAACGAAGTACCCTTCGCACTCAGTTTTACCACCTCACGTATAAGGAGCTACCTCATGGCTCATCGTTTTCTCATTTCTCACGACTCCCCGGCACTCTACATCACAGTTGTCCCACGGCATCGACTACCAGTCTTCAGAACGGATCAGATGAAGGAGATCCTCTGTCGCGCTCTTGATGAAGCGCGGACGTCTGCAAACTTCTTACTGTTTGCTTATGTGGTAATGATCGATCACCTCCACCTGTTGACTAGTTGTCCCTCCTCAACGTCGAACGTCCTTAGGGTCATTAAAGGACTAACCGCGCGAAGAGTGATTGATTATCTGAAAGAGCACAGTTTCTCTTCATCTCTCGAGAAACTTAGACATCAGGAGAGGGATCGCAACTACAGATACTCGCTTTGGCAAACAGAAAAGAATGTGCTGCCAGTGTTCAGCGAGGGAATGTTCATGCAGAAAGTGAATTACATGCATCAGAATCCAGTTAGGGCAGGATATGTGGAGCGAGCGACTGACTATCATTGGTCAAGTGCGCGAATCTGGTCTGGATGTCCGATTAACGCTGAACCTTTGAAGATGGATAACGACTTGATCTATTGGAGAAGAGGAAGGCTATGGAGGTAAATCGGGCACAGCCCGAACCAAGGGCGCAGCCCGATGGAAGGAAGCAAGTGATGGCGAGGCAGAGCCGTCGCCGCACATCAGAGGGCGCAGCCCGATGGAAGGAAGCAAGTGATGGCGAGGCAGAGCCGTCGCCGCACATCAGAGGGCGCAGCCCGATGAAGGAAGCAAGTGATGGCGAGGCAGAGCCGTCGCCGCACATCAGAGGGCGCAGCCCGATGGAAGGAAGCAAGTGATGGCGAGGCAGAACCGTCGCCGCACATCAGAGGGCGCAGCCCGATGGAAGGAAGCAAGTGATGGCGAGGCAGAGCCAAGTCGGTTGTGGCTTTCTGGAGCCTGTCATCAGGAAGCGCTAGCAATCGAACTCGCAAAACGCTCAATTCCATCTCTTTCGCAACCGAAATTTCCTGTTTGCTACAAAGGCCAGACATTAGAAGCCTTTTACAAACCTGATTTCATTTGTTTTGACGCGATCGTCGTCGAATTAAAAGCGCTCAGTCATCTAACTACAGTTGAAGAAGCGCAAGTAATCAACTATCTAAAAGTCACCGGCTTTCACATCGCCTTACTACTGAACTTTGGCAGCCGCAGCTTAGAAAAGCGACGATTTATATGGACGTGAACAGCTTTCTATAGACTCTCTGCGCAATCTGTGAAATCGGTGGATGGTTTTGGATTTACTTGTTTGAGAGGCAACTCCTGCTGGCTCAGCTCGACTTCGTTCCTTTAACTTGCAACTTCAGCACGACGTCATCCCGAATCAAGTTATCAGCTGCTCCGGCGTAATTGATGCCAAAATCTTTCCTGTTGATAGCAAAGTTGCTGTCAACCGTCACCAGACCTGGACTGACTACGATAGTGGCGGGGAAGGTAATCGATTTTGTAACGCCATGCAGTTGCAGATTGCCGGTCACGGTGTGTGTAGCTCCCTTTTCACCGCCGGCTTTAATCTCAGTTGACTGGAAAGTCGCTTGCGGAAACTTGGCGACATCAAAGAAGTCAGGTGTCTTGAGATGGGCCGTAAGTTGCGCCGTGTCCGTCGTCACTGAGTTCATGTCGATCGTGATGTCCACCTTGCTCTTTTCTGGTTGGCCTGCGAAATCGATCGTTCCGGCGAACTTTTCGAAAGAGCCGTTGTGACGGCCCGTGACTTTCGATCCGACAAACTCGATCTTCGAGCTGGTTGGCGTTATTGAGTATTTCTCACCGGCTGTTTGTGATCCAGCAACGGGAGCCGCTTCGCCAATAGCAGCTTTAGGTTTATCCGCCGCAGGATTTGCACAAGCAGCCATCCACAGCAAGCCGACGACAACAAGCAAAGTCACAACCACGCGATTCATTACCATTCGCCTCCTGGTTTGATAGTGGTCTGGGAATTTGACAGACAGTAACATGAACTCTCAGATCAGGAAAACGAAAGAGCCAATTGCCGATTGCCAATTCTACAAAAAATCGAAAATCGGCAATCGACAATCGGAAATTACATTTTTATGTAGCTTTGTTCCTTTCTTACTCTCTCCATGACGTCCCGGTCATCGTGAACGTCCATGAAGATGTACTTACGCCATTCAGATCGAGCCTCAGCGTAATGACAAAGCACTACGCGTTCGAGCTTGACACGAAGCGTTGACTGCGAAGTCAGCAACGGCATCCGTGCTTCATCCGGAGTGCGATCAGCCTTCCGGTTGTTGCACGGGATGCAGGCCGTAACGACGTTAACCGGAGAGTTATCGCCACCTCGGGAACGGGGCACGATGTGGTCAAGTGTCAACGCCGTTGCCGGTTTCTTCTCACCACAGTACTGGCAACGGAACTTATCACGCATGTAGATTCGCAGGCGCTTCATGCTCGAAGCCTCGCGCCGTTGCCGTACGTTGATGTAAGTGCGCCGGCGAATCACCGACGGAACCGGGAATTCGGCATGCGCAGAATGGAGAACCCGGTCACCATCGAGTTCTTCGACAGTAACAGTGTTCTTGAACGTCATGACGATCGCTCGGGCCACGCTAACGGTGCCGAGCGGTTCGTAAGTTTGATTGAGTAGTAACACTCGTCCATCAAGTGCCATCACCCGGCACCTCCTTTCTGAAATTTTCGATTTTCGATTTAGGATTTAGATCGCAACCCAAAGATCTCGAGCACTTTCTCGATCGATGCTTTCGTCTCATGGTTGCTTATGTGAGGACGTGAAGTGTGGGTATTCGTTAGTTGTAAAAGGCTGAATCCGAATCCGAAATCGAAAATCGAAAATCGAAAATCGCTTCAGCCCTTCACACAGACCACTTGCTTTATCTCAGCAACGATTTTCACCAGATCGCTCTGGTTGCGCATCACTGCTTTGATGTCTTTGTAGGCACCCGGAATCTCGTCCAGAACTCCCACATCTTTGCGGCACTCGACGCCGGCTGTTTGACGTTCCAGGTCCTCTTTCGTGAAAGCGCGTTTTGCAGCACCTCGCGAAAGCTTGCGACCCGCGCCATGCGAACACGAATTAAAACTTTCGGGCTGGCCGCGGCCTTGCACGATGAACGACTTTGCACCCATCGAGCCAGGGATGATGCCAAACGTGCCTTGGTCTGCGTTGATAGCGCCCTTGCGCGTGACGAAAACTTTCTCGCCGTAGTGCTGCTCAAGAGCGACATAATTGTGATGACAGTTGACTGCAAGTTCCGGTTTGAATGGCTGGCGTTGGTTGAAGAGTTTGTTAAAGACCTTCAGCAATCGCTCCATCATGATCTCGCGATTCTTCATCGCGTACGCTTGCGCCCACTTCAAATCTCGCCAGTAGGCAGTGAACTCAGCCGTACCTTTGATGAAGTAAGCAAGATCAGGCGCCGGCAACTCTGATAACTTCCACAGACTCTTTGCGGTCGAGATGTGGCGATCTGCCAGCTCTTTCCCGATGTTGCGCGAGCCTGAGTGCAGCATCAGCCACACAAAGTTTTCGGTGTCCAGACAAACTTCAATGAAGTGGTTTCCGCCACCCAGGGTCCCGAGTTGCTTCATCGCCTTGGCCTTGCGATCGCGCACCCCCGTGTGCAGTTCACCGAAATCCTTCCAGCCTTCCCAGTATGAAGACTCGGCTACCGATTCTTTGTACTCACTGAAGCCGGTTGGAATAGCTTCTTCGATCTGCAAGCGCAACTCCTTCAACTTGCCGTCGAGAATTCCGCTCTTGAAAGGAGTCTTTACGGCCATCATTCCGCAGCCGATATCAACTCCGACCGTTGCGGGAATAACTGCATCCTTGGTTGCGATCACGGATCCCACCATGCTGCCTTTGCCCAGGTGAGCGTCCGGCATGAGCGCAACGTGCTTAAAAAGGCAGGGCAAGCGCGATACGTTGCGCAGCATTGCCTGCTCTTCGACGCTGAAGTCGTGATTCGCCCACGACAGGATCTCCTGTTTGGCTCCGCCGATGTTTAGTTTTTCAAAAGGCATTTGTTACCTCCTTTCTGTAATTTTTCGATTTCCGATTGTCGATTGCCGATTTAGATAGCTGGATCGTAAATCCAGCAATCGGCAATCGGCAATCGACAATGCGTTTCTTTGCTGTTCCTTTTAAGCTGCTCCTCACAGCGAAATAATTCATAGCTTCACTGGCATCACCTCCTTTTCTTTTGGCTTTTGGTCTTCGGTCTTTGGCCTTTGGGTTCGAAGTCCAAAGTCCAAGTCAAGACTCAAGGCCCTAAGGCCAAAGACCGAAGGCCAAAGGCCATGTCACAAAATGATGAAGGCAGAGAGAGACACTGCCGCGAACACACTTCGAGGCACACTTCTCCCGACGATGGCGATCTCGCGGACTCTCGCAAGCACCGAGATCATCATCCGTTGAAGGCTCCCTGCCTTCATCCCGCAGAAACAGGTACTTCGAATGTCAAAAAGCTAAAAGAGCGGGCTTCAAGCCTCCCAGGGAAGCTGCCCGCTCCTACAAATTCTCGCGATTTTTTTTGAGATTCGGGAGCGGGAGTCCGCTCCCGCTGAATTAGAACCTGATGTAACGGCTATCTTCGAACCGCGTATCTCTTCGTCCGAGTGCGCCGCCAAAAATATTGGTGGGTGACAAGCTCAGACCTGCTACATACGCGACGCTGCGCATACCCGTGTCCGGGCGTCGCTTGGCCGTATGTTTGTTTATTGTCCAGCTTGTCATCAATGTTGATCTCCGATCGTGCTCTTTTACCGAGCGCTCATGTATAGGATACGAGCGTTCGTCGTGTCAAGTTTCTTTTTGAACGATCGTGCGTTCAATCACTCGACGATCTTCCAACTAGACACAAGCAGCAGGTAATCGTCTACCTCGCCCTGGGCTTTGATCGTCTTGCCCACCAGTTGCTCGAGTTCCGGGTCGTGATAAGGATCTCCTCCCATTTGGCGCAAAAGGTAGCGACGACCTTTTGTCTCGAGGAACACTGCCTTACGTTCACTCTTTGAACCAACCGCAAATGGTCGTTTCACTACCTGACCCTGGTATTCAGCCATGGAATTCATCACTTTCTGGCGGTCCATCAGTCCATCCCGAGCTTACTTACTAAATAGCTTGGTGACCGATACGACCTTGCCGTCTACTTCCTTTGCAACAAGGGCGACAATCTTGACGAATGGTGCAGGTTCATCCTGCTTTCGTTTGGTTTTTGCTTTGCTCATCTTACCCTTTGAATTCGTTCTGCCCAACAGAACATGGTAACCATTTGGCACGAGTTCACCACTCGCCATCGCCTTGGGCATCCCCTTAACTTTCTTAGGGCTTTCGACCTTGAATGATTTGGTGGCTCCGCCAGTTACGCCAAGCTCTCGGGCTTTGGTAACCAGCGCCTTCTTGATCGACTTCGAAAGAGGTTTGTTTGTTTCTCGAGAGGTTGCGGTAGTGTCAGTAATCGCTTTGCCTTCGACAAACAACGCTCGCCTGCGGCTCGATCGATCTACGCGATCGACCACGGAAGGAGCGACACCTTTTGCCGGTGTTTTCGGAACTGGTCCTTTTTTCGGATCGACCATCTTCACCGGAGAACATGAGGGATCACCATAAAGATTGAATTGAGCCAGCGTCTTAATATTCATTGGATTCGCCATTGAAGTGGTGCGTGCAAACCTTTGTCGTGCCTCGAGCGCTGCTCTTCCAATTGATGCGCCATTCAGGACATTGCGAATGAAATACTGGCAGATCAGATCGGCTTGACCGTTTCCCGAGCTTGGACCATATGCGATCGTAGTGCTGCCAAAGTATCCGTAAGCCTTGTTGCCAAGGTAGGTGTTACAAATGCCCGCTTGCCCGTCCGCGAACTTCGGATTGTAAAGTTGCCCTCCATAGCAACACTCAATGGCCGCCAGCGTTCCTTCGGTGATTTTTCCATCGACGAAACTCGCTCTCAATGCGTCGGGATAATCATCTTCATCCTCGACTGACTGTCCGGAAAACGTGGGAGTGTTCATGTTGCCGTGGCAGTTTACGAACAATATCTTGCGGCCAATGGTGGGCTTGCTCCAGTTATCTTTCTTGGGCGGCACTATATTCATCGAGTCGGCATTACCAAATATCCGCTCGAGACTTTGCCTCGTTGCCGACGTCCAGACTTCCGCTGAGATACCGAAATACGATTGGTAAGCGTCAGCCGTCGTGGATTTGTAAGAGGAAGCAGTCTTAAGGAGTCCAATCAGGTATGCAGGATCGCTGGCTCCCGTCAGATCCGGTAAACGGCCCACAACTCGAGTTGGGCCAATGAATCTTCGCGGTTGCTGGCTGTAGGGTCTCTCACAGGCATACGGAATATCACCGTATGCGCGGCGGTCTGGATCACCATCAGGATCATCCGAGTACATTGGGTTCTTCAGATCTTGGTGAGGAATAACATCGATGGCGCCAAGCAGCATGATGTAGTCTGGCGCCAACGCTTTATAGACGCCATCAATTGCCGCCTTGGTCTCTTTGCGATTTGAAGCTGACTTGACTGGCTTGGCGCCCAGCTTTTTCATCGCGTCAGAATCATCCAGGCCGAGGTAGATGGTGTTCAAACCGCGTTGTTTATCGGCTGCTATCAGGTCCGCTACGGCCTTATCGATCTTTTTCACGCCCTCTTTCCCATACTTTTCATTGAGGGCAGAAAAATTCGTGACGATCACTTTGTCGATTTTGGTGGGCATTTTCTTCTCCTGTCATGAGGTTAAGAGCCGTTTGTCATGTGGCAAGTGCGGGAACAGTAAGGAAAATGGGATCATTTACCATTTATCATTGTAGATTTTTCATTTTCCATTTTGCGCTCTGCGAGGAGTTTGATCTTAATTGAGACGTTAAGCGCGGGGTAATAGGAATGGAAAATGGCAAATGGTCAATGGCAAATGATAAATGTGCTTCGTCTGACGATAGGTCAACTAACGCGTGTCTTTCCGCTTTAAAATCCTCGACGTTACTGCCCGATTGGCGGATCTGTTAGGGACGCCGGCTGGTTGGCATTAACGTGAATCGTGTTCGAGTTTGAATCCAGGTAGAAATGGTTCTTGCCTGTGGCGCCAACGCCTTCCGTTACCTGTGGATCAGCATTGACTGTGTAACCAGCCTGTTGAGTCGTTGATTTAGGGATGACTTTCATCTGAAAGAGGTAGCCTTCAACCACCGGCGTAGTTCCCGAAAACCGCGTGTCCAGTAATCCCTCTTTGAGCATTTCGTCAAAACTGCCAAAAGTGCTGCGTTGATGAGCGTTGTAATAGAGCATTTGCTGCTCGGCGATAGTACGGAGAGTTTTGATAGCAGCAGCTTCGTTCGCCGATTTAACGGCCGCCCGCCAGCCGGTTACACCGACGGCGATAAGAATGCCGATGATCGCAATCACGATCATCAGTTCAATGAGCGAAAAACCTCGCTCACTTCGATTATTATTCCGGTGTTCTTGCATATGGGGGTCTCCTCGCCAATGTACACGACGCGACCGGCTCGTGGTTCCTAATATCAAGGAAATATCAACGAAAACCAAAGTCGAGAAATTAATCGTTGAGAGTCTACTACAGGTTCCAACCGGCGTCATATCGCGCTCCACAGCCGTTTTCACCGGCACTTTTGAGATGCGACACTGCCTCTTAGCATGTAGAATGAGGCTCAGGTCGAACGTAGCCGAACCTGAATCTTATGAGACGTTTGGAAGCCATTAATACAGATCAGGCCTTAACCCTCTCGGGTGCAGTGGAACAGATCGAACGCCTGCAGCAGGCAGTCGAGAAGGTAATCAAAGGAAAACCTGAAGCCGTCCGGCTCGCAATCATCGCGCTGATTGCAGGCGGCCACCTGCTGGTTGAGGATGTGCCGGGCGTCGGTAAGACAACGCTTGCGCATGCCATGGCTCGCGCACTCGACTGCAGTTTTCAACGCATACAGTTCACCTCTGACCTCCTTCCGTCGGATGTCATTGGGCTTTCCGTTTACAACCAGCATTCCGGAGTCTTTGAATGGAAGCCGGGGCCTATCTTCGCCAACATTGTTCTTGCCGACGAGATCAATCGGACCACGCCCAAAACACAGTCAGCGCTGCTTGAAGCGATGGCTGAAAGGCATGTGACCGTTGAGGGGACGACACACCCACTGCCAACGCCCTTCATTGTTCTCGCCACGCAAAATCCAATCGAGCATCATGGGACTTATCCGCTTCCTGAATCTCAGCTCGATCGTTTCATGCTTCGATTGCGTATTGGATATCCGAGCTCCGATGACGAGAAACAAATCTTGCGCGATCGTGAGTACGCTGATCCGCTCGATGAGCTGTCCGCAGTGATGAGTAGCACTGACGTCGTCGCAATTCAAGAGAACGTCGCGTCCGTCTCAGTCGATGATGCGCTAGTGGAATACCTGATGCGTCTGGTGTCGGCCACGAGAGATTCCGAAATGCTCGACTTAGGTGTTAGCCCTCGTGGAACGCTGGCGCTGTTCAGAGCGGCTCAGGCTTTGGCTTTAACTGAGGAACGCTCGTTCTGTATTCCCGATGACATCAAGCGATTGGTAATACCGGTTTTTGCCCATCGAGTCGTAGTAAGCTCCCGTTTCTCGTCCTCCCTACGCCGTAGCGAAGAAGCCGAAGCAGTACTTCGTGAAATTCTGAAGTCAGTGAGCGTGCCGCTATAGCTAATCACCTTGCTTCCTCAACTTCCACGTCTTCTCCGAAGAAGCGCTCTGCTCCTAGCTTTACGCGCATCATTTTTAGCCTGCTGCTGATCTTTGCCGGTCTCGCGGCCGCGCTTATTACGATTCTCGCGCGCCGAACAAACGAACCTCAGCTTGCAGGTGCGGCAGCAATTCTGTCGCTGATCATTGCCGTCCTGATCATCATCTTCGTTGTCCCACCGCTGGCCCGTTCGGCGCGTCTTGAAGTGCTCAGATTCGATTTGCCGTTTGAGCTCACGACTGGCGGCGGCATCTTCATCATAATGGTAGGTGTCGTAGGGTTTGCAGCATGGAATACGGGGAACAATCTTTTATTTCTGGTGTTCTCGCTATTGTTGTCGGCGTTGTTCGTATCTTGGGTGGCAGCGCGAATCTCATTACGCGATCTGGTGGTCTCTGCGAGATTCCCAGATCACATTTTCGCTGGAGAGCCTGCTCCCGTGATCGTGACGCTGCGAAATACGAAGCGCTTGTTGCCGTCGTTTTCGATTCTCGTTGAAGCTCGCGGCCCCGTCGAACCTTTGCCGGGAGAACACGGAAGGCCGCGCCATCACAAACGCACGCTCGCGTACTTCGCATACGTCCCACACAAAGCTGCGGCCGAACAACGAGTGGAGCAGCAATTTCCACTGCGGGGCCACGTGCTGATTAACGGCTTTGAGTTATCGACAAGATTCCCGTTTGGGTTCGTGAGAAGAAGGCGGCGGCTGCGCGCGCGCGACGTGGATATTGTTGTCTACCCTAAACCCGAGGCGATGAGTGATGAGCTGCACCTTTTGCCGACGTATGCAGGGCAGATGGCTTCGCTGCGACGCGGCGCCGGTCACGATCTGTTCTCGCTCCGCGATTATCAGGCTCAGGACGATTTGCGTCACATTGATTGGAAGGCGACCGCCCGAGCGCGGCGGTTGACGGTTCGCGAATTTACTTCTGAAGACGAACGCCGAATCACAGTTGAGCTTGACTCTCGATTGCCCAGCGGCAGCGAAGCGGGTGAGAGTGAGTACGAGGAAAGGTTTGAGCGCGGGGTCGTGCAGGCAGCATCTCTGTTAAAGCACTTCATCGACGAACGCGCCGAGGTCCGCCTCGTAATGGGAGATGATTTTGGACCATTTGGCTCAGGCCTTGAACATCTCTACAAGTGTTTGCGAAGACTCGCGCTCGTGACACCGCAGCGAATACCAACCGACGGTCCCATTTTGAAGGCGGAGCAGTCAAGGACTCCTGCCTCGATGCTGGATCACGATTTCGGCATTTTGTTAACAACCGCGCCTCCGGGATCGATACCTGCAAGAATCTGGCGCTCATCCCATGTGATTTATTTGTAGCAGGCACCCATGGCGACTGAGACTGTAGACACGCGCAGATCTGTGCTTGCTGATTCTCGTCGTACCGTTTGGTTGATCGGACTGTGTTTCGTTTTCTCAGGAGCGACTGGTCTGATTTACGAAGTGTTGTGGGCCAGGATGCTCGGTCTTGTGTTTGGAGCCACTACGCTTGCGGTCAGCACCGTGCTAGCTGCGTTCATGGGAGGCCTGGCTGTTGGCAGCGCAGTCGCCGGAAAGGTTGGACCTCGCATCAAACGCCCGCTTCGGGCGTACGGCGTCATTGAAATCGCGATCGGCATTTACGCGCTGTTAGTGCCCTTTCTGTTTCGCTGGGTCGACAATCTTTATGAGTTGATCTGGCAACAGTTACATCCGGGCTTCTTCGCCTTCAGCCTTTGGCGCTTCGCGCTTTCTGTATTCTTGTTACTGTTTCCCACCGCGCTGATGGGCGCGACTTTACCCGTGCTCGCGGCTGCTCTGCTCAAGTCGCCTGGCTTCAAATCAAATTCCGTCACTCGTCTTTACACCTGCAACTTGTTGGGAGCGATTTTCGGAACGCTGGTCGCAGGTTTTGTTTTGTTGCCTGCGTTTGGAGTACGCACGACGATCTATGTCGCAGCGTTCATCAACATTGTCATTGGCATCCTTGCAATCGTACTGGAGAGATCTGGAACACAGATCATCCTGCGAGACGAACATTCTCACGCACAAGCACACGAGCAGAAACTCAAGGCTTCAAATGTTGACGTAGGTAATACGCGCTTTTGGCTGCTCTGTGCATTTGTGTCTGGCTTTGTGACAATCAGCACTCAGGTTGCGTGGACGCGGTTGCTCTCAATGATTATCGGCTCGAGCACCTATGCGTTCAGCATAGTCGTGGCACTGTTTCTTATTGGGTTGTCAGTAGGAGCCTACGTCGTCGGCCTTCGAGATTACTCACACAATACTCGACGGATGATGCTGTTCGCGCAGATCTTAATTGCGATCAGTTTGTTCATTAGCCTTCTCATGGCTGCTCAAATTCCGACTGCGCTTGTGCAAGTTGGTCTGGCCCTCAACCTCTCAACGTGGATCGGATTGTTGACGCTCCAAATAGCGTCGGCGGCGTTGCTAATTCTGTTTCCAGCTTTTCTGATGGGCACTGTAATGCCGCTGGTGTTGCTCTGGTCTGGCACGAATTCGAATCCGGTACAGCTCGTAGGTCGAAGCTACGCAGTAAACACGATCGGTGCCATTGCTGGAGCATTCCTCGCAGGCTTTGTGTTAATTCCAAAAACCACCACGCGCTTCACAATACTCTTCGCAGCATCGCTGTGTGTGGTAGTCGCCGGAATCGCTTACCGGCCAAGGACAGATGCAGGCGATCCTGCGTTGAAGCGAGCATTGGCCGCCGGCCTTACGTTCGTCATGGTTTTGTTGTTGACAGTGGTGGGGCCGGCTTTGGGTGTGCCGAGCCTGAACCTCGACGCGCTTTCGATCGGAGCATATGACAGTTTGGTAAGAGTGCTGGCAAAAACACGTGAAGCCAGCGAGACGACGAACAACGACGGAGCAGAGCACCGCCTCTTGATGTATGAAGAAGGGCCAACATCGACGGTCACAGTACGTAAAGATTGGGACAGCATATCGATGGCAATTAATGGTCGCACCAATGGCTCGGATATTGGCGACATGCCAACTCAGGTTATGTTGGGCCAGTTGCCGGTCTTGTTTGCGCCAGAGTTGAAGCGAGCCCTGGTGGTTGGTTTCGCAACTGGAGTGACTGCCGGTTCGATTCTTCAGTCACCGGTTGAATCCATGGAATGCGTCGAGCTGGAACCAGCTACCATGCGAGCGTCGACGTACTTCGAGCACGTTAACAATCGTCCACTGAAAGATCCGCGAATGAAGTTGATTATCGAAGACGCGCGATCTTACCTGCGGGTGACGCCATTACGCTACGACATGATTGTGAGCGAACCATCACATCCCTGGGTTCCCGGTGTAGCAAATCTTTTTACCAAAGAGTTTTTCGAGCTGGGTCGCGATCGGTTGAACGAAAGGGGCGTCTTCGTGCAATGGATTCAGATCTATCAGCTTTCTACCGAGAGTTTGCGATCGGCGCTCGGTACGTTTAGCCAGGTGTTTCCGCACGTGCTGATGTTTCGAGTGGGCGGAGTCTCAAAAGGCAAAGACCTGCTGCTGATTGGGAGCAAAACGCCCGTAACATTCGATCGGGTTGCCGAAAGGATTAGTGATTCGCGTATCGCGGCCGAACTCGAGCGCGTTCAGATGAATGGTGAACAAAAGGTGCGTGATTGGTTCATCTGCGACGAATCTAAACTACGGCCAGCAGTCGCCGGCGCAGTTATCAACACAGACGATAATATGCATATCGAGACGACGGTTCCCAAAGAAGCATTCCGTCCTCTAATGCAGTCCAACGCAAGCTGGATCGAACAACTAGGCACAAAATAGAGTCACGTGGTACAGTCTGGAGTCGCGAGTCTGGAGTCTGGAGTCAAGACCTCACTAACCTCATCCACCGAAAGGAACACTCACGATGGCTACCTTTAAAAAAATTCGAAGACATTCAAGCTTGGCAGAAGGCACATAAGGCCACACGAAAGGTCTACGAGGCTACGCAACACAACACCTTCGCGCGCGATTTTGGTTTGAGAGATCAAATTCAGCGGGCAAGCGTTTCAATTATGGCGAATATTGCCGAAGGGTTCGGAAGGCACTCTGACAAAGAATTTGCAAACTTTCTAAACTTTGCCCATGCGTCTGTTTCTGAGTCGCAATCGCATCTTTATGTTGCGCTGGATCTTCAGTACATATCAGCTGGGACATTCAAGGAGTTGTACGACTTGTTCGACGAGGTCTCGCGTATGACTCGAGCCCTTGCAGTACATCTTCGAAAGTCCAACTAGCGTTATTCGGACTCCAGACTCCAGACTCGCGACTCCAGACTAAATGATATGGCAGGCTTGGACTGCGACGAGCTTCCATTCATTGCCGCGGCTCGCATAAACGTGAATGATTTTGTAGTTTCCCGACCACTCCCGATTCTTGTAGAACCACTTTGCCTGATCGCGAGCCGTCAGCACGGCGGTTTCTCCCCAAATTCTGACATTGACATGGTCTCTGTTCAGATACTCGACTCGCAACTCGCCTGAGGCCACATAATCGAGGAACTCGGATTTGTCATCACCTTCCAACGGGTAAGCGAACAAGAAGTCGTCAGCCATGATGCGATCAAGGGTGATAGCATCACGACGGACCAACGCCTTGACCCATTCGTCGTTGAGTTGCCTCAGGAGACTCTCAGTTTGGATCTTCGAAGCTTCTGCCGCGGTTTGATGCTCGGCCATTTCGTACAACTCCTTAGTGACGAATCGAGTTTGATCTATTCCAAATTATATGCAGAGTCAATGGCTATTGTTCGATAAGTTCCTTCGCAGCCTGCTCGCCGCTGCGAATGCAATCCGGAATTCCCGCTCCATAAAACGCATTGCCGGCTACTTTTATCCCGGGCAATTCTCGTAATCCATCAGCGATACGCTGGACACGATCGAGGTGCCCGAGCTCATACTGCGGCATTGACTTGGACCACTTAGATACTTCTGCAAACAGCGGAGCGGTTTGAATTCCCAGCAACTCTCTGAAGTCGTTGCGAACGCGCGAAATCATCTCAACATCCTCGAGCGCAAACATGTCCGGCTGCAACGCTCCACCGACAAAAGCGCGAAGAAGCACGCAGTCTTCAGGGGCACGTCGCGGAAACTTCACACTCGCAAACGTACAGGCCAACAGCGATCTGCGTTCGACGTACGGCACGACAAATCCAAATCCATCGAGCCGGTGAGGAATATCTTGTCGGCGATAACCGAAGTTAATAGTAGCCGTCGAAGCGTAAGGAATTGCTGAGAGTTCCGCTGCGAGTTGCGGCGACGTTTCAGATAAAAGCGTTGCGGCGGTATGAGCCGGCAGTGCCAGGCAGATCGCATCGGCGGGTACAGAGTCTCGTTTTGCCGTGACGAGATTCCATCGTCCACCATCGATCCTCCTTAACGTTTGCACAGGTAAATTGAGTTTGATTTCACACGTGACGCGTGATGAATTCAAGTCACTGATACGCCGCTCGAGCGTATCGACCAGCAATTGCATTCCAGTGTCAAACGAAAGGAATAAACTGTAGCGCGCGCCACTTGTGCCGGCGTTCTCTGCGCGACTGGATCTCTTGCCTTTAAACATCGCCAGAATGATGCTGCGGTGCCGCGCTTCCATATCCAAAAAGCGTGGGAACGTGGCGCGCAGGCTCAGCTTCTCAGGATCCGCTGTGTAGATCCCGCCGACCATTGGTTGGGCCATGCGAGCGAGCGCCTCGTCACCAAGCCTTCTGCGGACGAAATCCGCAAGTGTTTCGTCATCGGCATTCATCTTCTTGCGGGGTAGTACGAGGTCCGCCGCCATTCGAACTTTGCCTGAAACACTGAAAATACTACTGGTCAAAAATGGGAACAGACTGGAGGGCGCCAGCAGTTGAAAGCCCTGTGGGACCGGACGCAGCCGGCCGTTGCGGACAATGAAGCTGCGTCTTCTTGCCTTATTTGTTTCTATGAGTCGCGATTCGATTCCTAGTCGCCGCGCAAGCTCGATTCCTTGCGGTTTTTCAGAGATGAAAGAATCTGGGCCACGCTCGAGGAGGAAGCCGTCACGCGTGTCCGTTTGCAACGTCCCTCCAACTCGACCACTCGCTTCCAACAATTTGATCTCGAGCGGCAGATGCAATTCATGGCTGAGCTCCATCAGCCGGTGAGCTGCAGCCAGCCCCGTTATGCCGCCTCCGATGATGACAATTCTCTTCATGATCAGAACCGTGACGGTCAGAACCGTAAGGCGGTAACGTCGGGTCGGCTCACAATGTCAGGCTTGTAATGATCTCTGACCCGAGGCTACCGCCTAACGGTTCTGACTTCATTACTCGGCAAGCAACAATCCACTGCGCACTGATCGTGAACTCTGGTTGGCGTGCCGCTCATTCGCTCGTGTATCAAGTCGCGAATCATGCGCACAAACGATGGATGTGTTCCCGCTGTAGCTGCTCGAACCATGTTAATGCCGATCTCCGTGGAAACTTTTTTTGCCTCGACGTCGAGATCGTAAACAATCTCCATATGATCCGACACGAAGCCGACAGGCGCTACAACGACATCTGTGACTGCGGATCGTTTTAGATCCCTAAGGCATTCACAAATGTCTGGACCAAGCCACGGTTGTGCCAACGAGCCGCTTCGGCTTTGGTATGCGAGTGTCCACGCACGATGTCCTAACTGGTTGGCGACCAGCCGCGACGCTTCCATGAGTTGCGCTTCATATCTGCAATCCTTCGCCATCGACACAGGAATGCTATGCGCAGTGAACACGATGTGAGTCGTGTCCTTCCGAGCTGCCGGAACCTGTTCGAGGGCGACGGCGACGTTGTCGGCATTCGCCTGAATAAATCCAGGATGGTTGTAGAACGGCCCGATCTTGTCGACGAGTGGAGCTTCCGGACCGACTTCGGTGCGAGCAGCCTCAATGTTCTCGCGATACTGCCGGCAACTCGAGTACGAACTGTATGCGGCGGTTACAAATGCAAGAGCTCGACGAACCCTGTCATCGCGCATCTGGCGCAAAGTGTCTGGAAGCAGCGGGTGCCAGTTGCGGTTACCCCAGTAAATCGGCAGCTTTGGTCCACTTGCTTCCAGTTCGTTCGAGAGAGCGGAAATCAGTTTACGATTCTGTTCGTTAATCGGGCTGACGCCATCAAACTTATAGTAATGTTCGGCGACGGCGAGCATGCGTTCACGAGGTACGTTGCGCCCGCGCAGAACGTTTTCAAGAAAAGGAATTACGTCGTCGATTCCTTCCGGTCCGCCAAAAGAGACAATTAGCACTGCATCGTAAGGAATTGTCGTATCGGACTTTGAGTTTGGAGTGTGCATCATTAACACAGAGGCACGGAGACAAAGAGATTTCACTGAGATGAGCGTTGGCTTAACTCGTGAACTGCGTCGACCAGTGCGATGACATTCTCGACAGGTGTATCAGGCAGAATGCCGTGGCCGAGATTGAAAATGTGACCGGGGCGCCCTGCCGCTTGCGCAAGGATGTCCCGGGCTTCTTTTCTGATACGCGCCTTATCCGCAAACAAGACAACGGGATCGAGGTTACCCATCACACCGACCTCGTGTCCCACTCGTTTCCAGCCATCATCCAAGCGAACACGCCAATCAATTCCAATCACATCACCGCCGGCCTTGCGCATTGATTCGAGGAATGTCGCTGTTCCGGTGCCGAAATGAATTACCGGCACACCTGGCTCCAGATTCTTGATCACACTTTGGGTATGCGGCAGCACGTATCGTTTGTAGTCGTCCGGACTCAAGCAACCCACCCACGAATCAAATAGCTGAACAGCTTGCGCGCCCGCTGCGATCTGGGCGTTCAAGTACTTAACGAGCGCTCGAGAAATCAACGACATTAGAGCGTTCCAGGCGCCTGCATCCTTGTACATTAGGGACTTCGTCAAAACATAGTTACGTGAGCCGCCTCCCTCGATCATGTAGGAAGCTAATGTAAATGGTGCGCCGGAAAATCCGATTAGGGGCAGATCCGCACGTAAGGCTGAGCGGCATTGACTAATTGCCTCAAACACGAAGTTTAGCGACGTCACGTCGTCCACTTCACGCAGCGCATCGATGTCCGTGCCGTTTTTCACTGGATTGTGAATTACGGGTCCTTCTCCACGAGCAAACTCGAGCTGAATCCCCATGGGCTCGAGAATTAAGAGTATGTCGGCAAAGATGATTGCAGCGTCGACGCCCAATCGCTCCGCCGCGGTGACTGTCACCTCAGCTGCCAAAGCCGGATTCTTGCAAAGCTCCAGAAAAGTTGTGCGCGAGCGTACGTCGCGATACTCCGGCATGTACCGGCCCGCCTGCCGCATTAGCCATACGGGCGTGAACGGAACGGGCTCGCGCCGGCACGCCCGTAGAAAAACACTGTTGCGCAGAGGTTCAGCGAGAACTTTCAATTCCGGTTTGGCGTTCAAAATACCGATTATTTGTTGTAGTTGCGGGTAAAAAAACCTGCTTTCGGCCGCTCGATTAATTGGAGCGAAAACGAATTCAGACTACAATAAACCGCCTGAAAGCGGTAGCGAGCACTGCCGCTAAATACTTGTCACAAATAGGCGGATTGTGGTGTTTCACTCCTGAGAGCGGTGATCCATGAACGGACAAGCTAGAGCCTATATAGACTCAATGCCTAACGAGATCGCGACGGCCGCGAACCCGCTCAGCTTCGATGAGGCGTTCACTCTCCATCACCGCGCAGTTTTTCGAACTGCACGGGCGGTAGTGCGCGACGCGGGGCTGGCAGAGGACGTTACGCAAGAGGTCTTTTTAAGGCTCTATCGCAATATCGATTCGACCCCTGGAGAGGATTTGCTCCGCGCCTGGCTCTTACGCGTCACCCTGAATGTGGCGCGTAATACTTTGCGTGGACAAAGTCGCTCCATCGCGCGTGACAGCGAATACCAGAAGGAGACTACAGAAGGTTGGTTTGCTGTTGCGCCTGAAGAAGATTACGAGCGTCGCGTCGCGCTGGAAGAGGCGCGTCGGGCTCTCGATAAGATCAAGGAACCGATGAGAAGCTGTCTGTTGCTGAAACAACAGGGCCTGTCTTATCGGGAAATTGCAACGACATTGTCTTTGAAAGAGACGAATGTCGGCAGCTTGATTGCTCGGGGTCGAAAAGAGTTTGCCCGCGTTTATGGAAAGATCGGAGGCAGGCGATGAAAGAGTGTTTGAGCGAAGAGATTCTGCAACAGTATTTTGATGGTGAACTCCCGAGCAGACGTATGGAAGCTGCGGCATCACACCTGGCAGGGTGTGCTGATTGCACTGCGTTGCTCGCGGAGTTGGAGAACGAGAGCAACCTGTTAATGTCGGCACTTGCGCCGGAGTTCGAAGTGAGCGTGCCGACCGAACGACTGAATCGACGCATTCAGGCGGCAATCGCCGGTATTCAGGTTGTCAATCCAGTTTATTCACAGTCGGCAGCTTCAGGCTGGCGTAATTGGCTGGCGTCAGTGTCGGCTATGTTGAGCCTTACACCGCAGCGGACCTTTGCATATGGCGGTCTTGCAGCAGTCGTCGCATTCGCAGCAGTACTGGGTATCGTCAAACTGCGATCGACGCCAACAGCGGTGGCTCCTCCGCCGCAAATCGCCGTAGCACCTCCAGACGTACCGCCAGCGTCGCCGGCGCCGATCGTCAAACCTACTGAGAACACTTCAAATCAAATTCGCGAAGACGTCCTTTCACCCAGACACCAGTCTGTAGCTAACTCCCGAGCGTCGAAGCTCAACCGAAGAACGCCTACTGCTGCTCCAGTAGCTGATTCAAATAGCACAGTTGCCAATGTGAAACTGCTTCCCGGCGAGCGCAGCTATCTGAAAACGATCGCAGCTCTCGATACTACGATCAAATCAGGTAAGAAGAATATGAGGCCCGCACTGCAGGCCGAGTACGAAAGAAATTTGGCGTTGGTCGACAGAGCTATCGCTGCTACCCGCAGTGCGGCAAAGCGCAATCCCAATGATCCAGACGCAGTAGAATTCATGTTCTCTGCGTATCAAAGCAAGGTCGATCTGTTGAATACGATTGCCGATGCTCGCGTCTATAACCAGCCGCGTTAATAGTTGAGGTTTTTTAGCCAGTGATGAAGTTTTTAGTCACTATTTTGGCGGGAGTCCTGTGTGCCGTGTGCTCGGTCAAGACGTTTGGCTCGACACTGCACGGCGGCGACGACCAACCCACTGAGCGTTCAGTAGCTGCTGACAGCTCTGTTACGGTCACACTTTGCGTGATGGCCGGTTCAATTACGGTACGCGGCTGGGACAAGAACGAAGTGCGAGCTCGCTCGGCTGACGCCGAAGAAATCGAACTGAGACGCGTTGGAGATCCTGATCAGTCCAAGCCTGCCAGGAAGATCGATGTGTTCATTGATGATGGAGCAAGCAAACACGCCCGTGCTGATTGTCAGGCGTCCGCTGATGTCGATCTCGATGTGCCAAAGGGCGCGACAGTTCAAATCCAAACACGCGATGGTGATATCTGCATCACTGGAGTCGACGCCGCATATGCCGGTTCACAAAATGGAGACATCTCGTTCGAGCGCGTGGCCCAACGAATTGAAGCGGGCAGTATCGGGGGGACGATCTCAGTAAAAGATTCCAGCGGTCATGTGAGCCTTAGCACTGCCGGCGGCGGCATCGATGCCGCCAACGTGAAGGCGTTGAGCAATGACGACAGCTTCGAAGTCATTTCCGTGAGTGGCGATATTCAACTCAATCAGGTGAGTCACGCAAAGCTCACAGCTCGTTCAGTTACAGGCAACATCAATCTATCAGGGCCACTGGCCCATCGTGGCGACTACGGATTCACGACAACTTCAGGTGACGTTACCTTAACTCTTCCTTCTGATGCTTCATTTAAGCTGCTGGCAAAGCTCGCGCAGGATGGCGAGATCATTACGGACTTTCCTCTGACAATAACAACTGAGCCGGCAGCGCCGCCGTCAAAACCGAGCAAGAATGCTCCGCCTGCTCCGGCAGCGCCTCGATCTGAAACTCCAAAACCGACCCCAGTTCCGGCTCCGGCTCCAAAACCAGAAACGGATGACCCATCTGGCGTAGCGATCGTCAAGGTTACTCCGCCAATCGTTAAGGTGGGCCCGATAGTTGTGGCAAGCCCCTTTCCCGTCCGGCGCCTCATCGGTGTCTGCGGAACGGGCGATGCGACCTTAGCTGTCAATTCCTTCAGCGGCAGCCTCCGTTTGCAGAAAAACTAAACCGCAGAAAAATCGGCCGCGGATTTACGCAGATAAACGCGGATAAGAAAAAAGGAGTATCGGTGCTTCGAACTCTTTTTCCAGTCATCCGCGTTCATCCGCGTAAATCCGCGGCCGTTTTCCCGTGGCCAATTTTTCTTCTCAAAGACGCGGAATTACCGAAATTTTGTTGCCACAACCTCAATAGGTTCGGTGTTTTGAATATAGAGCAACGCAGACGGGCCGAGGGCAGCAAAGCAACACCTCCAAGGTCGCTGTTCTCGGCCCGGAAAGATGCAAGAGGGGCAAGCAATGATTCAAGAAGATAATCCTCAGTACAAGGAAAAGAAAGTCTACAAAGTCATCTTGATTATGTTGATAGGCATGGCGGTGATTTCGGGTGCGTGGAAAGACTTTAACCAGTTCATGACTTTTGCGACTGAGGCGCAGGCATTTGCAGATCATTGGTTTGGGGGTATCCTGCCGACCGTGCATGCAGGGACTACGGAAACCTGCACCGTCGTGAAGGTTTCTCGGCGGTCGACCTCCGATGACTTCCGCTGGAACGGCATCATCGCAGAAGGCAAGTCGATCGAGATCAAAGGAATCAGCGGCAGCATTAGCGCTGAGCCGGCAAGTGGAAATCAGGTTGAAGTCGTTGCCACCAAGACGTCGCGACGAGGCGATGCGGATGCAGTTAAAGTAGAGTTCGTTGAGCACCCGGGAGGTGTAACGATCTGCGCGATTTACCCAACCGACACTCCCGGAGTGACGAACACTTGTGAGCCAGGAAGCGGGACAGGGCGCAATCAGTCAGCAACGTTCGGCATTCGAAACAACGACGTGCGAGTAGATTTCAAAGTCCGGGTGCCAGCCAATGTCGGTTTCGTTGGACGGACCATCAACGGCGAGATCACAGCAGCATCGTTATCAAGTAACGTCATAACTCACACTGTAAATGGAAGCATTCGGATTTCCACTAGCGGCTATGCACAAGCGAAGACGGTTAACGGCGAGATAGTAGCAAGCCTGGGTAATGCGAGTTGGGAAAACGCGATTGAGTTCAAGACGGTGAATGGCGACATCACTCTGGATCTTCCTGCCTCGGTGGGGACCAGGGTCACTGCGGACACTTTCAATGGGCAGATTTCCTCTGATTTTCCAATGAGCGTGCTGGGAACAATGTCCCGCAAACAGATCAATGGGACCATCGGCCCGGGCGGACGCGAACTGGTTCTGAAAACTTTGAACGGAAGCATACATATTAGACGGGCCGGTTAGTATTGAATTGATTGATGAAGGAACTGACAAACAGAATCATGATTAGAAGAGATTTTATAACCCGAATTATCCTGAGCTTCTTGCTGATCGGCACGGTTGGCGTGACCGGCGCCCGCGCGATGCTGAACTATACGGCCGAAGATGCCGTAGCTATCGTGCCAGACTCGACTGAAGAGCGCGATGAGTTTCATCAAACGTATCCCCTTTCCCCCACAGGTCGTGTCAGCGTTGAGAACCTGAACGGCGCCGTGCAAATCAAGGTTTGGGATCGCGATGCAGTGCAGGTGGATGCTGTGAAGCGCGCGTACAAGCGCGAGCGATTGGACGAAGCCAAGATTGACGTTTTCACGACTCCTGAATCTATCCGAATCAGAACTGTCTACCCTGACTCCGATCAGAACTTCAATAATGATGAGAAAGATCGTTACAACAACCCAGCAATCGTCGATTACACCCTGACCGTCCCACGCAAAGCTCGGCTTGAATCAATTGAGTTGGTAAACGGTTCACTTGAAGTTGATGGGGTTGAAGGCGCTGTAAAGGCATCTTCAATCAACGGTCGAGTTATTGCACGGGGCCTCAGCGGTGAATCAAGACTTTCTACAGTTAACGGCAACCTGGAAGCGACCTTCACGCAGTTGAACGAGTCCACTCCATTGTCGATTGGTTCGGTCAACGGCAACGTGGTCTTGATCATACCGTCCGATTCGAATGCCGTTCTACGAGCTGGAACTGTTCATGGATCCATCACGAATGATTTCGGACTCGAGGTCCAGCATGGGGAGTATGTCGGCCATGAACTCTATGGACAGCTGGGTAGTGGTGGTCCACGAATCAAGCTCGGCAACGTAAACGGAGCCATCTCCATCAAGCACGCACAGGACGGGCGAACCTTAAGTCCAGGCACTAACTTGTTGCCCGAAAAAGATAAAGCGAAAACAAAATACCGGGATCGTGAGAACGAACAAGCGATAGCCGAGGCCAAGCGTGATGCACTTCAGGCCCAACGCGAAGCAATCCAGGCGCAACGTCAAACGCAACGTCAAGCCGAGCAAGAACAACGTCAGGCTCAGGCTGAGGCCTCCCGAGAAGCACGTGCGGCAGAACTGGAAGTGCAACGCGAGGTGGAACGAGCAATCCGTGATGCCCAACGCGAGATTCAGCGAGCACAAGCCGAAATTCAAAGAGAGACTGAACGCCAGGCTCGCGAAGCTATCAGGATGGAGAACCGAGGTCTGGGACGTGGTGAGGGTTCTGGCAAGGGTCGAGGAGAGGGCGTGAGCGGCGCCCGTCTCCTCGATCGGCAATCCAAGAGTTTCACTGTCAGCGGAGAGCCTCACGTTAATATTGGAACCTTCGATGGCGCCGTCACGGTTAAAGGCTGGGATAAGCCGGAAGTCATGTACACGGCAACGAAAAGAGCAGGCGATGAAGAGGAACTAAAAGGCATCGTCATCGACGCACAGCAGAACGGTTCGTCCATCTCGATCATCGCTAAATCCGAGGACTCCGGCTCAGCGTCGTTAGAAGTCTTTGTGCCCCGCAATTCGGGCCTGCACGTGTCATCAGATGATGGCCAGCTTAATGTGCAAGGCGTTTCCGGTCAGATCACCCTGCGTACAGGAGATGGCGCTATCGAAGTCACAGATAGTCGTGGCCAGCTGAAAGTCAATACGGGAGATGGTCACATTCGCATCGCACAATTCGAGGGACAAGTTGATGCTCGTACAGGGGATGGGGCAATTGTTCTGGAAGGCAAATTCGGTGGTCTAACCGCGCGGACTGGTGATGGTTCCATCACCCTTGCTGTCCCGAGCGATTCAAACTTCACCGTGGAAACGAATGCCGAAGACATCAGTAACGAGGGTTTGAATGTGTCGGAAGATATCGCTCCGTCTCCCCGTTTGAAACGTTGGCGGGTCGGACGCGGCGGCAACGTATTCGTCCTGACTACCGGAGATGGAAAGGTCGTGCTGCGGACGCAATAAACGTCCCCGTTTACTCACTTTGTTGGAACAACGATTGGCTCTCATTCGTCTAAGGAAAGCCGCTTCAGTAGCTGGGCGGCTTCTGTTCTAACCAGAACGCTCCCCCTCAAGGACTCGTCGATGAAATTTTTTTGGGTGACAGTGTTGATAACTCTGCTTTTCGTCTGCCCGGTCGTGGCGCAGACCAACACGCAGCCGTCACCCTCACCGTCCCCATCACCTTCGCCAAGCCTTGGACTCGCTGCAAAAGCTTCTAACGGATCTGCAACCGAAACGGCGAAAGCGCCACTTAAATCTGCCAAAGGTTCAATAGTCCTTCCTCCTGAAAAGGCTCAGCCGTTCAGGCCACCACGGTTCGACAAACCACCAGTTATAGATGGGAAACTTGATGACGAGATTTGGAAGAGCGCAGTTGTTCTGAAGGACTTCTACCAAACCCAACCAGGTGACAATATCGCACCTTCAAAAGAGACGCGCGTCTACATCGGCTACGATCCGAAGTTCATTTATCTCGGTTTTCACTGCTTCGACGAGCCTGGAAAAGTCCGCGCCAACATTCCCAAACGCGATCAGATCTGGGATGACGACTACGTCGGAATCCTTTTCGATACCTTTAATGATCAGCGTAAGGCATACGAGTTCGATTTCAATCCTTTGGGTATTCAGGCGGACGGAATTTGGACCGATGGCCAGGGGGAAGATTTCAGCTTGGACATTATCATGGAATCGAAGGGAGTCGTGACGGAAGATGGATACACGATTGAAGTAGCCATTCCCTTTAAGTCGCTGCGGTATGTCGCCGGGAAAGATAAGTTGTGGGGTGTGCACTTCTGGCGTCGCATCAAGCGGCTGAACAACGAGCTCGACATGTGGATGCCGATTAGCCGAGATCAGTCCAGCTGGCTGGCGCAGGCTGGACACATGACAGGGCTTGAAGGGCTGGTTACCGAGCGCACGTTGGATTTGATCCCCAGTCTCACACTTTCGGAGACCGGAAAACGAAAAGCTCCGGTCACACTCGAGGAGATAGCTAAAGGAGGGCGGTTCGTTAATGAGCCTGTACAGTTTGATCCAGGTCTGACCGGCAAGTTCAGTCCGAAGCCGACGATGACACTCGATTTTGCGATCAATCCTGATTTCGCACAGGTCGAGGCTGACCAATTGGTAGTTACGGCTAACCAGAGATTTCCCATTTTCTTCCCTGAGAAGCGACCATTCTTTCTCGAAGGTATTGATATCTTTCAAACGCAGATTGCTGCTGTGCACACACGCACAATCGTCGACCCGGATGTTGCGGTCAAACTTACAGGTAAGTCTGGCCGCAACACCTACGGTTTGCTCGTTGCTTCAGACAATGCTCCAGGTAACTTCGGCGAAGACGAGTTGCCGAATGCTCCTGTCCGGCTGGTAGGAAAGAACGCTCAAGTAGGCATTCTTCGGTTGAAGCGAGATATCGGAAAGTCCGACTCGTTCATCGGCGTGCTCGGAACACATCGACGCTTTGTTGATGTATACAACGACCTGGGCGGTCTCGATGGCCGGTTCAGAATCGACAAAATCACGACCTTCAGTTTTCAGGTACTCGGTACCTACTCGAGAAACTTCTTCTTCTATCCGGATGAAGGGAGATCATTCGATCGTAAGGAACCTGGACTCGCGTACGCGACGAGTTTGGACAAGGATGGGCGGCACTGGGGATGGAACTTCTCCACCGTGGGTCGTAGTCGCTACTTCAGATCCGATGTAGGCTTCAGCCGGCGCACTAATACCAACAACTTCAGCTACTTTCTCCGCTACAACTCGGAACCAAAGCCTAAGGCGAAGCTGATCTCGTGGCGTGTGTATAACGCTTTCGGTGGAAACTACGATTGGCAAGGTCATTCTCAGAACTTCAATAACGAAACCCAAATTCAGTTTAGCTTGCGCCGTCAAACATATTTTGGCGCCGGTTGGGATCAGGGTTACGAGCGGCTGTTTGAAGAAGAGTTTGGTCCCAAGCGGCAGTCACTCGATTGCGTAGTACAAAACAATTGCACGTTCTTCGGCGTCGATCCGGAGCGTTCGACGCCTAATCACGGAATTTATGCCTTCCTCGGTTCCAGTCCGAGCAAGAAGTACAACTTCAACGTATTTGTTATTCGCGCGTGGAATAGTTTCGATTTTGACTTTGGCGCCCTACCGAAATATCCGCGGGTTAGTCCTCCGGCTCTTGCTCAACAGAATGCAATCGCGGCAGGTCTTTGCCCGAAAGAGGGACCTCGGCCACCGGAGTGTAATGCGCCCCAGGATCCTGGACCAGGCGATTTCTTTCATATCGACGGTGGTGTGACGTATCAGCCGACCGCCGCTCTCAATACCACGCTGAGTTTTACTAAAGAGAGACTCAGACGCTACGACACTGATCGCATAGCTTTTGACGAGAACATTGTTTCGTTGCGAACCACTTATCAGTTCACGCGGTTTCTCTTTGCGCGTGGTCGCATCGATTATGAATCGATTGCGTCCAACTGGCAGGGACAATTCCTTCTCGGATGGACACCTAACCCAGGGACCGCGTTTTATGTCGGTTATAACGACGACATAAATCAGAATGGTTTCAATCGCTTCCTCAATAGGTTCGAATCCGGTTTGCACCGAAATAGACGAACGTTCTTTATCAAGATGTCGTACCTTTTCAGAAGGAGTTTCTGACCCAGCAAGTGTCCTCCATATGCCGTCCTAGATTCTGGAGCTGAATTCCGAAGAAAC
>JBKPAC010000184.1:0-17223 GCA_046726175.1 Acidobacteriota bacterium
CTTCCAGACGTTCCAAATTGTAGTTATAGCCTTCCAATTCTTGCAGAACTCGGTGAAGCGGTTCGATCGCGGGATCCATGAAATAGAAGCTCCATTTCAAAGTTGACTCGAATCAAGCCGTCGCGTTCCATTAAAAGCGAACACCTGAAGAACACGATTGAAGTCACATTCCATTTCACTTTATTCCTTACAGGTCAGTGTATAAGCAGCTCCTACGCAACCCTTACTCGATTCAGCAAATCTTTCACAAAGACTTCAAGCGTTTGCAGGCTTTTCTCAACTGGGTCATCACTCGTGTCGATGATTGATAAATTCAAAGCATCCGCCTGGCCTCGCAAATAAGCTGCCCAACAGTCCATCTTCGGATTGGCAAGCTCCGGCTGAGAACGTTTCAGATGAAGTCGTTCATTTCGTGTGATGGGTTCGCAATCAACCAAAACAATCTGCTAGTACTCAATACCCGCTTGATTCAACACTTCCAACGCTCAATGCGGACGTATTTGAGTGTCCAGCACAGCGAGTTCGATCTTGCGGTCCTCCTGCTTCAATCTTGAGACCCAATGACTAAGTATAGCTGCTTGCCGGTCACTGGGGTGGCTGGGTTTATGAGGTTCCAACTTCACGCGATCACAGTTGATTCCCTCGACGCCAGGAATTCCAAGCTCGTTCATTTTCAGTACGAGTGTTGTTTTTCCAGCTCCGGACGCCCCTGTCAAGACGAGGATTGCTGGATACTTCATAGCCATCAACTGATCGTGCAAAGCTCAAGAAAGAATTCGCTTACTGACCCGGTATGGCTTTAAGACTCAGCGCCAATGTTTCCATAATCAGCGCTCCCGTTGCCAAGACACTGCGTAAAGTGTTGGCATGCTCCCAAGGCGCCCAAAGCTGCTGCAGATTCGGCGGCGGGTAGGCTACGCTCCAAGTCATGAGCTGATTGTTAAGAGGAACGTTGACCGCGCGGGTTACAGCGAGGATTGTGAGGATCCCGCACACCGAAATCCCAACAAGCCAGAACTCCGCTGTTCGCCACTGGGTCCTGACCATTACGAGCCACAAAGCGCTCGATGCCAGCGCAATCAAGACAAGCGGCGGCATGAATCTGACGTAATGCACATACATGAGCTGGCCAAGTTGCACGAAGCTGGACGCACTAAGCTGGGGTAGTGCGTAGTGCAGACCCGCGCGGTGGGCAACAAAGATGCCCGCGAGCAGTCCCGCCGACACCACCGCCAACACTCGCACGATCGTTAGAATGCACATACGTCTCCCTTCATGCGCGCACGCCATTTGGTGCAAAGCCGCTATCTGTCATGCGACCTCAGTTTGTGCGATGAGCCTCAATGACGATGAATTCAGCCCATGTCTTTCCCTGATTGGAAAACCGTTCGCCGGTCCATGTAAAGTGGTTCTCTGATATGTTTGAAAATGTAACGCGACTAAGGACATCCGGAGCAAACGAGTCGATGTAATTGAAGGTAATGGTTTCGGGTGTTACGCGAACGCCCCCGAGTTCTTCCGACCCCAACTCCGACCAGAAGCCTGCGGCGCTCAGCCATCTCATTATCCAGTTCTTCTTCTCAACACTGTAGAAGCGGAAGGTTATTCCATGGACAACGAGTTCGCCTTTTTGATTTGTCATCCGATACTCATCGGAGATCACGTGGCCATCCAGAATGTACCGACCAACCCAGGTTGCGTTGTAAGGTTGCCATTCCCCATCTTCTTCCTTCACTCTTACGTCACAACGCCATTCGCCAATGATAAATGCGAACTGCGAGAGTTCAGGAGGGGACTTTGGATTAGGCCTTCCATATTGATTGTGAGCGCTCATGGTTCAGCGGGCTCGCCCACGCAACTCACCAAACGCGCTCGGCCACGGTGAGTCCGCTGCAAGCGCTTGTTATGCGTAGTTCCATAAATCTACCACTTTCTGAAATCTTTCAATGTATTTGTTTACAGCTGCGGTATAAGCTGAGGCCGAGAAGCCAGCATACTTTAGATCATTGCTGTAGGGCTGCTCGGAATTAGGGGATGCTGCCCCAATTAACTTTTCGATGCTTTCCAAGTCTTTATGGATAGCTCTCCGAGGGGATGTGGTTTTCACATACTCTCGCATGACCTTAGGCGTTGCAGAAAAGACTCCGTTTTTCTCTTTGATATAGCCTCTAGATGTTAATCGAGCTAAACCACTCTCCAATTCATCTGGATCAAAGATGGCGTGATTAATACCATCACCCGCTGCAATAATCCTCTCCAGATTAGCGCCTCCGCTGCCCGCATAAATGATCGCGAGCAAAAGCCAAGCATCTGACCAGTTACACTCGATTTTATTCTTACTCATCAGCAAGACGCCTAACGCTGCCTTCACCGACTGGCCCACGTAATTAACAAAGAAGTCTACGCAACTACCGATAGAGGCTGCTCACCGTCGGATCGGCCGTAAGCACGTGTTGGTCGCGGCGTTGACATAATCGTAATTCGTTTGAGGATACGAACGAAGAGAGCACACCTACGATAAGCCATTGTGGCTATCTCCAGGTAATCGTTTCGTTTTTCTTGTCTACGATCGGAATGGAGATGGCTTCCCGTTCTCCTTCCGGTGTTTCAAGGAACCAATTATCTGTGAGCTCGGGTGGAAATGGTGGCTCCGGCAGTTCGTCAAAGTCAGACTCAACTAAGTTGCTGAACCATTCAAGCACTTCGCCAAGCTGTCTCGTGAGATTTGCGGCGGTGAAGTCTCCGACAGCCCATGGGAAATCGTCCCAACGAGGATTTCGAACATCACCGACGTGCGTGTCGTTCCAATAGACTTTATAAACTCTGTCTGTCTGAGACATTTGGTCCACTCTTCAGCCTGGCGTTTAAAAGAAGAGTTTTTCCTGGCGTGGCATAGCGCTACGAGCGGCTCGGCATCCCAAAGAGTCTACTCACGGCGGTCTGGTACAAGCGGTTGTTGGATTTCCTAGGGAGTCAGCTGACGTCCTTACCCAGCATTGCTTTCAGAAATAATGAAACGGTCTGGGCCTCCGGAACCGCCGGTACAGGGGGTCGTCGAATACCTGCGCTTATCCCGATCTCCTCATTCCCTTTGAGAATCTTCACCACTGCGGTAGGCCATGCCCAAACAATGATTTCCCCTTCCAGATGTTCGACTTCAAAAGATCCTACTTGATCTGCTTCAGCGCGCACCGAAAATGTGGCGTCCGACGGCATTTCGATCGGCTCGCCCCACGGCTCAAGATGAAATATCACCGGTCTCCCTGAAGAGTTTGTAAATGACATTGATGTCTCGAACTTCATCCTCTGAAAGTCCTTCCTAACTCCCTTTCAGATACTTTTCAAAGAACCTCACAATCGAAACCGTTGATCGAATGCGGTTGGGAGTCTTTCGCCAACCGTGCCCCTCATCCGGGAACAACACGTATTCAACGGGAACGCTTCGCTTTTTCAAATTCTCCACCACTTGCTCTGCTTCAATCACAGGCACGTTCGTATCGTTCGCGCCATGCAGAACGATTGTTGGTGCTTTCACGCGATCTATGTGTGTGAGTGGCGAAAGGCGGCGCAGCATCTCAGCCTCCTTGTCGGGATCTCCGTACTCAATCTTTGAGATCGCCGCCATCCAGGGTTGCGTGTTCTTAAAGAATGTCTCGAAATTAACGACGCCAAAGAGATTCGCGCCTGCTGCAAACATGTCCGGGTACTCGGTCAGTCCTGCCATGACCATATAACCACCATAACTTCCGCCAACGATTCCGACACGCTTCGGATCTGCCACGCCCGTGCTGATGACGTAATCAACACTCGCCTTAATGTCTTTGACGCCGTTCTCTCTTAGCGCTCCGTTGTCGAGGTTTACAAACTTTTTGCCAAATCCCGATGACCCGCGCACATTGGGTGCGAATACAGCGATGCCGCGCGATAATAATGCCTGATACATACTGTTAAACCCAGGACGTTCCTGACCTTCAGGCCCGCCGTGAAAACTGAGCACGACTGGACCAGGTCTTGTTATTCCGTTTGGTCGGTATAGCCAGCCGGAGAGTTCGAGTCCGTCGTGTGCTTTGTAGCGAACAAGTTCCGGTCGCACGAGCTTTGACAAATCGATACCCGCGTGGGGACTTTGGGTAAGTTGAGTAAATTGTTTAGAGCCCAGGTCGAGAACCCAAATGTCGGCGGGCGATGACGAGCCGGAGATGGCCAGTGCGAGTCGACGTCCGTCATCTGAGAACTCGGGTGCGACGGCAATCTCAGCCGGTAATTTCGGACCTGTCACTATTTTTCCTGTAGCTGTGTCGTAGAAGCTGAGCTCGCTTCGTCCCGCAATGTTCCATATTAATGCCATCAAAGTTCCTTGTTCGTTCAGCGCGGCACCGGCGAGTTCGCCATTATCGCGAGCAACCAGCACCTCGATCGGCCCCGGCTGACCGTCCTGATCCAGGCGCACGCGAGCGAGAGCGGTGAGATCTCTGTCTTTGTTTGAAATCAAGTAGACCGTGCGGCCATCAGGCGAAAAACGAATTGCGCCAAACTGGCCCGGACCATCGTGAGGAGTCAGAAGCATTTCTTTGCTGTCGGATAGTCTGACAAGATAAAGATTGTTATCGCCACGATTCACAAGGCGGCTGACGATGGCGTACTTGCCGTCGCGACTGAGATCATCAATCGAGCCAACGCCGCGGTTCTGGGCGACCATTCGCAACTGACCCGTCGCAACCTCGATCAGGTATGAGTCTGTGGCGGAAGGGTCGCGTCGATTGGAAGAGAAGGCAATGAAACGTCCGTCAGGCGACCAGCCATCGAGGAAGTTGTTTTCCTTCCCGCCTTCAGTCAGCCGTCGCAGTCCAGTTCCATCAGGCCGCACAACGTAAATCTGTTCGTTGAAGCCACCTCCAGGAGCGACATTAAAAGCAAGCCATTGGCCGTCAGGAGACCAGGTAACGAAGCCGACTGGATCGTCAAAAGAAGTAACGAGCGACGGATAACCACCCGCTGTGGGCATGGTCCAAACCTGTGGCAGTCCACTGATGTTAGTAACGAAAGCGATTCGTGATCCGTCCGGCGAGAAGCTGGGCGAACTGGCAAATCCGACCTTTGCCATTCTCGCGACAGAGAGTTCTACTTCATTGTCCTCAACGACAGGATTTCTCGCTGTTACCATCAACATTGTAGAAACTGATAGAGCTGCGATGAGAGTCGTAATCAAAACGATTCGAGGGAAGCGTCCGCCGGTTACGCGCCGCCGGTTCAATTGTGTGTCGTGACGGAGTCTCATAACAGTAACCTCCATGCGATGTTTGGTGGCGATCTACGCGGACTCCTTTAGGAGTGCCATGTTATTGCAATACCAGATCAGTGACCTATATGCGCGGCCTGGAATGATACGGCACTGCTAAGGGAGTGCGTAATAGTCTGGATGTCACGAGCTATAAACGTGTCACCCCTAACGGGTGCTGCCGTTCGAGAGATCGCGCCTTCGCTTAAGCTGTTCGCTCACGCAAGTACTAACAGAGTCTACTCACCGGCGAGTCCGCTGCGAGCACTTCTTGAATTGCGTAGATAGACCGAATCTACGTTTTTTCTAGTTCAAGATATTCAATGCCGGTGTCTTTGTACTCATGAATAGATAATCAACGAACCCTGCGCTTGAGCGGCGAGCGATTTGAGCGCTTCTTATTCTCGCCGCCTGAAACTATTATCGCGGCTCTTTTCTATCGAAGCGAGAATCTTATAGATAAAGAAGAATTTTAAACCTACAAATAGCAGTAGAAACATTAAGACCGAGCGAGCACCACCAAGGCTCGGCTTAAGGTGGGAAATTCACGTTCAATTCTCGTTAAATCCGTTCCCGAAAAACAGCGATGCAGCCGGATAACTTTTCATCTGATCGCGGCGAGTTTAAGACGGGAATCAGCCCCAGTTCAGACGCTTCTTCGTTACTGCGAACGTTCTGGCGATTATTGGAAGTTGTGCGACTTTCGACTGATATCCAGACGTCTTTGGATTCCCTTCTCTTGGAGGGGCTCGGGATCTGGAGTCTGACCTTGGATGAGCTTTCGAGCGTAAGGAAGTGCGGTGGAGGGTGACGCGCGACTGCGGAAACCTTTCAAAAGTGCGTCGCTTCCGCCAGCGACAGCTAGCGGAAAACTAGATCAGCAACCTAGTCGAATGATTGGCGTTCGATCGAAGGACCTGTCTATGGAGCGGCTGCTGCGATCATTACCACTGTTACGTCGTCGGATTTGGGATATCCTGAAGTGAATTTATCCACGTCGCTTAAGAGACTCTTTACTGTGGCAGAATGATTCGTTAGATGTTCAGCAATGCGGTTTAGGCCGTATTCTTCGAGGGCTGCATTGACAGCCTCCGTTACGCCGTCGGAATAGAAAAACACGCGGCTCCCTACTGTCAACTCAATCTCGTGCTCGGAAAACTGGCATTCCATGATGCCAAGAGGCAGGCCCGCATCGGCCTCTAAAAACCGAGCGCCGTACGAATCGACGAAAACCGGAGGAAGATGACCTGCATTAGCGAATGTAATCCTTCGCTTTGCAGGATCCACCACCGAATATATCAGCGTCACAAATCTACTCGCCGGAAAGTCCTCGACAAGAAACCTGTTGACCTCCGACAACACCTCTTTAGGCGACAGCCCGCGTGCAGCATGCATCCGCAAAACACTGCGGGTTGACGACATAAGTAAAGCTGCCGCCATGCCCTTACCCGAAACATCCCCCAGCACCACTGCGAGGCGGCCGTCGCTTATAGGAATGTAGTCGTACCAATCGCCGCCAACTTCCCGGCAGGGCAGACAGACGCCCGCGATTTCGAAGCCGCAAGTTTCAGGCGGTTTCAGCGGAAACAAGTCAGTCTGAATAGCACGAGCTTCTTCCAACTCCTTCGCCATTCGTTCCTTCTCAAGGCGCTCACGTTGAAACATCCGAGCGTTTGCGATCGCTGTGGCCACATGGCCGGCAAGAGCCTCCAGCAATCGGATCCTTTCCGGCGAAAACGCGTTCATCGAAGTGTGCTGGATATTGAACACGCCTATAAGCTCGCCGTGGATCTTCAGCGGAATATCAATTTCGGAACGGGTATCTTCCTCGCCGACAACATAAAAAGGAATCTTCCTGACATCGGGCGCGTAGAAAGTCTCGCCATTTGCAGCGGCATGTGCGCTCATGCCAACACCCTCACCAATTTTGAATCGCGTGCCCTTCAAACAAAGTTCGCCGGTCCAACCCGCGGCGATCACCAGTTCGTTGGTTTCATCATCTTTCAAGAGCACCGCGAGACGGTTGTATCCAAAAGTGTTCGCCACGTCGCCGACAATCTGATCGAGAAGTGTTTCGAGGTCGAGTATGGAATTGATCTTCTGCGCTACACGCTGAAGCAAGAAAAGTTCTTCGACTCGCAAAACTTGATCAAGATCGCTGAAAGCTTTTGCGGCGTTGGCGGGATTTATCATGGACCACTCCTGAAACTCGAGGGCGTTAGGCGTTTGCCGCGGAACCGGCTTGTTGCATGGACGCAAGGACTTCATCCAGGCGCTCAAATCCCTGCTTCACTCCGCGCTCCATGCCCGATCGCAACATGCCATCACGGTCAGCGACCGATTGAAATACGGATTGACTGATGACTCGCGTCCTGCCGCCAGGTAAAGCTTCGAACCTCGCCGTCTGCAGGGCGACATGACCTCGTTCGGGCAGTCCTTCAAACTCAAAGGTGCCGATGATGCGCTCAGGCGGTAACACTTCATGATTGACTCCGCGAAAGTTAAATTTATTGCCGTCCTGGTCTTCATGAGTGTATCGGTAAGTGCCGCCGTCTCTCGACTCAAATTTCTCGATTGTCATCTTCAGCCGGGATGGACCGAGCCACTGAATTACCAACTCAGGGTCAGTAAACGCCCTAAAGACCAACTCGCGGGGAGCTTCAAACTCTCTGGTGATAAAGTAATCAAGCTTGTCGGGTTCTGCGGTTATTGTAGTTTCGTTTGCCATATTAGTTCTTCCTGCTCAGGTTTCCCTGCTCCTCAAGTTTTGCGGGTCCGCTATCTTAACCCTGAGACCGACTCAACTCTAGGCGCAACTGATGTTCTGACTCAAAACAACCTTCCCTCGGAATTTAACAAGAAATGCACGCGATTTTCACAACTTCAATCAGCCGATGGGCTATTCATAGCCGCAAACACATGCTCACTGAGCGGCAGAAGTTTGAAGCGGGTACCCAGAGGAGGTTTCATGATTAAAGAAACGAACAAACTTAAACGAATGACAGTCATAGGCGCGTTATTAAGTCTTTTTGTCATCTTCGGTACTCATGGCACAACCGGACAGAAAGAAGCTAATCCGCGAGAGGGAGTGCGCCACGAAGAGTGGGAGTATCTTGCGGTCGCAGGCCCAAGCCCTGCCAACGTTTCCGTTGATCCTCACAAGCGAAAGGAGCCAAATGTGCCATTTGGGCGCGAGGCGTTTGCGCTGGAACAGCACCTGGACCAGCTCGGCGCCAATGGGTGGGAGTTAGTGGCGGTGGCAGGTCCTCCCACTGATCCAGCTTATTACTTCAAACGTCGGAAATAGGCCTGCTTTAGAACTGCGCAACCTGTCCTATTTTCAGTACTCTTTCGGCGGCTCTTTGATTATATTTTCGCCGTGAACTACTCAACTCCGGAATCTTTAGAAACCGATCGACTTCTTTTGAGATTCTTTCGCGAAGACGATTGGAAGGATTTGCACAAGTATTATTCCGATGAAACATGCATGAGATACACCGTAGGGCGGGCACTGACCGAGGGTGAGACGTGGCGCGCTATGGCGGCGATGATCGGACATTGGCAATTACGCCGGTATGGATCGTACGCATTGGAAGAAAAATCTAGTCACAAGGTAATTGGAGTCGCAGGTTTGGATTATCCGAATGACTGGCCCGAGCCCGAAATCAAATGGGGATTGATTCGCGACTTCTGGGGAAAGGGATATGCGAGTGAAGCTGTCCGGGCCATTAAGAAAATGTGGGTCGAGTATCTTCCCGAATTGCGACTCATCAGTCTCATCCATCCCGAAAATGCCAACTCCATAAATTTGGCGAAAGCAGTTGGCGCATACTTTGAAAGGGCGCACGAATTCAGAGGCGATACCTGGTCGATCTACAGGCATACGCATTAAGCAATCACACGTTGAAAGTGGACGTTCGTCTGCAATTCAATTGATTTGCTTTCCTTCATAGCCAACGGCGGACGGTAGCTTTGTATTCAGAATACTCAGCCTGGAAATTGCGTTCCAGGAATTGTTCCTCCCGCGGGATGACTATGATCGAGATGAAGCCCGCAAACGCTACCAGAGCTACGAGCAGCCACAGGTTGTTCAACGTTACTGCCAAGCCGAGAAGGAACAAGACAAAACCCAGATAGATGGGATTGCGGCTGAATCCGTAAGGACCCGTGCGGACAATCGCTGTGGTGCGTTCGTTTCCGCGCACCGAAGTCCCAGCGGATCGAAATTCCCTTAGCGAGAGGACGAAGAGGAGCACCGCCACTATAAGGATAACCGGGCCCGCTAGCACCAGCGCCGCTGGGATGAAGCGGAGGGGCCAAATCCAGTTCAGTACGACTCCCAGAGTGATAGCGGCTAGAAGCACAAGCGGAGGCCTGAGCAACCCGGGTAACGCAACATCCTTGGAGGTGGTGTCGGTTGATTTTGCCATTTACCAGCCATAACGCTTCACGATTGAGTTTAGTTTCTGTCGTTATCAGTGCCGCTACTAAGCGAAGTCTCTCCTGCGATTGGAAATCCAACGTTAGTGGGATGTTGATCCAGCAAACAACTCCCATTGAGACTCATTTCATGAGCTCGGATAACAATTTCCCTGTCGGATTTGGCTGACCTTTCTCTGTGGCGATAAGGTTGCGCAAGCTCCCGGTTATGTACCCGCTCCACGCGTTCGAGCATACGTCGTAGCACTCGTATGCAGGTAATAGAACACCGCGCCGAGTTTGTCGGTGTCGCCCTCTATTGCCTGAGACCACCAGCCACGAACGTTATTAATGGCTTTGAAGACTTCTTCTGGAGTCTGGTCTACCGAAAAGGTGGCGGCTAGTTTTGATTATTCATGATGCCGTATGTCTTTTCTCTCTATGTGTGAAATCATGAAGGCAACTTTCCTGCTATTCGATTGTCAAAGACGGTTAGTCGTCGAGGCTGCCCATGGTCAAGTTGACAGTCGTTCCAGTCATCCCGCTCGCCTTATCGGAAGCCATGAAGACCGCAACGTTCGCCATCTCTGCGAGCGTCGAAAGCCGTCGCGTGTGGGTCCTGCCTGCAAGTAACTCGTGAAACTGTTCCCAGGTCATTCCAGATGCCTTGGCGTAAAGCTCGAAGCTTTCCTTGATCCTCCTTGTCTCCGGCATGCCCTGTGGTCGCAGACCGACCACACGAATACCATGCGGTGCGAGCTCAGCGGATAAACCTCGAGTGAGTGCCTCCACGGCGGCCATCGCCGGGCCGCCGCCTCCGACGAATGGGACCCCCGTCCGCGAAGGGGTTGCGGTGACAGTCATGATCACCCCGGAGCGATTCGCGACCATCCGCCGGGCTGCCAGGCGTGCAGTCGCAAAGTACGACCTCGTGTAGGTCGCAATCGGTAGTGAGAACTGCTCGACATCGAGCTCGACCAGGGGCACACGAATCTTCGGATTCGGAATGCCGATCGCGTTGAACGAGATATCGACGTGGCCCTCCTTATCGATCACTGACTGTAGATGCCTTTCCACAGCTTTCTCGTCGAGAGCGTCGACCTCCGCCGCCTCGGCTGATCCGCCAGCGGAAACAACTTCTTTCGCAACCGCTTCGACGGGTGCCAGGTGGCGCCCGGTAAGAAACAGATTGGCCCCCTCAGATGCAAAGGCGCGTGCGACAGCACTGCCGATCGCACCTCCGGCTCCGTAGATCACAGCGTTCTTCTTATGAAGCAGCATTGCAATTCTCCTTCATATCGTGCGGCGTTGGAATATTCTCCGCCTTCGGTTCGATTACGCATCTCGTGCCGTCAGGATAGGTCTCATACGTGCCGATGGCGTCATCCAAGGCCCGCTGCACGCGCGACCAGAAACAACCCGACCGCGACGACGATGGCTCCGATGGCTCGCGCGACGCGCTCACCGCTCGGTGCGAGACGTTCGACGGTAATGGCTGACGTCACAACAGCCATCGCTCGAAGATCCATGACGCCGATCACAAGCAGGATCGTCATCAGACCCGCACAGCACTGAATGCAGTGCAGTCCAAAGTTCAGGCCGTGTCGCCAGGCCGTGCGTGAATCGGCCGACAGCATAAGATCGTGGGCGGGTGTTTCTCGGCAGCAGGCAAGATGACGCGCTTTCCATCGGGTGAACTGGAGCGCGCCAGCGATCACGACGACCACACCAACAGCCATCGGAACAGCGCGCGCCAGAATCGGCTGCTGCATCTCGATGGTCGCGAGCGCGACACCCAACGGAAAGACCACCAAGCCAAACATGGTCCAGACTAAGAAGTAACTCGTCCCCACAAGCGCGGTCAGCCGACCGAGACGCGTCTCGGCTGGCCGGCCAACGGCTTGGCGGTAGCGCCCCAGCATTGGGACCAACGATGGCAGCATCATTGCCATCATCATTACGCTCCACATGCCAAGGAACGACGATGCCGCACTGGGCCATGTCTGCTCGGGCATTCGCATCCACGACATCGACATCTTCCAGCCCCCGGGCATCGGCATCCCGTCCATCGCCGACATCGACGAGCACCAAACGATCGTCACCATCGCACTGGCAGCAAAGAGCAGCGCTGAAACGACGAAGAAAGTGCGCTCGGAAGATTGCTCAGAGGCCATGTGATCACCTGGGTCGCCATTTTTCGAATCATGCGTCACGCTTAGGTGTCGGCGGAATCTTCGCCGTCGGCCTCGCGCTTTCGGAAAGCGGCTTCTCCAGCATCGGAAACCTCGACCCACTTCGGATCAGGCGAGGCCCCGGCGTCGTAGTTGTCGTGCCAGTTCCACCACTTGTATGGCGGTGTCTGCGGGTAGCCCTCCGGCGAATCTTCCCATTCCTCCTGCCGCCCAAGCGCAGTGATGTCGAGGTAGTTCCAGGTGCTCCCCATCTGCTCGTCGCCGCGGTTGTTGACGAAGTAAGTGCGGAAGAGGTTGTTCCGATCATCGCGGATGAACGCATTCGTGCCATGCCACTCGTTCACGCCGAAGTCGATGTCGAAGGTGTCCGTGATGGTGTACCACGGAATGTTCCAATCCATTCGTGCCTTTAGGCGTTCAATGTCCGCCTGTGGCGCACGCGAGGCGAACGCGAGCGTGGTATCTCGGGCGTTCAGATGCGCGAGATGCGCTACTTGGTCGGCCACGAACGAGCAGCCACGACAGGCATGTTCAGGCCAGCCGAAGACGCCAGGCTCGAAGAATGCGCGGTAGACGATCAGCTGCCGGCGGCCGTCGAACAGATCGATCAAACTTACCTTCCCCTTGGGTCCGTCGAACTCGTACTCCTTTTCCACAGACAGCCACGGCATCCGCCGACGCTCGGCTGCGAGCGAATCACGGGCGCGGGTCAACTCCTTCTCCTTCACCAGGAGCTGCTGCCACGCAGTCTCCCACTGCTGCGCCGATACGACCGGCGGTGTGTTCACTGGAAGAGGCACTGTTCGGTATTCGCTATTTCTCTTGTTGTTCTTTGCCATGTTTCCTCACTCTCTTTTTTCTCTTCGTTCTTGTTGTATTTTCGCTGCTTCCGCCGCGGCTTACGTACAGAGCGCCTTGCGCCTTTCCGTCATCGTCGTTTCTTCTTGTCACATCACGCGGCCACCTCGCCACGCAATACAGCGGCGTTGCGGCGCGCAAACTCGGCGAAGGTGGTGGGACGAATCCCAAACGCGACATGCGTCTCGGGATGGACCACTGCCTCGCCTGTCGCTCCCTTCCTTCGCTCACGTGCTTGCACATCGAGTGCCTCGACGACATAAGCAGGAAGTCCTGCCGCGAGCAGTGCCTGACTTCTCTGTGCCGGAGGAACGTTGACGTATCGAACGGTCCGGCCAATGGCATTGGAGATCTGTTCGGCGACCTCAGTCATGCTCAGTGCTTCCGGCCCAGTCATCTCGTAGCGCTTGCCCTCATGCCCTGGGGTGTGCAGAAGTGCAAAGGCGGCTTTTGCGATGTCTTCCGTGTCCACAGGAGCGAGCTTCGCGTCCTCCAGGGGAAGGAACAACACACTTTGCGCAACGATGGTGGGCACTTCCCGCAGATACACCGGCATGAATTGACTGGGACGCAGGTGGGTCCAGTTAACGCCGGAGCGTTCGAGATGGCGCTCGATTTCTGCGTGCATCCGGTTGAAGATGAAAGGCGAATCGAGTGACGCATTCAATCCGGAGAACTTGACGATATGACGAACCCCCGCTCGCTTCGCATTATCGATGAACGCAGATTGTGTCTCGACCATCTGCTGATTGGGGGAAGAGATCAGCAGGACGCGGTCCACTCCAGAGAGGGCGCCCGCAAGCGTCTCGGGCCGCACCATGTCCCCCTCGACGAGTTCCACAGCGGGCAATCCCGCCAAAGCCTGTGCCTTCTCGCGACTCCGGACGAGCGCCCTAACAGGCGATTGCTGTCGAGCGAACTCACGAATCACGGCGGAACCAGCGAGACCGTTTGCACCTGTAATAAGAATCATTTCTGGTACCTCCTCTCGATCTCCTTCATCTGCTACTACGGCTGCGAAAGCCAAAAGGATACGGGGCCTTCTTCGCGGTGCCGCCGCAACACTTCTAGGTTCAGACGGACTGGAAACTGCTAGTTAGTGACCGCCAACAGTCATCTGTTCGCATTTGGTCACAGTTCTCTGACACCTCTTCATTAACTAAACCAACCCGACAATCAAAAATGCGACAAACAGACTTCAAGATCGCGAGGTGTTCGAGACATCCTTGCAGCGGCAAGTCTGTTGCAAGAGTTCTTTATACGTCGCGACTTCCTATTACCGGTATGAAAGAGCTGTTCCAAATTGCGTGAAGAGTCTCGCACTGGATATGGAATCCAAGTCTTAATCGACTAGACTACTCACTTTGTGAAAGGAGTGGATTTTGAAATTAGAACCCTTCTTACTTGACCAGTGGCTTGAAAAATACGAATCGAGTACACCGCCCATTCAGTTTCATCTTGCGTCCAGCACTGGCCCACCTTGGACCACTAACGAGCTGCTCAGTTTGATATCTCCAGATGAGCGGCAAGATCTGCTCAATAACTATCTCCTGTACTCGCGTAGCCAGGGTATGGACCATTTGCGTGAAGCAATCGGTGAGATGGTGGGAGTGCCAGCCGAAAATGTACTGGTAGTTACCGGTGCTTCAGAAGCACTCTTGATTCTCTTCTTTATCGGGGCCGAACCTGGTGACAACGTCATCGTGCCCTTCCCCTGCTTTCCTACAATGGCTGCGCTGCCGCGCTCTTTCGGTATTGAGACGCGCCGCTACCATCTGCGGCCGGAACAACAATACCGCACAGATTTAGACGAAATCGCGGCGCTGGTCGATTCGCGGACCAGGATTTTACTTGTAAACTCGCCGCATAATCCCACCGGTGCGACCCTAACTGATGACGAAATGGACTCGCTCTACAACTTCGCTCAGGCGAGAGGAATACAGTTCGTTTGTGATGAGGTTTATCACCCGATTTATCACGGGCGGGAGACTGCGTCCGCAACGCGTTTGCCGAAAGCGACTGTTTTAGGCGATCTGTCGAAGGCGCTGAGCTTGAGCGGCTTGAGGACCGGCTGGATCGTCGAGAGGGATCGCGCGCGAATGAATGCATACCTCAACACTCGCCAATACTTTACCATTACGAACTCACCACTGACTGAGAGCTTGGCGACCATCGCTGTTAGAAATCGTAGCGCCATCTGGCAACGAGTATTCCAACTTGCGAGTGCCAATTTGGATTTGCTCGATGAGTTTATTGCTGCATCGTCGGCGATTCTAAGTTGGGTGCGACCTGGCGGAGGCATGACAGCTTTTCCATGGCTAAATTCAGGCGTGAATTCACGGCGTTTTTGTGAGCAACTGGCCACGCTGGGTGTGCTCGTAGCACCAGGCGATTGTTTTGAAATGCCATCGCACTTCCGGCTCGGATTCGGTGTGTTGGATCAGGACAAGTTTGCCTCAGCCCTCGAACTTATTTCCGACTATATTCAGCTGAAGAGTGCGCAAGCTGTCATTGGTAGCTAATGCAGGGAGTTTGAAGCACTTTTTCCGACGCGTATCTTTCCTCATCTGGCAGGCGTATTAAGTCAAAGAGGGCTTATGGACTATCCGTCGGACATGGAGACAGGGCGATTTGAAGCGAAGTATCTTGCATTCCTTGAGACTGTGACCGAGCTTCGGCCACGGCTGCACCGCTATTGCTCACGCATGACTGGATCCGTAATGGACGGTGAGGATGTCGTTCAAGAAGCGCTCTTCGAAGCCTACCGGAAATTGGATCAATTTGATGATTCCCGACCTCTTGGGCCTTGGCTCTTCCGTATTGCGCATAACCGGTGTATCGACTTTCTTCGCCGGCGTAACGTTCGCCAACAGGCCGAGACTGAGGTTGCGGCAGATACTCCTGAGTCCGTAATGCCGGTCGATCCTTCCCGCGAGATGCTGGACCATGCGGTCGAGCATCTTGTGATCTCCCTTCCTCCGAAGGAGCGCGCCTGCGTGCTCTTAAAGGATGTGTTTGATTACTCGCTGGAGGAAATTGCGGAGCTTGTCGATTCTACCGTGGGTGGTGTCAAGACGGCGCTAAACAGAGGCCGTTCGAAACTAAAGACCACAACCGCGCCAGTGAAACGGAGGCCAGCGGATCCAGAAGTGACACAACTGCTGCAGCTTTATGTCGAACGATTCAATCGCCACGACTGGGATGGTCTTCGCGAACTAATTAGCGCTGACGCCCGTCTCCGAGTCGCCGATATATACTCGGGGCGGCTGTCCGACGCACCTTATTTTTGGACCTACGAGAGGTGGCCGTGGCCCTGGAAGATGGCGGCTGGAGAGGTCGATGGTGAACCGGCTGTTATCATCCTTCGGCGTGGCGTCGATACATGGGAACCACATAGCGTCATCCGCCTTGACATAGTCAATCACCGTGTAGCACATGTCACCGATTATATGCACTGTCCCTGGATTCTAGAGTCAGCGACTCCCACTACCCTCGCCAATTAGGTGGCGGCGCTTCCTGCCTAAGCGCTATCTGGCTTGAGACATTCAAAGTTAGCGCGCGCCTTCGGACACCTTCGATTGGGTGGTCCATGGTTTCCCAAACAATTGCCACAAGGAAACAACGTGAAGCATGAATGCCAGAGGAACAAGAAAAGTCGGAACGAGCGCTAACGGAAATCGTGTCGCGAATTCCGACGTTGGACTTGTGTGAAACACTTGAGTTGGGCCAGGACTGGTCATGATCCCGAGTCCAACCGCTGCAATGAGATCAGCCATACCAAATAGATTGAATAGAATCGCGAGTCGCCGACCACCAGGCGTATCAAGGTGATTGGCCACCCATGGCGCAGTTGCGCCGACGATTATGTCTCCGATTCCAGCCGGAAGAGCCCAGAGTGCGGGCATCTGGCCGTTAGCCATCAAAATCAAGAAAACTACACCTACGAGTCGCCACAAGTTCAGTCGAATCAGATTTTTTTGATTTGATAGCAAGCTGCGCAACGACTTCGAAAATGCAAGACAGAGCGCGAGCGCAACGAGGACCAAGGCGAGATAAATTCCGATAGGCGGCGGACTCTGTGTATCAGGTGGACGAAAAAACCCTCGAGCCGCAAGTACGGCCGCGGCTATTGCCCATCCGGCCAGCACAATTCCACTAATGATTGCTACCCTGGACTGACGAGAGGAGGTCCGTTCGTGCCACAAGACCATGAATATCGCCACCACTACTATCGCAGTTGGACCAACGATAAGAACGGTGAGCCATTCTGTGGACATATGCGCTCCTTAGACAGCTCAGAGTGACACGTCCCGCCGCTGAAGCAGAAGACGAAAAACAATGCCGTGCGTAATGATAAGCAGCGGCACCAATGCCGTCGGGATGAAGTAAGCTGCGCCCTGCAATCCGGGGTCCTGTCCGACGCCTACGCGGTCGGCTACATAGAATGCGTAGAGAAGGTCCGACGTGCCGATGACG
>JBKPAC010000185.1:0-37040 GCA_046726175.1 Acidobacteriota bacterium
GCGCGACTTCAACGTTCCGGTTCAGGGCAGCCAACAGATGTACCAGGCGCTGCGCACGCTCGGTGTAGATACACAGCTCATTATTTATCCGAATGAAAACCATGGCATTCAGCGGCCCAGCTATGTTCGCGACCGCTATGAACGCTATCTCGCGTGGTACGACAAGTACGTGAAGAAGGCCGCGCCATCGAATATAAGCACCGCCGCGCAGTAAGGAATTTAAGGATTTGGGAATTACGATTTAGGATTTGCGTCAATAGTCAGTGGCCAAGGAATGACGGAGCGCTGATATCAACCATTGACCACTGACTACTGACGCAAATCCTAAATCCTAATTCCCAAATCCTAAATTCACCGTAACCTTTCTCTCCCGAAACAGTTTATCTCTATAGAGTCGGGAAATGGCGGCCGGGAAACTCCCATCGACGGACCCCCAGCAGGAGGCGAATGATCGCCTTCTGATTGAGGCTGCTCAAAAAGATCCCATGATGTTCGCCGAGCTTTATGAGAACAACTTTGAACGCGTGTACGCCTTCGTCGCCCGGCGGGTCCGCAATCGCGCTGAAGCAGAGGACCTGACAGCCGAGGTATTCCACAAAGCGCTGGCAAATCTGCCGCGCTACAAGTGGAAAGGGCTGCCGTTTGTTTCCTGGTTGCTTCGCATCGCCGCGAATATCATTGCCGATCGCGCAAAACTTTCAGCTAGAGAAAGCAACATTTCAGAGGTCCCCGACTCCCCTGAGGCCGCAGAACAACAGCCCGCTCTTGAAGATGACGAGAATCGAGCCAGACTCTTTCGTCAAGTTCAATCTCTTCCGGCAGATCAGCAGCGCGTGATCGTGATGCGCTTTGCCGAGGAGAAGACTATTCGTGAGATTGCCGAGCAGCTGGGACGCAGCGAGGGAGCGATAAAGCAGTTACAGTTCCGCGGATTGCAAAACCTGCGGACAAGTCTGGGTAAATCAGATGGCTGACAGCCTGAACGAACAACTGGACCTCTTCGTTGATGCGGTAATCGCCGGTCAGGGGCCACCCGTGCAGACTGTTGAGCGAAGCATTGCCGAGCTGGCGGAAGTTGCGATCGAACTTCAGGGAATGCCGCGTCAGGAATTCCGCGACCAACTTAAGAATGAACTAATGAAGAGTGCAGCAGAAATGACACCAGCAACGTCCGTCTCGTCGGCAAAAGCCGTTCGCGAAGGTTTTCATACCGTCACACCCTATATCTCAGTTGTTGATGCTCTTGGACTTATTGATTTTGTCAAAGCAGCGTTCGGCGCTGAAGGAAAGATTTATGGCATCGGTTCACAGGGTGGTTTTCACTCGGAGTTTAAGATTGGCGATTCCATTCTGATGATCGGTGGTGGAGGAACGTGGAAAGGACCGTCGCGACCCACCGGGTTGCATTACTACGTCGAGGACGTTGACGAGGTTTACCAGCGTGCGTTGGATGCAGGGGCCGAGTCGCTTATGGAAGCCATCGAAGCTCACGGTGAACGCGTTGCCAGCGTTCGAGATCTTACGGGGAATGAGTGGTATATCGCGAAACGCCTCACCGGCAGTCATACAGATGAGGGATTGCGTACCGTGACTCCCTATTTGCACCCGAAAGACGCGAAGTCGTTGATCGGTTTTCTGAAGCGAGCTTTCGGCGCTGAAGAGATTGCGGTGTATGAATCTCCCGAAGGTGTAGTGCAACACGCAAAGATGCGCATTGGTGATTCAGTGGTGGAAATGGGCGAGGCGCATGATCAGTGGCAACCAATGCCGACGACGTTCTTCCTCTACGTGGAGGACGTGGATGAGTGGTATGAACGCGCCGTTCGAGCGGGAGCTACGTCGATGGGTGGACCGACCGATCAGCCTTACGGTGATCGCGTAGCTGCCGTCACTGATACTCATGAGAATACGTGGTACATTGCTACGCATATTGCGGATACTGAGTAGTCGGCAGGAGGCACGTGGCAGGTGGCACGTGGCAGGTGGCAGGTGGCAGGTGGCAGGTGGCAAGTGGCAGGTGGCACGTGGTCAGTAGTCAGTGGACAGTAGTCAGTCGTAGAAACTGCCGACTGCCGACTGACCTCTGACGAAACTTACGAAAGGGCAAAGCGATCATGAACACCGGAGAACGTTTTCCACAGTTTTCTCTTCCCAACCAGGATGGCAAGGTTGTAAGTCTGAAAGATTTTGCTGGCAAATGGCTCGTTGTCTATTTCTATCCGAAGGATGACACACCGGGTTGCACGATACAGGGCAAATCTTTCACTACAACCAAGAGTGACTTCGACGCTGCGGGCATTTCAGTCGTCGGTATTAGCCAGGACGATGTGGCCTCTCATAAAGACTTCTGCAACAAGTTTGGTTTTAAGATCGATCTGCTGGCAGACACGGATGCTCGGCTCATGAAAGCCCTGGGCATACGTCAGTCCGAGTGGCAGGGAACCAAATACTGGGAAAGAACAAGCTTCGTAATCGATCCTGCAGGAACCCTCCGCAAGGTGTACGAGAAGGTTAATCCTGAAGGTCACGAACAGGTACTACTCAACGACATCAAACGCATGCAAGAGACGAAGGAGAATGTTATGTCAGCAGTAAAACCGATCCCGGAGGGGTATCACTCAATAACACCGTATCTCATCATCAATGGTGCTGCCAAAGCGATTGACTTCTACAAGAAGGTGTTCGGCGCGACAGAACTCTTCCGCATACCTGCTCCCGAGGGAAGAATTGGACATGCGGAAATCAAAATCGGCGACTCGGTAATTATGCTTTCAGATGAATGGCCGGAAATGAAATACCTGGGACCGAAGAGTCTCGGCAGCCCATCGCCGGTAAGTCTTCTGCTCTACGTGGATGACGTCGATACGGTATTCAAACGTGCCGTCGAAGCCGGAGCGAAAGAGGAACGAGCCATCGAAGACAAGTTTTACGGTGATAGGGCCGGCACTTTGACAGATCCGTTCGGTCATATCTGGCACGTCTCAACTCACAAGGAGGACGTGTCACCCGAAGAGTTAGAGCGACGAGCAGCCGCCGCCCACGGATAAGTACTCGTTAATTCTTGGATCCATCAAATCCCATCAACGGCCAGTTGGTGGATCGTTCGAGTCCCGCCTAAACACGACATCAGAAGGCTGGATCTGGAACCATCTACCAACTGCCGTTGGTGGGATTTCTTGAATTTTGTGATCTGCCGTCGTGTAGGTCGGAGACGAACGAACGCACCAACTGCCGTTGGTGGATTATATTCGAGTGGTCCAGGCGTCGTAATCAAATACCAACTTCAGTAATCGATGAATTAACCCTTGAGGCACTGCCGAGAGCATCACTCGCCGCGAGTGTGTGCCGAACCGACTCTCCCACTGGCCTATACTTCCATAGATACGCGAGCAACTGGCGATAGCAGCGGTTCTCGCGTATCTACATCTTTCGTATGCTCGAAATGCTTGAGCAGGCTCACTGTCTCGCAACAAGCATCTCGCCAGTACGGCAGCATCCTCAATAGCCATACACCCTCCCTGGCCGAGGTTGGGTGTTGTGGGATGAATTGCGTCTCCCAACAACGTCACGCGACCGAGTCCCCAACTTCGAGTCGAAGCGCGATCGGATACCTCGTTACGGAGAATCGTGCCCGTCGTCGTCGCAATGAGTTCTCCAACCGGCGCACACCAGCCGTCGAAGAGTCTCAGTAACTTTTCGCGCTCTGTCTCAGGTTCCTGTTTCTCCGCGGTATCGTTCGCACTTGCCCACCAGCCTACTCGACCGTTGCCTACCGGACCAATTCCGAATCGCTGGCCTCGACCATGAATCTCGATTGCGGCGGCAGTCTCCATTTCCTTCGGAGCGTCGTCCGCGATGCCACGCCAAACTATGTAGCCGCGATCGACAGGAGCGCCGCTGTCGAGGATCTGTTCACGGACTTGAGAATGCAGACCGTCGGCGCCGATCAGAACATCGCAGTCAACGGGTGACTGAGCAGTAAAGCTCAGCCGGATTGCATCCCCGCGATGTTGATGCCCAATGAAATCGTGGTCCAAATGAATGGAGTTGCCGGGCAGCGCATCCAGCAAAACAGTCTGTAAATCGGCACGGTGAAGAGCGACAGCGGCAACGTTGTTGGCAGGCAGACGAGTCTTATTAAGAGTTTTGCCGGTGTGACCCTGCCACTGAATCTGTTCGATAACGCCAGCGTGTTCGAGAACCTTTTCGCCTAAGCCGAGCTTGATTAGAACTCGCAGGGCATTGGGCCACATCGCGATCGCGGCTCCTACATCGAGCAGTTGAGGCGTTTGCTCGAAGACGTCGGGTTCAAAGCCAACCTGTCTGAGCGCGAGGGCGGTAGTTAGACCACCGATACCGCCACCGATGATCGCGATCTTCACGAAGGGATCGTAAGGCGGAAGATTGTGAAGTCAATAAGAATTGCGGATTGCGGATTGCGAATTGCGGATTGCGAATTGCGAAGCGTAATAAGCCGCGGATTAACGCGGATCCGGACATAAACAGATTTCTGAACTCGGCCTCGGCTGAACTTATTCGCGCCTCGGCTGTTTTATGTGATCCGCGTTAATCCGCGGCCTATTACGCTCCGCAATCCCTAATCCGCAATCCGCAATTCTTTACTCGTACCGTAGCGCTTCAATCGGATCGAGTGCAGCTGCTTTACGTGCGGGGTAGTAGCCGAAAAATATTCCTACCATCACGGAGAATATTACCGAGCCGAAGATTGAAATCGTTGATACCAGTGTTGGCCAGCCCAACATTTTCGGAATCGCAATCGACACGGCAATTCCCAAAGCAATTCCAATCAAGCCTCCCGTGAGACTCAGCACAATCGATTCAATCAGGAACTGACTGCGAACGGCTGAGGAGCGCGCGCCAATCGCCATGCGAATTCCGATTTCCCGCGTGCGCTCAGTCACGGATACGAGCATGATGTTCATGATGCCGATGCCGCCCACCAGCAACGAAACACCTGCGATACTTCCCAGCAGCATGGTCATGATGTTGTTAGTTTCATTCGCAGCTTCGGCAACATCGCTCATGTTTCGTACCGTAAAGTCATCGGGCTGACCTTGTGAGAGCTTGTGCCGCTGGCGCAGTAAGTCGGTAATTTGGACCTGAGCTGTGTAAGTTGCATCCTGAGAGATTGCTGAAACAAAGGCTACGCGCACAATCTCATTGCCGAGTAGTTTCTTCTGGACCGCAGTGTATGGAGCGAACGCGACGTCGTCCTGATCTCGTCCTTGAGGGTCCTGGCCTTTGCGCGCCATCACACCTATTACTCTGAACGGCAGATTCAGGACGCGCACCGTCTGGCCGACCGGATCGCTTCCTGAGAAAAGGTTGTCGGCGATTGTCTGTCCAATAACGATGACTCGAGCGGCGCTGCGTACATCCGATTCGACAAAAAATGATCCGTTTTCAACGGGCCACTTGCGAATGTCCGGATACTGCTCGCTTACTCCCTGCACCGAGGTATTCCAGTTCATGTTGCCGAACACGAGCTGTGATCTCGATGTCACTGACGGTGTAACCATTGAGACGCTGGGGACCTCACGTTTTATCGCCTCGAGGTCATCGACAGTCAGTGTGTTGGTGCCTGAATCGCCTGCACCGCTGCGCACACCGCCGACGTTTTGTGCGCCGGCGCTGAGAAAGAGCAGATTCGTGCCGATACCTTCAATCTGAGCCTGCACGGACGCCTGCGCACCTTGACCAATGCTGACCATGGCGATAACTGCTGAGACACCGATGATGATGCCGAGCATGGTCAACGCGGCGCGCATCTTGTTTCGCACCAGCGCCCGAAACGCAACTCGAATGATCATTAATATGTTCATGTTAATAATTGCGAATTGCGAATTGCGGATTTCGAATTTTCGGTCTTGCTACTTGTGCCGCAGCTTTCACAACACAATCCGCAATCCGCAATCCACAATCCGAAATTTTATTCCTCTTCTTCATCCTCAACCGTTGCAGGCAGATTCCTTAATTCCTCGGCGGCGTCGCGTGGCTCGTCGATCGCATAGTCGCGTTTGATCTTGCCGTCCTTGAAGACAACCACACGCTGAGCGTACTGGGCGATGTCAGATTCGTGTGTCACCAGCACGAGTGTGATTCCCTTCTCTCGATTCAATCGCTGAAATATCTCCATTACTTCGACCGATGTTCGCGAGTCGAGGTTACCAGTCGGCTCATCCGCCAAAATCAATGCCGGATTGTTTACCAGTGCTCGAGCAACGGCTACACGTTGCTGCTGACCACCCGAAAGCTGATTGGGGTTACTCTGTTCGCGCCCGGCGAGACCTACTGACATCAGCGCCTCCATCGCGCGGCGGTGACGCTGGGCGCCCTGTACGTTTGCGTAGAGCATCGGCAGCTCGACGTTTTCTAGAGCCGATGTACGCGAAAGAAGATTGAATCCCTGGAACACAAAACCAATTTTTTGGCAACGGATGTCAGCACGCTCGTCTTTCGACATCTGCGATACGTCCTGCCCATCGAGTATGTAAGTACCGCGCGACGGTCGGTCCAGGCAGCCCAGAATATTCATCATCGTTGACTTGCCAGATCCCGAGGCTCCCATGATTGCGACGAATTCACCTTGACGTATCGCCAACGAGACTCCTCGCAGCGCGTGAACGTCTGCATCACCCATGCTGTACGTCTTGTGAATGTGGTCCAACTCGATTACCGGCCGCGCTTCGAATACTTGAGGCACGAATGGCGAATGAACATCGCCTTGTTGCGGTATTTCGATCCTGGCTTGCATTGTTGTCTTTCGTCCTGCCTGTTCCTCTTGCCGTCAGGGGTGATAGCCACACCTCCAAGCTCGCTATCACCCCTCAGCTATTGTTACCGCCGGAAGCCGCCGCCTCCACGTTGCCCAGCGCCGCCAAACCCTGGAGGAGTTTGAGTCTGATTAGTCTGCGATCTTGCTGCGCCGCCGCTGATCGTCTGACCCGTGACTACCAACTCGCCTTCTTTCAGGTTGCCGTCAACGACTTCCGTTGAGACACCATCCGTGAGACCAATAGTTATTCGCCGTCGTTCGAGATTCTTGTTCTGATCCATTACCCAAACGATTCGAGTCTGACCGGCTAGAACCGGAGCTGATGCTGAAGCGAAATTGCGTCCACTTCCCTGTTGCGCACCGGCCTGCCCGCCGGTATTCGCGCCATCTGCTCCGGCACTGCCGGACCGCTGGCCAGCATTTTGGCCGCGATTGCGATCCCTGCCGGTGCCCGCTCCGCCAGGCTGACCACCACCGCTGCGCTGACTGTCTGGGGGTGTAAAGCGCAAAGCGGCATTAGGAACTTTCAAAACATTGTTGCGTTCATCAATCGTGATCGTGAGATTCGCAGTCATACCCGGCTTCAACTTCTGTTCCGGATTGCTGACATCGATTACCACGTTATAGGTAACCACGTTCTGATTACTCACGGGATTGAGCCGCATCTGCTGAATCTTGCCGTCGAAATCTTTACCCGGAAAAGCATCAACCGAGAACTTCACTGACTTTGCTTGTTCCACGAGTCCAATATCCGCCTGGTCTATATTCGCGATGACCTGCATCTGCTTCAGGTCGTTAGCAATCGTGAACAGCGTGGGCGCCGACAAGCTCGCTGCGACGGTCTGGCCCACATTCACGTCCCGCGACACAACTACACCATCGATCGGTGAAGTAATCGTCGTATGGGCCAGGTTAACTTTCGCGAGATCGAGTGCAGCCTGCGCCTGCTTCACTTGCGCCTCAGCCTGCAGCACCTGAGCCTGCGACTGTTGCATTGTCGCCTGTGAACTTTGCACCTGAGCCTGTGACTGAACGATACCATTACTCGAGGCTGACTGTTGCCCGACGATAGCCTGGTTCAACTGTGCTTCACCTTGGTTATATTTGGCTTGAGCGGACAGGTAAGCGGTTTGCGCGGTTTCAAGATCACGTTGCGCAATCACACCTGCTTTCACTAGCGCCTCCTGCTGCCGTAGGAAACTAAGAGCATCGTTCATCTGGGCCTTCAACACAGCGAGATTGGCGCGTGCGCTTGCCACGTTCGCTTGCTCACCTTGGGCGGTAGAATTAGCAGCAGCAGCTTTCGCCTGTGCATCGGTTACACCTGCACGCGCGCTCGAAACCCCTGCCCGTGCTTGTTGCAGGTTGGCTTGCGCTTGTTGCAGGTTTGCACTTGCCTGTTCGACTTGTGCTTTGGAAACGGCCGGATCAAGTTGAGCGATAACCTGGCCTTTTTTCACGGTCGAATTGAAATCGGCATAGAGGGCGGAAATTGTTCCCGAAGCCTGACTACCAACTTGAACCGTCGTCACGGCTTCAAGCGTGCCTGTTGCAGTGACAGTGTTGCGCAGATTCCCGCGCTCTACTCGCGCCGTCATGTATTCAGCGGCGCTCGCCTGGTTACCCCAAAAGTAAAAGCCCAGGACAGCAACTACTGCTACACCGGCCAGTGCCGCCAACAGTCGTTGCTTCTTCGATAACTTGATCTTTTTCCAGCCTAATTTGATCCATTTCATCTTTGTTCTATTCCTGTGTTAAGAGCTGCCACATTAAATTTCACACTTGACCCACAGTTAGCTAGACACCACTGCAACCGTGTTGGTTACAGAAGAAAGGCATCTTTTCTCGACACGCTCGCAGGGCCCGCAAGTCGCGCATTCACAGGAGTAAGGGAGATACCTGGGTTTCGTGTCTTTTCGTTCGGCGTTTGTGTTATTTCGTGGACGGTTTTTGATCGGCTGCGGGACGGGATCCACGAATTACGAACCACGAACGAAACAACACGAAGCGGAGCCCGAAAACTGACTGCGACGGCTTTCAAGCCAAGCGGTGATATCGGAGGCCGATGTGGATATGCGGGCCGGTTGCGACGCCGGGAATGGCGCCGCGGAAAAGGGTCAGAGGAATTGGCCGCGGATGAACGCGGATAAAACGCGGATCAGAACAAAAGAATCAGTGAAGCTTAGCCAAATTATCTTCAGATCCGCGTTTGATCCGCGTTCATCCGCGGCCGATTCCGCCGCGGCCAATTCCTCCTACCTTTTGTAACCTCTCGCGCAAATCCGGTGTCTTATTCTTTAGGAAGGTCGAACTGCGGCCTCCCTAATCAGTCAAGGTATTTAGGAGTAAGAAAGAGAAATGAAGAAACTTGGAAAGGTCAAAGTCCTGACCATCTCAGCTTTGGCAGCGATTGCACTTGCCGGCTCGATCGTGTTGGCTCAAACCCCCAGCGCGGATCAAACGGGCCCTCAGAAAGATCGCGGTGCATGGCAGGGTCTGGACAGACGATTTGGTCATCGGATGCGTGGCGGGCATGACGGCATGTTCGCAGGAATAACGCTCAACGACGACCAGAAGGCTAGGATGAAACAGATCCATGAACGCTCGCGCGAAACTACTCGTCCCCTCCGTGAGCAGCTGCAGGCCAAGCGACAAGAGTTGCGTCAGGCCAATGAAGGCGGTACGTTCAACGAGGCTCTTGCCACACAGAAGCTTCAGGAAATGGCTGGCCTCGAGGCGAAACTAATGGGCGAGCGTTTCAGGCTTCGGCAGGAGATGCTCTCGATATTAACTCCAGAGCAAAAAACACAACTGGAACAGAAGCGAGCGGAGTTCAAAGCCAGGCGCGATGCACGACGTCAGCAGAAGGTTCAGTAAGCTCTTTTGATTCGGGAAGCGGACTCAGCTAGTTTCGAGTCCGCCTTCCTTAAGAGACTTCGATGAGGAGCGGTTCCTGTCGAACGGTTACGAACAGCGCTCGGAACTGGAATTGGCGCAACTCTCGCGCGAGGGCGATGAATCAGCCTTTGCCGAGATCGTGCGCCGTTACAGCCCGCGCGTCTTTCGAGTTGCCAGTCGCTTCTTCCGACAACGCAGCGTTGTTGAAGAAGCAGCACAGGAGGTCTTTCTTAAAGCTTTTACCGAGCTCGGTAGTTTCGAGGGTCGCGGCAGTATGGAAGGTTGGCTAACGCGAATCACAACCAATATTTGCCTCAACATGATCCGGAGCGCCAATCGACATCCGGAACTGGCAATCTCAGATTTGACCGACCAGGAGACCTCGTGGATAGACAACAAACTGGCAATGGCGGCGAACGAGGTACATGAATCTGCGGAGAGAAGTTTGATAGCGGCGGATCTAGCCGGACGAGTTTTGGAAACATTGTCACCTGAGGACCAGTTAGTCCTCACAATGATTGATGGCGAGGACGCATCGGTGAAAGAAGTTGTTGCGGCGACTGGTTGGTCAGAATCAAAGGTAAAGGTACAAGCCTTCCGCGCTCGGCGCCGCATGCGCGAGGCAGTGGAGAAGTTATTAACGGCCGCGAAGAAGAGTCGCACACGGACTTTGGAAAGGGCGGCAGAGCGATGAAACACAAGGACATTATCAGGATTCTAGAAGAAAAGCCGTTGGCGAGTTTGCCTGAAGCTGAAATCGCAGCGATCCGCGCTCATGCCAATGAGTGCCAGGATTGTCTTCACGCTTATGAGGCTGCGTACGTTGCAGCGTCGCTGTTGAAAGAGCGCGCGGCTGAGTCGTTTGAGCCGTCACCTTTTTTTCAAACGCGTGTACTCGCAGCAGTGCGCGAGCGGCAGAGTGCTGCTGAAGCCTGGAGTCTGAGTCGGCTTTGGAGATCGGCTGGAGCGTTAGTCTCTTCGATGGCAGCGACGGTGGCGATACTCGCAGCACTGAGTTTTATCGTGCCCAGTGTAGATCCCGCGTCAGAGGCCGTTTCGGTCAACACGTCGTCTGCCGAAGAGATGATTTTCAGTCCCGGCGAAGTGGTTGATGATCAGGTTTCCGACGCTCAGATATTGAACAGTCTTTACGGTGCCGAAGAAGAGGTGAGGAAGTAGTATGGACACCACCACCAAGCGTAAATGGCAAGTTCGCGCTGCGCTGGCAATCATCTTTTTGCTGGGCTTTGCAGGTGGAGCGCTTTCCTTCAACGCCTATCAGCGATGGTCGAGAAGCGTTCAGGCAAACGGGAATCCGTATGAGCGCATGCTTGATGGTTTGCAGCTTAGCGGCGAACAAAAGGCACAGGTCCACCAGATTCTAAGCGAAGCGCGTTCTCAACTTCAGGAAGTTAGAAAACAGTCCGAACCTCGCGTAAAAGAGATTCGCCAGCAGACGGATGAGCGTCTGCAGAAAATACTCACGCCGGATCAATGGAAGCAGTTTCAAGAGGAGCGTGAGAAGATGAGATCAAGGCGCCATCGTGGTCCAAGAGAATAGAATTAGAAATTAGGAATTAGGATTTAGGATTTGGGATTTATTAGGTCCGCCGAGATCCTGGAAATCCTAAATCCTAAATCCTAAATTCTCTTCACAGATCCACTTGCGCCAATAGCGGAAAATGATCGGAGGCCTTAAACGTCGCCTCTGATGCAATCACCTCACACCGCTTGATTCGATCCGCAGAGTGCATCGGCACAAAAATGTAATCAAGTCGCACGTGCGGGTCCCACACCGGAAAAGTGAATCCTTTCTCCTGGTGTAGTAGACGAAAGCCATCCACGTACCCCGCATCGATTAGGGCCTGAATTGTCTCGCGTTTAATATCGCGGCCACTCATCCATACAAGTGCGCGAATCCATGCGGGCATTCGCTCGACCTGCAACAGGTCGCCAGGCGCGAGCGTATTGAAATCGCCGACAAGAAGATGAAATCCGTGTTGTCGCCCTTCCAGTGCTTTCAACAGAGCCCGGATCTCACGAACACGGCGTCGCTCGTCCCACTTCGAAAACCGAGCTTTAAGATGAAGCCCAAAGATACTGGCCTCTGTGCCCGCAGGGACAATCTCAAGAAATGAATGTTTCGAGCCTTCTGGATAGTGCCAGAGGTACCGGTCGATCTCGACACGACTAATAAAGCCGGTCGAGTGGCTCTGCCGCGCCGCCCACACAGGCATGCCGGTCTCTCTTGCCAGTCGTTCGATTACGGAAGGAGCTGTGGCTTCCTGAAAAACAACCAGGTCAGGCGAGACACTTTTGATGGCTTGTACTAACTGCGCTTCTCGTCCCAGGCCGCCAAATCGAATGTTGTAGCTAAGCAGGCTGAAGATCACACACCCTCACGCGGCGGAACGACGACGTAGTAAGCTTCGCCAAACAGGACATCGCGAGTGTAGAGCACGAGATTAGCGGTCGCTTGAAAATTAACGGGCCTGCCGACGAGTTGCTGTAGCGACAGACGCAACGAATTTAAGGATGTAGCGGCTGTGGGGTCCTCATCGCACAATGGTTTTGTATGCAACCCCGGAATATAGAACGATTCCGAATTCCAGAGCTCCATGACTTTCTTTCCAACCAGAGTGACGTCGAGGTCGCTTGTGTACTTGCCGGCGGCATCGAACGGCCTGCCATCCTCATGTCGCTTGTTACTGACGACACTGCCGCGGAGGACAATTCCAGTTCCTTCAGGCAAGCCCTGTTGTAGTTTTCGATAAAAAGCGATAAAGAGTCGCTCGTCGCCGTCAAACGCGAGGGAGATGATCCGCTTGCGTAGCTCGGCTTCGCTCATTTCGCGAGCGTCTTTAGGTGCGTGATCAGTGGTGGACATGCATCAAGAAAGCATCAGCGCCTTGTCACTATTGACACTTCTCCGCAACGAATGTGTCAAATCTCAAATGGCCCGTGCGGTAAAGAAAACGAAACCCATTTACCATTTTGTCATTGTACATTTGCCATTTTCCATTTTGTTACCGAGTCAGTTGGCACTCCAACTCGAAACGCCAAACTTCAAACTCCAAACTCTGTCGGGCGAGAAATGGAAAATGGAAAATCTACAATGGCAAATGGTAAACGGGTTCCTTTTCTTTACCTTACAATCTCACTTACCACCTCGTAAAACTCGCGAGTGCCCTCCCTGACATTCTTCACGGTGATGCGCTCATTGTTGCCGTGAACACCCTCGTTCTCTTCTTCTGACGTGTAGATTGGCGACCAGCCATAACAGATAATTCCGAGCTGCCGGTACAGCTGGCTTTCCGTGTAGCCGCTCAGCATCTTCGTAGTGATCAAAGCCTCAGGATGGAAAGTCTTAGTCACTCGAGCGATTGTCCGATACAACTCTGTATCACTGCTCGAGGTGTTGGGTGGCTTAAACGTGTTTACGTTTTCGATCGCGATGCTGTTGTCTCCGATGACCTTCTTCAACTCTGCGAGGAACTCCTCCGGCTTTTCTCCAGGAAGCAGTCGTACATCGAGATTGCAGCTCGCAGTGGTGGGAATGACATTGGTTTGCTTGCTTCCTTCAAACATTGTGAGCGATATCGTGTTCCTGAGAAGAAAATTGTATTCGCGCTCGGCTGTTAACCGGTTGACAAATTCCGGGTCGTTCAGCGAGGTCCGAATATGGGCGAATTGCGTGCGTAGCGGCTCCGGCTGCAGCGGTGCGATGTCCTGGAAAAACTTTTCAACTGGCGGAAGAAGCTTGATCGGCGTTTGGTAATTCAGGATTTTCGTCATCGCCGCTACGAGACGATTTGGCGCTGAGTCTGCGATCGGACGCGAGCCATGTCCCGGAACTCCTTTCGCTGTTAGCCGCAACCAAAATGGGGCTTTTTCGGCGACGTCGATCCCGACGAACTTCACTTTATCGTTAGCGCGAAGATTGTCTCCGCCTTCAGTCAGCAGATATTCGGAGTCTTTGAATAACTCTGCCTTGTTCGCAATCATCCAGATCGAACCCTCGTCTTTAACTTCTTCGTCAGCGGTCGCCAAAAAGATCACGTCTCGCGATCGATTTGGAAATTCACGAGCAAGAATGATCATGCTCATCAATTGAAGCAGGCCTTCGCCCTTCATATCGAGAGCTCCTCGTCCGTAGATTGCGCCGTCAACGATCTCTGCAGAGAACGGATCGACGCGCCAGGCAGCAGGATCGACGGTCACGACGTCCATATGGTTCAGCAATATCAGGGGACGCTTCGAACCATTGCCTTTCAAGCGTGCAATGATGTTTGCTCGGCCGGGTTTGTATTCGAAAATCTCACTCTGAATTCCATGTTTATCGAACAGCGATTTGAAGAACCTCGCGCTCTCGATCTCGTTGCCGGGCGGATTCGAAGTGTTGATTCGCAGGTATTGACGCATCAAGTCAACAGCCATGTCCTGATAGTGTGGCCAGTTGATGTTTTGTGATTGTGCTTTTATGGGTGCCTGGTCGAACGAAAAGATAACGGCTAAGACTATGAGAATGTATAAGCGCTCCATTTTTTGCATTAACCTCAGTTCGCGCATGCTCCGTATCCTTTGTGCCTCCGTGGTGGTTAACGGTCGAGGAAACAGAACCACCACCGAGGCACAGAGGACACGGAGAATTTCTTTAACGAGCTTACGAGCAGCTGATTATTTTTCGCTGGTCTAACTTGATAAGGCATTCTAACATGAGCCGAAATACCAATGTCTCCGATTCATATTCTGATTCTTTTCGCCGCCGGATTTGCAGCAGGAGTCATCAATTCAATCGCCGGCGGCGGCACATTAATCACATTTCCGATCCTTATCTGGCTGGGTCTTGATCCGAAGGTGGCCAACGCGACGAGCACGGTCGCTCTCTGGCCAGGTTTGTTCGGCGGCCTACTCGGCTTTCGTCGTGAGCTCGAAGACAGCAAAACAATCCTGGTTCGACTGGGCCTGACCAGTATCGCCGGTGGCGCAGTCGGCGCCTGGCTGTTGATATGGACCCCGTCACAAACATTTGCGCGATTAGTGCCGCTCCTAATCTTGTTCGCGACGGTACTTTTCATGGCGCAGGGCACTATTACGCGATGGTTGCGTGTTACGCCGATGGATTCTGCGCCGCAGACGAATTGGTGGGTGGGTGCAACCATCTTCCAATTCTTCTCAGCGATCTACGGTGGCTATTTTGGCGCAGGCAACGGGATTTTGATGCTGGCGGCAATGGGTCTGCTGGGTCTTCATGACCTGCATCGAGCGAATGGAATAAAGAACTTTCTCGGTATCTGTATAAATAGTATTGCTGTGCTCAGCTTTTCGCTTTCACTACTGGTGGTTTGGCCGGACGCGCTCTTGATGGCGTGCGGCGCGCTGCTCGGAGGTTATGCGGGTGCAAGTATGGCGGTGCGGATCGGCCAGCTTGTTGTCCGGCGCGCCATCATAGTCATTGGATTTACGATCGCATTCGTAATGGTGTGGAAATTACGACAGTAAAGCCATCTCAGTTCGCCATTCATGTCAAGCAAACTTCCTCGCGAATTCTACACCCGCTCGAGTGTGCTCACCGTTACTCGCGACTTGATGGGCAAACTGTTGGTCGTACCTGCTGACGATGGTACGCGTGTGTCGGGCTTGATTGTTGAAGCCGAGGCCTATCGTGGTCCAAAGGATCGCGCCTCACACGCGTACGGAGGACGTCGCACGCGTCGGACGGAGACGATGTACAAGATCGGCGGCACTGCTTACATCTTCTTTGTGTACGGCATGCACAATCAATTCAATGTAGTCACGAACGTGGAAGCTGTTCCGCATGCAATTCTGATTCGAGCACTAGAGCCGGTCGAAGGTATTCAACTGATGATGCACCGCAGGCACGGGCAAACGGAACGAAACCTGACAAATGGACCCGGTAAGCTGTGCATTGCACTGGGAATCGATCGTAGTTTGGATGGCGCGGATTTGTTGGGAGAGAAGGTGTGGATCGAGGAAGGGATTGCGGTTCCGCGTTCGCGAATCGCTCAGGGTCCGCGGATCGGGATTGATTATGCTGAGGAGTGGATAGATAAACCGTGGCGGTTTTGGATTAAGGAGAATCGATTTGTGAGTAGGTAAGATTTGAGATCTGAGATTTGAGATCTGAGATTTGAGATCTGAGATTTGAGATCTGAGATTTGAGATTTGAGATGGCGTTAGCGGAAATTCTCAACCAGCATGATATCGCTCTCCAAACTATCCACCTGCACATACAGCAACGACTTTCCATCCGCCGAGATCGCCATACTCGGGTACACCAGCTGAAGATCCTTTTCCACCGGCGCAATCAGGGTCGTCCGTCGCGTAGCTAGATTAAAGAATTCGATCATTGGACGCGGAGTGCCTTTCGGATCTATGAAGTAGATCCCGTCACTCGATAGCGCCCAGAAGCCCTGCAGAGCACTCTTTAAAATTTCCTCTTCATTTCCTCTTGCCGCGGCGATCCTCCAAATGCCCGGAATGCCGAACCCTTTACTGTAGTAGAGGAACTTGCCGTCGAAAGACTCAAACGCTTCACGCCCACCATGTTGAGTCACCTGGACTGCGCTTCCACCTTCCGCCGGAGCCTTCCAGATCTGCCAATCGCCACTGCGATTTGAGCCAAAGTAAATCCAGCGCCCATCGCGCGACCAGCTGGGCCGAACATCATCTGCACCTTCCGTCAAAATTCGCGGCTTGCCACCATCAGCGCCAATAACGTAAATGTCCCGATTGCCGGTCGCCTTTGAATCAAAAGCAATGTAGCGCCCGTCAGGCGACCAGCGTGGCGTCCCCACATCAGGACCTCCAAACGAAGTCAGTTGAATAGCATTCGTGCCTTCCGAGTCGCACACCCAAACCTCATTGCTCCCGGACCGAGCGGACGTGAATGCGATGCGTTTGCCATCAGGCGAAAACTGCGGCCCAAAGTCCTGTCGGGTAGAGGAAACTACGCGAGAGGGAGTTCGACTCCCTTCGCCGCCCACGTTGAGTCGCCATATATTCGTGTCGCCGTACTCCTGTGAGTAGGCCAGCAGGTCTCCCTGACGGGAGATTGCAACCGTGCATGCGTTCTCTTCTCCAGCACCGAGCGGTACGGTATTGCCGCCGTTGGCAGAAATCCTCAACATGCTGAGGCCTGTATTCGACAGCCACGAAGGCCACGAAGAAAAGACAATGTCTTTACCGTCGGCCGTCCACGCCAAACCTCTGCAGCTGCGACCATCGAAAGTCAGCCGCTTCACTTCCCCACCTGCAGCAGGAACGAGGTAGACATCTGCAGGACCAACAGTCACCCAACGAAAAAAAGCGATCGTCTGACCATCTGGCGAAAAGGCTGGAGTCGAATCGCCGAGATAACCATTGGGAGGAATCGTAACTCGCCGCTTTTCGAGAGTCTCCACGGAAAGCACAAAGACGCTGTTAGGTTCATTCGCCGACTCTCGACCCGAGAAGGCCAGTTCTTTGCCGTCTGGCGACCACGACAGAGCATTTCCGTATTCATACAACGAAAAGAACCCGGTGCTACCGGAGTACAACCTTCGCTCTGGACCACCAAGAGCGGGAATAGTAAAGATCGTTATCTGTGTACCAGACTGTCGTACGAAAGCAATATGACTTCCATCGGGTGACCATTCTGGATAGAGATCATCACTCGCGTCGGTTGTGAGTCTTAGCGGCGGTGTTGCTGCGTTCTTGAGTTTGATATAGATGTCGAAGTTGTCGCCCTTTTCGCCATTCCACGCAAATGCGATCTGCTTACCGTCTGGAGAAAACGCAGGTTGTAGTTCGCGACCGGGAAACGTTGTGAATGGAACGATCTTCGGAGGAGCCAAGGCCGTTCTCTGACGGTTACGTGAGAACTTGTAGGAGGCAAAGCCAATTACTCCCGCTGCTGCGATCACGGCTCCGGTGACCGCCAATCCCTTTGAACTTCTAAACCAAGGTACCGTTTTGCTCGCCGCGGTACGTCCAAGTCTCGTTTGATGGTCAAGCTCTTGTTTAGCCTCCTTCAAGTCGTCGAGAAACTCCGCCGACGTCTGATATCGCTTGTCCTTCTCTTTCTTCAAGGCCTTCTGGACGATTCGTTCGAGTGCGACACCGGCTTCCCGCAGGTGCTGCGTAACTGGTAGCGGTTCCCGCTCGAGGATTGCGGCGATGACATCGCTTCTCGTCTCACCAGCAAAAGGAACTCGACCGGCCACCATCTCATACAGCACCACCCCAAGGCTCCAAATGTCGGTACGCGCATCGACTGGCAATCCTCTCGTCTGTTCCGGTGACATGTAGGCGGAAGTACCGAGTACCACTCCCGATTCAGTGTTCAGGTAAGTGATTGTCGATTCATCGGGACGCACAGCCGCTGTCGCTGACTCGCTCACCTTCGCGAGACCGAAATCCAGGACCTTCACAAGTCCGTCGCGTCTGATCATCACGTTTTCAGGCTTTATGTCGCGATGAACGATTCCTGCCGAGTGAGCTGCGGAAAGCGCGCTTGCGATTTGGATCGCTACGTCCAGCACTTCACTGAGCGACATGTGCTTCGTCATGCGTTGACGGAGCGTTTCGCCATCGATGTACTCTGACGCAATAAAGTTATGGTCTTCGACTTTCTTAATCTCGTAGATGGTCAGAATATTCGGATGATTCAGCGCCGAAGCTGCTCGTGCTTCGCGGTCAAGACGCAATCGATCCTGTTGCGACGAAAACGCAGCGGGCAGGATCTTGATTGCCACGTCCCGACCGAGACGTGTATCCCGGGCCAGATAGACCTCTCCCATACCTCCAGTACCCAGTAGCGAAAGCACCTGATAGTTTTCGAGCCGAGAACCAACGAGGGAATACGTTTCGCTGCTGCTGAGCATCTTGGCAGCTTCAGTCATTGCTTTGGACAGTAGGGAAGCCTCAGCTGATCTACCGCCGGAAAGCAATGATTCAACTTCCTGGCGCAGCTCAAGGTCTCGTCCACACGACTGTTCGACAAACGACGGGCGTTGTTCTGGGTCGCGCTCGAGCGCGGCTCGGTAGATCTGTGATATCTGCTGGAAACGCTTCGGTGTCATGCGGACTTCAAGGTCACTAACTGGGAGCGCGGGCGTCTCGCCCGCTGTCTAAACGATTGTCGAACGTAAGGCGGGCGAGACGCCCGCGCTCCCAGTGATACGGGCAGGCCTCGGCTGTGACTCGGGGGCGCCGACCGGCTTCGTTTCACGGACATCCTACGGGGGAAGTAATTGCCAGGTCTGCCGCGTGCTTTATTTGGTTTCTCTTCGAATCAACCGGTAGGCCCCCTCCCAGGCTGACTTGGTGAGTTCCAAAAAGTTACCACAACTCTTAAGGAGTTTCATGTCGTCAGCTTGGCCCGTCGCGAAAAGCATTGACAGAAACCCGGCTGAATCCTACGCTTCAGCGCGTTTCCGCTAACCCGAAAGGGATACGCGATTGGTATCTAAGACGATAGCGCCCATCACGATCATCGTCGCTCTCTTCATATGTGTTTCGGTTCGGGCCCAGCAACCGAGCGACGACGTAGTCAAGGTAAATGTGTCTTTGGTGACCGTGAATGTTTCGGTGACTGATGCCGACGGCCGCCCTGTTACTGGCATGCAAGCAGAGGATTTCGTCGTGACTGACGAAGGTAAGCCGGTTCGAGTGAAATTCTTCGATGTTCATGGACCGGCAAGTATCGTGTTCGTGGTCGATCTATCGTCGTCGATGCGCGGCGAGCGGTGGCAGAATTTGATCTCTGGAATGAAAAAGTTCTTGACGACTACGAACGCGGCCAACGACTACACCCTGATCACTTTTGGCGATCGCCCAAGTCTTGTAACTCTTTCGGCTAGCAAGGATGATGTGTGGCAGAAGCTAAGTGCTTTAACTCCTCGCGGAAATACAGCATTGTATGACGCAGCGCTGATGGGTCTCAGCTCCCTGCGGGAAATTCCGCGCCGCCAGAAGGCAGTGGTCCTGATCTCCGACGGCGAAGACAACTCAAGCACTGCTACCCTGTCTGAAGTGAGAGAACAAGTCGTCACTCACCACGGCGCTTTCTATACAGTGGGCATCCTTCTTCGGAGACCTCCGGTCGGTCCGAATTTGCCAAACGGCAGAAGACTTCTAAACGAATTGGCTCAGGCCACGGGAGGGTTAGCACAGTTTCCGACAGCGGAAGAGATCGTCTCGGTTCTCGAAAGGATCAGCCTTGATTTGAGCGTGCAATACAGCCTGAGTTATTACCCGCCTGAGAACTCGACTGGCTGGCGCAACATCCGTGTTGAGACTACTCGCCGCCCGGAAAGGCTAAGGCTCCGCTACCAGGAACGTTATCTGATGAAGTAATTGAGAAATTGAAAATGAAAAAGAGCTATCATTGGTACGTTAGGCCCGCCTTTCAATCTTCACGACAAGGAGCAGCAATTGACGAGCGATAGACCGGACGCTGCGCCCGAGACGAGTGCAATAACAACTGGAGATAGCCAGGCAAAAGGAACAGAGCCGGAAGGTGATCAAACCTTCAAGTCGCAGACCCCGCATTCCGAACAATTACCGCTCACACCAGTGGGTGTCCCGACTGATTTCAGAATCAACGGAGTAAGAGGCTGGTTATTGTTTTTCGTCGTCACTCTCGTTCTATTCAGCCCTTTGCAGCTTTGCGGGATGATGGCTGAGACCAGCCGGGAATTCGGTAAGCTATACGACGTCTACCCCACACTTAAAATCGTGAATGTCATCACTCAGGTTTATGGAGTAGCGCTGGTATGCTTCAGTATTTTTGCAGGAGGAGGACTTTTGAAAAGGTGGGATAAAGCGGTGCGAAATGCAAAGGCTTATCTAGTAGTGCGCGCGATAGCCACTACTCAGCTGCTCTTCTTACCTCTGTTCGCCGGTCTGCCTGAACATATAAACAATGCCGTATGGGCGAGCCTTCCACTCGATGTATTAAAAACTCTAGTCTATCCGACGGTCTGGTACCTGTATTTAACTAAATCCAAACGAGTCGCTACGACTTACTTTGACTTTTGTGAAAGCCGTTCATAGGTTACTTCAAATAGAAAAATGTTCTCCACGGGCTCTTGAATCCCTGCTGCCCGTTCTTGTCAACTGCCCACACTCGCCATCTTCCGGGTTGAGCACCGATGAAGTCGAATTCATAACTAGTCAACATAATTCCCGTTGGCGACTTTTCTCTTGAATACAGTGTTTGAGGATTTTGGCACTCCCGCCGACCCTTCACTCTACCATCACAGAAGTCCACTTCAACAGTGTACGAGACCGCGCCATCCACCGGCTGCCATTCGAGCTTCGTGTGGCGCGGAAAATAATCGAGCTCTATACGATCCGCCGGAGACAACTGGACAGGCGCCGGAAGGGTCATAGAAGGCTCCTTCTCAGCCTCGCTAAGTGCGCTGGCTGCCGCTTCCGGACGTCTTCTCAGGTACAAGTTAAGTTCCATGGTTGCGCCGGAAGCCACGCTGATCGGACTGTCTTTATCCGATCCGCTCAAGCCCTGCCAATCTTCGTAACCATCGGCCATTACCCTTAACATGAAGGGCACGTGAGAAACAGGAATCTTAAACTCACCTTCTGCATTCTTGGCGCTGAGGCTCCAGCATATGCGGGGATTGGCTGCGTGACATAAAACGAATCTTGCGTTTTCGACCGGACGGCGAGTTACAGCGTCAGTGGTCTTGCCAACAAGTACGCCATTCTTAGGACCTACAAGAACCGAAACGAAAGAGCTCTTGTTTGAGTCGTCTAAAACAGCCTCCATTATCGGAGTCGATGGGTGTCTGTAGAACAGTTGATATTGGACGTGATATCCGTCTTGCGATTTTTCAGGAAAGATGCGATACCGGCCGGCGGAGCTCACCCGCACGACAAACTCCCCCTTGGCGTTGGATATCCCGCAGTTGGCGTTCCGCGAACTGTCAGAAATTGCGCATACTCTGACTCCTGCAAGGTCGTGATCTAATTCATCATGGACACGCCCGCTTATTGTGTACGACGCTGGAGTTTGGGAAAGAGAAGACGTACTTAGTAGAACGCAGACGGCCGCCAGTGGAATGAGTTTAGAAAATCGCGTCTCCATACCAACTCCTTTGTGGGTTCATACAATTACGTTGGCTTCACAGCCTATTTTGAGTTTGCTGGAGCGATTGTCAAGAAATTCGGTCAGAAATTACTGAGGCTCGCTAACGGCCGGTCGCGGTAATCAAATCCGGTGCTAAGCTCGAATTACCTGCATTTTGTGACTAGGAGGGAACGATTTCACTCGCCGCCGTAGTGGATTTCCATCCGGCGGATTCGTTGGCTGGCGATAATTAAGACAACCAAGGTGACGAGGATCATGCTTGGTACGGCAATCCAGGCTGGTGTTGGTTCGGCTACTACGGCGAATGGACCTTCGGGAACCGGAACTGGCGCGAGCGAATTCAGATAGTGGATGACGCTGATCTTCTTTAGCAGTGGTGGCAACAGGAAGTTCAGCCATTCCCAGCCGTAAAGAATCAGCGCCGGAATGATCGGATTGCGAAAGAAGAGACCGACAACCAGAAAGAATGCGCCGTAACCTACACAAGCAAGAATTGTAATTCCCGCGTAGGTCAATGCCTGGCCCATGCCTGGACCATCAAAGAAGAATCGCACGCTTTCCGAATAGAAGTGCGGGAAGTAGAGAAGGAAGAGTGTGACTAGGGTCGTCAACGTGAACAGTACGACCGAAGTCACGAGACCGGAGATGTATTTGCCAACCAGCAGTACCTCACGCCGGACGGGACTAAGAAAATAATAGTGAAGGCTACGGTCAACCAGATCGCCGCGAAACAGATTCATGAAGATCCACGCGGAGCCAAAGAAGACCACTGTGCGTAGAATTAAGCCTCCGTAGAAGACCGCGTAAATCATGCTGTAGGCTGTAAAGTCTTTCCATTCGCGACCGGGAGGCGTGAAAGGCGCCAGCGCAACAAGAGGTAAAACCGGCAAGAGTGCCAGCAGGTAGATCAGGATCGACCGTTTGCCGAGGAAATTCTTCTTGATCTCCAGTCGAAAGATGGCGCGAATCTGTCGTAACCAAAGCGCCCAGTGAAGCGCTCCGGAATTTGATTTCTCGGGAATAATGTCAGCTGTTGTACTCATTTCACGCAACTCTCGCCTGTGAATAAAAGCTACGATCCACCCTCGATCAAGTATTGATAGACAGCGTTCAAATCATCGTCAACGGGCGCGACTGATTCGACTTCGATCTCGCCCTCAGCTACGACGCGGTTCAGAAGCAGATAGAAGAGATCGGCGTCGCGAGTCCTTATGAATAGTCCGCGGCCATCGTCGTGCAAGCGCGCTTCAACCACGTGATCATGATTAAAAACGTGCGCCGCAAGCTTCGACGGCTTGTCGCAGCGAATCAGAATCTGCATCGGGTGCTCTTCCATCTCATCGCGTACGCCGTGAATGTTTCCTTCAGCAACGACGTAACCGTTATTCAGGAGCACCACACAATCCGACATCATGTCGACCTCGTGCAGGATGTGACTCGATATGATCAAATACAGGCCTTCATCAGCCAGCTTGCGAAACAGCGCAATGGTCTCAGCGCGGACCATAGGGTCTAGCCCGTTGAGCGGCTCATCAAGAATCAATACTGAAGGTTGATGAGCTATGGCCTGCGCAAGCCGGATCCGCTGCCGCATGCCTTTGCTGTAGGCAGCAACCTTACGGTCTGCTGCGTCCACCAGGTTCACTCGTTCGAGCGCGAGATTCGTAAGTCCGGTAGCCTGATCGTTCCCAAAACCGTGGACCAGTAGAAACGACTGAATGAATTCGCGTCCGGTAAGCCCCCTCGGGAAGGAATCGAACTGCGTGCAATAGCCGACTTTGCTGAAAAGCTCATCGGGTCTGTCGGTGGGTATGCCGAGAACCGAGATTCTGCCTTTCGTTGGCCGCAACAGACCCGTCATCAAATTCATCAAGGTGGACTTGCCGGCGCCGTTTGGCCCAACGAGACTGGTAATGCCTGCGGAGATTTGCAGGTTCACGCGATTCACACCGAGAATCTCTCCGTAGAACTTGGAGACATCGTCGAAGGTGATTGTGCTTGTCGGCAAGTTGGTCATTGCGTTAGTTCTGAGTTCGATTCATTTGTCATTGGTCATTTGACGTATGACATTTTCCATTTGTTCTTCGCCGAACGCGAGTTACTTCACGACCTCGTACGCTTTTATCCGGCGCGAAAGAATTGCCAGACAGATCGCGCAAATCACAAATAGCGCCGCCCATGAGCACCACAGAGGTGGCTCGTTCAGCACGATTTCGCGTAACGTACCATCGAAATCTTCAAATCGTATTCGCCCGCTTGTTTGCACGAACGTTCCAAACAATCCATCCGAAACATTCTTAATCAGCGCCCCAATGCTGATGATGTGCCCCCATTTAGTCATGAACAGAACATTGATTACTTCTCCGAATACCGAGGGAATAAAAAATATTCCGAGCAGTGCGGCGCTTGCGACGACCCGCCATTTAACGACTGCCGAGATTGCCTGGGACATGACGGCGAGCAGCAGAATCCAGACCACACTGGAAATCACAATCGCGATGGCAAGCCATAGGTTGCTTTTCAACCAGCCAAAGCCTTCAAGGTATGCCTGAAATAAGAAGAGCAACAGTTGCGGGACCCAGGTCACCGCCGACAGCAGGATGAGCATGATCGACATCTTGCCCAGCACATATTCAGCACGCGTGAATGGACGGCAAAGATAGAGCGGCAGCGCGTTGTTCCGTAGGTCACGCGATACCTGCGGCGGACCCACTAACAGTGCGAGGAAGAACGCGAAACCCGACTGCACACTCACGAAGGTCTGGAAAAACGAACCGTCAATCGGCAATAGCTCACGGACGTTGACCCTCATTATTGCCAACGCATTCACATTGTGGTGCAAGTAGATCAAAATCGCTTCTACTAACAACGGAATGAAGCAGATTGCGAAGAAAGCAGTAAACAACTTCGACTTAAAAACGTCGCGGTAAGCGTACCGAGGGAGAATCAGGAACCGGCTCCACTCAGGCGTAAGCTGCCCGGAAAACTGCTTGTAAGTACGCTCATAGACCGCCATTACCGTTCTCCATTGCTTTGAGGAAAATGTCTTCGAGCGAGTCGCGCTTGTAAGTCAAACGTCTGATCTGCAGCTCATGCTCATCCGCAAGACGGTAAAGGTCGCGCACTTCAACCTGTTCGTTTAAAACTAGCTTCAGCCGGTAGTCACTTGTCACAGCGAATTCGCAACCAAGTGCCGCGAGTGACTTTGTAAAGCCAGCCTGGTCACCTCGTGTCTCGAGCACCAGGAATTTGCGATTGGCTTTACGCTCTTCTTCCAGATTGCAGTAAGTCGCAATGTTACCGTCCTTCAGAATCAGAATCTCCTCACAGCATTCTTCAACATCACGCAGCAGGTGAGACGAAAGCACAATGTTTGCTTGCCCGCTGTCGCGCACCTCGCGAATCAACTTGATCATGCGTACGCGTGCCGGAGGGTCGAGACCGTTTGTGGGTTCATCCAGGAAGATGAGCTTCGGCCCATGAACGATCGCTTGCGCGAGCTTTGCTAGCTGCTTCATGCCGAGGGAATAAGTGTCGAGCTTTCGATAGCGTGACTCTCCCAGTCCAACATAGAAGAGAGCTTCATGAGCTCGCTCAAGCGCAGCTTCCGCAGGCAGGCCCGAAAGCTCGGCCATGAGCCGAACAAAATGAACTGCACTCATCTTCGCAATGAACGAGTCGCGTTCGGGCATGTAGCCGATCAGCGCCTTTATCTGATTTGCATCGATGGTAATGTCGCGGCCGAAGATATGAGCAGTGCCCGATGATGGAGGGTGAAATCCGAGTAGCGTATGAATCAGCGTCGTCTTTCCCGCGCCATTCGGACCGAGCAGTCCGATGGCTCGACCTCGCAACTCTCCGCGCAGATTCTTCAGTATCGGCCGGCTGCCGAAATGCACGCTGAGGTCTTCGAGGCTGATGACTGGCGCCAAGGTCAAGCTTTGTGGCGCGACAGATTGTTCTTGAGCTAACTCAGCAACCACGATGATGTTTCTCTTATACCGCTCGGTCCTGATAATTCCAAACAAAACCAAGGCCAAAGGTGACGCCCATAAGGATGAAAGCGCTGATGAATGCTAACGCTTCGCCGGGCGCTAAAGTTCTACCAATTGCCAGGATTCCGATCAGAAAAGCGGGAAGATTCAGGACCACGGCAGATGTAAAGGGAAACACCAGTGCAGGGTGACATCCACCAAGTCGCCTGCGCAACCAGTACAAAGCGGGAGCGTAGGCGAGTGAGAAGAGTAATGCGGTGATGATCAGCGACGTGACAGTGGCGCCTTTGACTTCCGTAACGTTGAGCTTAGCTCCTTCCATGACGGAAAACGCCAGCAACAGTGCTGCCAGCGCAAGCAGCCACGAGCCCAGGGAGATCGAGACTAATTTCATTTTCGATTTTTGATTTTCCATTGCCGATTGCCGATTTGGTCGTACAAGGCTGTAGCAACGTAAACCATCGGCAATCGGAAATCGGAAATTTCTTACTTCTTTCCCATACTACGCTGGATGATGCTTTGCATTTCCAGCGCATTCGGCACACCGAGAAGTGTTGCCGGACTTAAGCCAAAAGGACCACCATCAGTATTCGCTGCGAAACTGATGCTGTCGCCTTGCGCATAGGCATACGCGAGTGTCGGGGGCATATCTGCCGCCATCGCTTTGAGTGCCTGCTGCTGCTCCTGTGGCAGGTTGCCTGCGGAGCTTGCCAGGCGATCCGCGATCGGTTTAACCAGCGGCGCGAGGTTGTGATAGAAGACGGCCGAGAAGTTTGCATTGCCATCCGCCGGTAACCCGGCGATGAACTTAGCCGAGCGCAACAGCGAATAGTTGGCCTCTTGAGATCTCAACGACCTCTCGACCAGCGCCCTGCTCGGACCAACAATCATGTAGCCGTTGACGTACGTGTAGTTCACTTCTACCCCAAAATCCGCCGACCTTAGAGTGTAGAAGTTACGACCCGAAAGCTCAGCCGTTTCCCAAAGCAGGCCGGCCTTTCCAAACTTCGCAGCCTCTTTATTGAGCTCACTCACGACTTTTTCGAGAGCCTGTTGCAGATGCTGAGCATCGTGCACCTCAAAGACCATCTTCCAAGACGGTGTTGGTAGAATCGGACCATCGATGGCGAATGCAAATTCTCCACCCAGCGGAGGGGCAATGTCGTTGCGGATGTCGAGACCATGATCCGCCTGCAGCTTCTCGAAATTCTTCCGCAGATCGGGTGACACCGTTTCGACCACGCCGAGCAGATCATCCACCAACCGCGATGGATCTTTCACAACGAATCCAGCCACCACGTTCGCATCAGGCGAGATGTACTCGAGCGAACCCATTGGAGCCGGCGCCGCGAGCCATGAAGGAATGCCGCGCTGCGGATCGTTGAATGAAAGTACTGCCTGCGTGTGGGTCTTACCGCCGGTTTCTTTTTGATCCAGAACAAAGTACTTGACGCTCAGAATTCCCAGTTTGTTCAGAGCCTCTTCATGCTTCGCTGCATCCGGGCCTTTTGCTCGCTCATCCTTTGTTTCTGCGACAACCTTCTCGAGGTTCGCAGCGACGATCAATCCCGCACCCTCCCGATAGACCTGGGCAATGCGGTTGCGGAATGGGGACGCCGTGAAAGCGCTGGATCCCCCGTTATCGATTGCGCGCGCAACGCCGTGTAGCTGCTCTAGTTTGGGACTCGCAACGAAAAGATCGCTCTGAATCCAAACGAACAGCCGATCTTTCTTCTTATCTTCCTGGACGGCCGTGGCTGTGCGAGGATCTTCGACAAACTGAATGTTTGGTCCGCGTTCCGAACCGTTCGAGTATTTCGCAATCTGCTGTTCGAGAAATTGGCGGAACCCTGCAGAGTTCTTCAGCTCAGCGAGTACAAGTGGCTCGCCCGGCTCGGACTTTTCATCCATAGAAACCGAGACCGCGACTTCATCACCCAGGTAATCGCCAAACTCGCGAATCGTTCCCATGATCTCGTTGATACCGGGGCCACGACGACCGGATCTTTGCTTCTCCCACCACTCACGCAACGCGGGATTCTGACTGAGGCGCTCCTGAAGAATCAGGTTTGCTTCAACGAGAGTCGTTGTCAGATTCGGCAGGGCCGCGTAAACGATTGTGCTGTCCGGCATGAGATCTAACAGATGAGTTGAATTGCGTACGCCCGGTTGTGCAACTTTGCTGATTTCCGCATTCACAGCAGCCAGACTGGCGAGTTGAGCTGCATACTGCGCAGACTTGCGACTCCACGCTATTTCATCCTTGACCGGGATTTTTTCAATGGCGACGTTGGTTGTAGCCTGCTGACCGGCTTTCAGAACCTGCTCACGACCGGCATGGTCCATCCGGACCGAGCCTTCAATTACCGAAACTCTCGACCCCTTCGTACCACTGTTGACCGAAAATATTGTTCCCGTTACAGAAACGAGCGAATCACCCGTATCGACAAACAGATGCTCGCCTGACTGTTTTGCGGCTTCGACCACGATGCTGCCGCGGTCGAGGTGAATCGTTGTGCCGCTGCCATTTCTGGTCAGGTAGAACTCCGAGCGCTCCTTCACCTCGATTACCGAACCATCTCCGAGGCGGACAAATGCATGAGCGTCTTTGGCTGTGCGAAGGCGACCATTACGATCAAGTTTCTCACCCTGTGTAATCGGGATACTATGTGTGTCGGCAATCTGGTAGACCTGTCCTTCCGCAGCCTGGACCGTTGCTTCAAACCTACCGCCGAACGGTGAATAGCGTTGAATGAAAGGTAGCGCCAACAAACCAAATCCGATGACCAGCGCCGCGGCAATTCCCCATCTCAGCACCGCTGGCTGGATGTTGAATCGACGCGCCTTTGCCGGCGTTTGAACCCTCGCCACACGAGTAGTACGAGCTTCCTTCAGCGCTTTGCGACAGGGGATGCATTCGTGTGTGTGATCGATCAGCAGCAATGAGCGCGCTTCAGAAAGTGTGTTTCCCAGGTACGCGGGAATTAAAGACTGAAAATCCGAGCAGCTCTCAATACGCTCCACGCTCGCTACGGGCATTTGAAACTCATCCGCGCTTTCAGCGGAGATGCGCGCCCAAACACGTCCTGCCGCTGCCTCGACCACTCCATCGTCGACTCGCTGGTCAGCAATCTGAGTAATCGTTTTGTTGAGAATGGAATCCAATTCGTTATTGCTTTTCATGGTTGCTCTCCAAACAGTGCCTGCAAACTGTGCTTATCTTCGTTCACGATGTTGACTGAGATAATGTGCAATCTCTTTTTTTAGCTTCGCCCGGGCTCGATGAAGGACGACACCGACGACCATGGGAGACGTTTTCATACGCCTGGCAATCTCCTGGTTGTCGTGTCCTTCGTAGTAACGCAATACAAACATCTCGGCCGCCGTCTTACCGAGACGCGCGACGGCCTGGCGGATTAGTTTCTGTAGCTCGCGATCTACGTGTTGCACTTCAGGATTTTGAAAAGGACTTTCCAATGCGCCGGAATCAACGTCGTCAAGCCCTACTGAGCGGACGCGAGTTCGGCTGCGAATAAGATCGAGCGAGGCATTGATGGCGGCGCGTGACAGGTAGGCCTCTGGGTTCGGCGAAAGGTCGTAGGCTTCGTGTCTTTTTGCAAGTCGCAGAAAAACAGTCTGCAATACGTCCTCGGCATCTGCCGCGCTCCCGGTGATGCGATGGGCGGTGCGAAAAATGCGGCTATGATGGTCTCGGAAGAGCGCTTCCAATTCGCCCGGAGGATCTTTCACAATTCTCAAGGGTTTTGTGGCTGCCTGCACGGTACCTCCTTCATGTCTCCGGTCATTAAACGCTGAGGTGGAGGAGTTATTAACAGACGCGTCGGCAATGTTTCAGATCGAAGCACTTGTGAGCGCGGGCGTCCCGCCCGCAAGGTGAACTATTCGACAAAGCGGGCAGGTCGCCACCGACCCAATACGATAGTAGCTGTCGTTACCTGCCGAGCAATATCAGGATTCCGGCAATGATCGCAAGCACGGCCAGAACAGTCGAGACTGTGGTCGAAACCCTTATGCTCAGCAACGGCAACAGGCCAGTGAGAATCAGCCAGAGGCCCAGCAGAAGCATCCCAACACTTCTACCGCCAAGGCGGCTCGTTAGGTTCATTTGTGTCCTCAATTCACGTTCGTGAGAAACAGGATGGGGGCTGAAACGTTGAAACGTAAGCCATGCGGTCATGGTTGAACCGAGGGACCTTCACTGGCAACAAACTCGGTCACCCCGGCGTTCTTCAAAGTATCTGAAATCACACCGGCGGGCCTTCGGCGGCGTCAAAGTGGTCGAATTCTTTCTGCCACTCGGACATACTTCTGCTCTGAAGCATACGGACGCAGCGATTCCATCGGAGAATCGCTTCGTCATTATTTTGCGGTCTGATCTTCTCGGCTGCTTCAAAATATCCCATTGCAGTTTCGAAGATTGGCAGGACTGTGTGCGGAGCACGTCCTGATCTCAATTGAGCTTTTGCTTTCCGTTCGTAGAGAATTCCGCAATGATACGTGCGCTCGTATTCGTTACTCAGACTCTGAAAGACGCTTTCCGCCTCAGCATAACGGTCTGATACTGAACCGTTGAATTGATCCGTGATGGCCAGGCCCATCAGACGCAGGGCCGCCTGATTGCCGGGTTCAATCGCGAGTATGTCGCGACATATCGACTCGGCCTCGCCAGGTTCGTTGAGATAGCGATAGACTTCGACCTTCGAGATCGCTTCGGGTATGCTCGATCGGGATATCGGCTTGAGGTTCAGTTGCATTTCTTGCCTCCCTAAGTCGTAAGTCAATCAAATTCCTGCCTATTGCGCCTGCCTACCGCTCCTGCCCACTGCTCCTGCCTGCCTACTGCTCCTGTCTCTTCTTTCGGCTTAGCTTTTGCAAAAACCAGCGCACCGGATCGTAATAATCATCAACGACGCGTTCTTTCAAAGGAATAATGGCGTTGTCTGTTATGCGAATCTCTTCCGGGCAGACTTCTGTGCAGCACTTGGTGATATTACAAAGTCCTACGCCGAGCTCTTCCTTAAGCAAACGGCTCCGCGATATTCCATCCAGCGGATGCATCTCGAGCGCGGCAATGCGAACGAAAAACCTGGGACCACCAAACTGCTCGGTCTTTCCATGGTCCCTCAGCACATGGCAAACGTTCTGACAAAGGAAGCATTCAATGCACTTGCGAAACTCCTGAACACGATCGAGATCGCGCTGGTACATTTTCCACTTTGCATCTCGTCGCGGCGTGAAGGGTGGAATCTTCTTGTTGATTTTGTAATTCCAGGACACATCCGTGACGAGGTCCTTGAGTACTGGAAACGTGTGCATGGGTTCAACCGTCACCGGCTCATTCAGAGGCAACGCGTCAAGCCTTGTCTTGCATGTGAGGCGCGGCTTCCCATTAACTTCGGCAGAACACGACCCGCACTTACCTGCCTTGCAGTTCCAGCGCACGGCGAGGTCGGGCGCAAAGTGTGCTTGAATGTAGTGCAAGACATCCAGCACTACCATTCCCGGCGCAAGAGGAACTTTGTACTCAACGAAGTCTCCGCCGTCAGCATTGCCACGAAATACTTTGAAGGTTACGTCAGCCATGGATTAGTCAGTCGTTTGTTGTCAGTTGTCAGTGGGCCGTAGCCAGTTGGCAGTGCGGGTAGTCATGTTCGTGTTAGTTCGTTCATGGTTCGTGTAATTTCGTGGATCGGCTTTCTAAAATTCTGACCTGCCAGGAAAGAACGGATCCACGAAATTACACGAAACGAACGAACAACACTAACAAGAATTCACTAACCACTGAGAACTGACCACTGACGACTGACCACTGACTATTGACTCTCGAGAATCTCCTTTAATTCGCGCGGTATCTCCGCAATCGAGCGTTGAATGAGACGCATCTCGTCGCCGTCACGCACCACGATATTATTCTGCTTGCCCCAGACCTCGTCATAGTTCGGAAAGTCGATTCGACTATGCGCGCCGCGACTTTCCTTTCGCTCAAGCGCACTCAACGCTACCGCTTCAGAAACCGTGACCATCGATTTCAGATCGCGCGCCAGATGCCAACCGGGGTTGAAAAGCCGCGATCCCTCGACACGCACGTGCGAGGCTTCGGTGCGCAGGCGGCGAATCTCTGCCAGCCCGCGCCGCAAATCTCCTTCATTGCGGAAAATACCGACGTAGTTCTGCATCGTGTCCTGGAGCTGCTGATGCACTTTGTACGGACTCGTTCCCTGCGTTCGTTCAAATGGAGCAGTCATTTCATGTACGGCGTCATCGACCTGAGCCTGGTCAATTCCAGCCGGAGTTGCGCGCTTCGCGTGTTCAGTCGCCGCAAGCCCAGCGCGTCTGCCAAACACGAGCAGATCCGACAATGAGTTTCCTCCGAGGCGATTTGCCCCGTGCAAACCCGCGGCCACTTCCCCCGCTGCAAACAACCCCGGTACGGAAGATTGCGCGGTTTCAGCATCGACGCGAACCCCGCCCATCATGTAATGACACGTCGGCCCAACTTCCATTGGCTGCGTTGTTATGTCTACATCAGCGAGTTCTCGAAACTGATGGTACATGCTTGGTAGCTTTCGTTTTACATAATCAGCAGGCTTGTGCGAGATATCCAGGAATGCACCGCCGTGTTCTGTTCCGCGACCTTCCTTTGCCTCGGTGTAGATAGCACGCGCCACAACATCGCGAGTTGAGAGCTCCATCTTCTGCGGATCATACCGCTCCATGAAGCGTTCCCCATCTTTATTTCGCAGAATGCCACCTTCTCCTCTTACCGCTTCTGTGACGAGGATTCCCTGAACACCGGGCGGCCAGACCATACCAGTTGGGTGAAACTGCACGAACTCCATATCCATCAGTTCAGCTCCGGCTTCATACGCCAGGGCCATTCCATCACCAGTGTATTCCCAGGAGTTCGACGTGATGCGCCACGCCTTACCGATGCCTCCGGTAGCAAGCACTATAGACTTGGCTTTGAAGACGACGAAACGTCCCGACTCGCGCCAGTAGCCGAAAGCTCCCGCAACTCGACCTCCCTCTTTCAGGAGTCGAGTGATCGCACATTCCATGTAAACGTGTACGCCGAGATGAACACCACGATCCTGCAGAGTGCGGATCATCTCAAGACCAGTACGGTCACCAACATGGCAGAGGCGTTTGAATGTATGGCCACCGAAAGCCCGCTGGAGAATCTCACCATCATTTGTACGGTCAAAGAGCGCGCCCCACTGCTCGAGTTCACGAACTCTTTCAGGTGACTCCTGCGCGTGAATCTGGGCCATGCGCCAGTTGTTCAAAAATTTTCCGCCGCGCATCGTGTCGCGAAAATGAGTTCGCCAATCGTCGGCGGGATCGACGTTCGCCATCGCTGCAGCGATCCCGCCCTCCGCCATTACTGTGTGAGCTTTTCCTAGTAGTGATTTGCAGACAACACCAACACTTGCCCCTTGTGACAGCGCCTGGATTGCGGCCTGCAGCCCGGCACCGCCAGCGCCGATGATCAAGACATCATGTTCGTGAGTCTCGTATTTCTCAGTCACAGAAGTCTCAGATCACGAATGATCCCGGAGGCCACTGACCTGACATAAAGATCCGCGAGTCCGACCGAGACGAGGCTGAGCCATGCGAACAGCATATGGTGTTCATTGAGAAAGCTTGCCCCCCGCCATGCTTTCTCACGAGCACGTCCGAATGTAGCACAAGAGAAGCAGTCGACATTCCCACCGACGATATGGCGTAAAGAGTGGCAGGAGAACGTGTAAAGGGAAAGAAGAACAATGTTTGCCAGCAGGACGAGAGACCCGACGCCTACTCCAAAACTTCCATCAAACCAGAACGCGTGAACAGCGTCGTACCAAAGCACGATTAAAAAGATCAGAGCCAGGTACAGGAAATAGCGATGCAGGTTTTGCAGAATCAAAGGAAACGATGTTTCGCCTTGATAGCTATGGGGCCTCGCCTCGCCGACGGCACAAGCGGGAGGATCGAGAAAGAAGGCTCGATAGTAAGCTTTGCGATAGTAGTAACAGGTAGCGCGAAAACCGAGTGGCCCTCCGAGGATCAGAATTGCTGGAGAGAAAGGCCACCACGCCGGCTTAAATAAAGGGGAATAGAACGGAGAAAGATAAGGGCCCCATTCGTAGTAAGCGTTCTCGAACGCGCGGAAAGTCGCGTAGACGCCAAAGCCACCCAGCAACAGGATTACGGGAACAAGTTCGATCCACCACAGATCACGGCGCATCGTGGTTCCAAAACCACTGCGCTCGATTGCGGTTCGCGTTTCAGCCACAGGTGTTACTCCCACAGCTCAAGCTAACGACACGATTAATAGAATTCACATGATTAGATCCACGAACTCAACAAAGCAATCTTATAACTTCTGATAATCCTGTCTAAATGCCGGCAAGTTTGCGGCAAAGAATAACTCGGATAGCCCCGGAAGTTGAAGCTTAAAACAGCGAACCTGCCTTGTCCTCGAGCATCGCTTTTCTAACGAGCGGGATCGGCGGTCCGCCATACTTCAGGAACTCATCGTGAAATGCCTGCCATGCCTCCTTTCCACCGCGTGTGCTGGTCCAATCCTGGCGTAAACGCCTGATCATCAGCTTACCCATCGTGTAGTTCAGGTAGGCTGGGTCGAAGGTTCCCCGGGCTGCCTGCTGTCGAGCGTTTCCCGGATCTTGAAATCCTTCCTCAATAAACATCTTCTCTGAGTCTGCGACAGTCATTCTTCCTGTATGCATGCCGATTGCAGACAGAAATCGCACGTTCCTGAGTAACGCTTCGCACAATTGTCCGATGTGCATCTCAGGATCGTTATTGCCGAGCCCTGCGTCCCACATCATTTCTTCAGTGTAGTGAGCCCATCCTTCAGCGAATGCGTAGCCGACAAACAACTGGCCCACTTTGGATGACGATCTGTTTGCATGGAGATACTGCAGGAAATGACCTGGCCAGACCTCGTGAACTGATGTGAAAAGCAGACTACTTCGTCCCGGCACATAGGCGTCTCGCTCTTTCTGAGACCAGCTTGGATCAGGAGGCGCCAAATAATATATAGACGGCAATCCTTGTTCATATGGTCCGGGAATGTTGATGTAGGCAAAGTTCCATCGACGATAAGCTGGCGCTTCAGCTACGAGGGCTTCTTCAGAGCCGGGAATCGTGACGATCTTTTTGTCAACGATGAATGCTTTGAGATCGCCCAGTTGTTTGCGAGCTCCATCCACTGCTCCTCCAGACGGTTTTTGGCTTTCCGCTTTCGCCACACATTCTGCAACTGATTTTCCCGGTGTGTAGGTTGAACAAGCATCCTTCAAAGCCGTGAGATTACGGTCAAGATCGCGCCTTCCAATGCCTTCGAGTTCATCAAGTCTGACCTCAACACGTTCAGTTCGCCGCAACATTTCGCTGAACTTTTCAGGACCAATTGAGAAGTTGTCATTCGCAGTCTTTTCCTGAGCTGTAAACCAATCGTCTAGCCCTTTCATAGCGGTAATGGCAGCGGCATTTGCCTCGCGAAACTCTTTCTGTTTCTGCTCGTCCTTGACCGAAGCGAAAATCGCTGGCACTTGCTTCTCATAGAACGATACCAACCCACCAAATGTCGTGTGTCCGATATTCACGAATGTTTTCGGAAGTGGCGTCCGAAGATTCTTTTGAATCTGGGCAACAGCTCCTGGGATCGATTGGGCGTACTTCGTATATGACACCAAACGCTGATCGAGAGGAGCGTAGGTGCGCGACACGTACACATCAGGATCGACGCCGTCGGCGTAGAACTGAGGACAGCGGAAAGGCCACTCGACGGATTCAAGCCAAAACAAATCGGCATCGACGATCGCGTTGAGGTAATCGCGTTCGAAGCGTTGCTGCTCGGTCAAAGAAGAATCGCGAAATTTAGAAATGCGATCGCGTTCTGCGCGCAGGCGTTTGACCTCGTTTGCGATTCCCTCGGCGCTCCAATCAGGAAGCTTTCCGTCGAACTCATGCTTTCCTGCACGTACCGCAAAGTCTGGACGAGCAACGAAATATGCATCGAGGAATTCATTTACGTAGGTGGGCCAGTTTTTGGAATCGCGAGCGGAAGAGCTCTCAGCTCTGAATCCTCGGCGGCATCCCCAAACTGCTAGTGAAAGAATCAGAAAGATGAGAATACTGAGCTTCCGTCTTGACATCAGAATTCCTCCTTAGAGCACTAGACGTACCCAACGCTCACCTGGAATCATCAACTATTACGACAAAGTCCCGTTCATGGATCAAGGTCATTTACTGGGAGCGCGGGCGTCTCGCCCGCATTGACAATCACAGCGGGCAGCGGACGAGACGCCCGCTTTCCCAGTAAGCGCAGACGTTTTTCCGCCTCGAGAGACTGCGGGCTCTTCGGATACCGCCGGACGATCTCACGCCAGGCAGTGCCATCGTAATGAAGCCTCTTGCTGACGCGGTCAAAAATGAACCTGATTCCCTGACGGTTGTACCGGTCCAGTCCATTGAAGTTAAGAAAGTAGCTGTAGTCCGGCGCTCCTGAAGCTGCGATTTCTTTTGGATCAATTCTCCTCGTCGCTTCGCGTGAAAGTCTAGTGGCTGCATCCTCAGCAGCATCGCCATAGATCAAGAGTACTTCAGCTCGCCAGGATGAGCGTCTGAATGTCGTCAGAAAAATATACGAGCGCACAATGCGATCCCAACCTTCGGATGCTCGGATCAAGCGCACCAGCCTAAGGTCGTCACCAGCAACGGCCGGAGAGACCAATGCTTCTCGTTGCATCCAACCCTGCGTGCGATGAGATATCTTGACGCGATAATAGACGAGATCTCCGATCGTCTTACGTCCCATGATTGCTACGGTTCGTCCGCGACTAAGTCTTTGTAATAGCTTGCCTGACAGATCAGGTGATGCCCTAAGTCCTGAAAGCTTTTCATTGACAACAACAGCAACCCTCCCGTCTGAAGGCGGACGTCGAGGCTTCGATTGCACGGCTGATGTAGAGAGGAACAAGACTATTACGATAGTGAGATTCAGTTTGCGTTTCACGGCCTTGCCTCCTTTGCAAGGTGAGGTTGACGAGAGTGAAGGCTCGAGCCGGCGTGATGGGCCGCTAACGGATCGCGCGACGACGAGTCATGACCGCTGATGCCGCGCTGGCGCGACTTTCAGCAGCTTGTATACGTTGTGCAATACCCGCGTGATGAAAGTGACAGATCGCTACCGCCAGGGCGTCGGCAG